>CAZVUZ010000050.1:0-20033 GCA_964630485.1 uncultured Ignavibacteriales bacterium
GTGTCCGGGAACAGGCCTATTCCGCCTACCCATTGAAGATAGGCACTGGGGCACTCGCCAAGCAGGGTCGCGTCGATGCGCCACCAACCTGGTTCGTTGTCGTAGTGAACACAGCCCTGTTGCGTCGGGTGCTTGGAGTCGTAGATGTAGTACCCGGCCACCTCAGCGTACTTATCCTCATCCACGAAATGGGATATGCATGAGGAATCGACGCTTCGATAGACGCTCACGGTTTCGGCGACGGTGGTGTCGCTCGAGCCATAAATGGACCTGACGCGCACCTTTATTTCATAGTCGCCGTTCCAATCCGAGTCTTCGAAGCGATATTCGTGGTGATGACCGCCGGGTAGGTTGAGATCGTAGTGGTCGCTTGCGATCACCTGACTGCCGGCATCGCCGAACAGCATAGCAATCTCCACCCAAGTCTCCGAGGCACCGGTCTGATACCAGCATGATTTGAGATAATCGTCCTGATCGCCGTAAAGCTGGATTTTCTGGTACCAGGCGTATTGGTCGGAGACGTCACAGCCGAGGACGAAGCGCCTGATGCGTTTCCTCGTGCGGCTCCCAGCAGGGAAACAACCCGGATTTGGATCGCGGGGGCGGAGGGTGAAGAACGGTTGACCGACATCTCTGCCGATCACACCCCCGCCCCGCAACGATCACCGCGTGCCGATCGTCGGCCAGAAGTGGCTTTTGCCTCCCCGGGCGCCCTTGGCAAACACCCGGGGAGCGAGCAGAGAGGTGGAAGGACAAGCCGCACTCTCTAAAGGAGGGTCTTCTCGAAAACTCGGTTCAAACGACACCTTACGACCCCATGCGACACCGGCCGTATGCCACCCGATGCGACAGGTCGTGCGCATTCGGCCGGGTCCTTTTCACTCCCCGCAAGGAGCTATCTACAGTTGAAATATGTGTATTGCAAGGAATGTGCCGAATCGCATGGTGTTCGCATTCTATTTTGCAAGTGTATGGGGGACAATGCGATCAATTTTGAGAGCGCGTCGGGGCCGCATGCGAAGGCTCGTGAGAGCCGCGCGGATTTTAGGCGATCCGCGCACTTGGGCCAAAAAGCCGCGCGTTCGGGGTGAAAAACCGCGCATTCCGCATGATTTTCCGCGCATTTGGGGTGTTTTTCCGCGCGTTTTGGCCTTTTTGCCGCGCATTGCGGAGCGTGAGTACGTAATCCGGAGAGAAGAATCCCATCTGCCGTTTCGCTCAGGTGGGGTACCAGGTGTTACCTATGTAGTGAGTCTATTCTGTTACCCATGTAGTGAAACGTACAATAGTGAGAGGAATCCCACCTGAAAGGTGGGGCACCGGACAGCCACGCCCCGACCGATCACAATCGCACAGAACCACACGAAGCGTGCACCGGCAATGGCCGCAACAATCGCACAACTGCCTGTTTTTCAAGACGTTAACAGATAAGCCAAAACAAAAAGACCTTGACTTGAGGCATACTATAAGGCAAATTCTGAGATTGGGGTTTAATGTGAGAGATTCGCATGCGAGTGAACCCCGAAACCGTGAACCGGCAATTAACGTATTAAGTATAGTGGATTTATTACGGAGGCCCGGCATAAATGAAACTGACTGACCGCGAGCAGGACGGGATCGTAATCCTGGAACCCAAAGGCAAAATTATGGGCGGCCCGGACGCCACCCTGCTTCATGACAAGCTCTACGAATTCATTCAGGAGGGGAAGAAGAATGTCGTTATCGACCTTTCCCGGATCGAGTGGATGAACTCAACGGGACTGGGGATCCTTATACAGGGATTCACGACCCTGCGCAACAGCGACGGGCAGCTCAAACTGGCTCGGGTGACCGAGAAGATCAGTTCCCTGCTCGAGATAACGAAACTGGCGGGAGTCTTCCAGGCGTATGACTCGGTCGAAGAGGCTATCAAGTCTTTCGAATAACCCGGGTCTTCGTGATGACCGTTTGAATTTTAAAAGGGCAGGATGGGCTGAAGACCGTCTGCCTGTTTCTCTTTAAGGACAGCTATCTATGAAGAAACCAACGATCACCGGTAATACGATCGCGATTCCTTCCAACCAGGAGTATCTCGCCGATGTCGACATTTTCGTCGAGGGCCTCCTGCGCGGTATGGGGGCCGATGAATCGGTAATTGCCGATATCGCTATTTCCGTGTCGGAGCTTGTCAACAACGCTATTTCTCACGGCAACCAGGGTGACGACGAGGCGCCGGTGAAAGTCACGGTCACCAAGATCAACGGCCGTGTTGAAGTCGCTATCACCGACCGGGGCAAGGGTTTTGACCCGACCGAAATCGATGATCCCATCGCCGACGAGAACCTGCTCAAGCAGGTCGGTCGCGGGATATTCATCGTGCGATCCCTCATGGACGGGGTCGATGTAAAGACAAGTGACGGGTTTACGACCGTCACCATTTCCAAGGCTATCTAAGTCACGAAATAACGGAGTCGCCACTAAGCGGATGAGCGCTGAGCTTCTTGTCACGCTGGGATATTTCCTGACCGGAGGATTCCTGATCTTCCTGGCGATAACAATCACCAGGGACAATTTCTCCAGTCGGTTGAACCGGATCACCGGAGCCATGCTCTTTTTTGTAGGGCTGGGGCCGGTGTTCATGGCGCTGGCGTCGCTCGTTCGTGAATCGGGCACGGTGCGGCCCGAGGCGCTCGGGCTCTACAATCTCTATCCCAGCTGGGAGCTGTTCTTCCCGCTTCTCCTGATCTTCTCCTGGCTCTTTCCTGCCGACCGGCTCAGCAAGTTCCGCCACCCGCGCCTGCGCTTTCTGGTCTTCCTGCCCCAGCTAATCCACCTCTTTATCGTGTTGTTCTTTGACCAGATCCTCGGCCTTATGGACGCTCTCCAGGTTGACCCGACCGACCGAGGTTTCGCCAACCTGGTCCTCCAGCCGCTATCGAAACTGTTTTCCTGGATGACGGTTCTGATCAGTCTTATCAAGGGTTACGAGACCAACATCTTCGGCGCCATAAATCTCATCTACGTTCTGACGGCCTTTTACTTTTTGGAAACCGGACGGCGCTATGTCACCAATCCCCGGGTACTGACGCAGACTCGCTGGGTCCTGTGGGGCACCCGTATCGGGCTGGGTCTCTTTATCCTTGCCCAGGCCGGATCCATGCTGCTTGCGGATGTTTTTACGACGGCGGTCACCTCGACGATCCTGGTCCTGCCCCTTTTGATCGGTTCGGGCCTGATAATCTTCGCCACCATGCGGCACCAGTTCCTCGACGTGCAGATGGTCTTCCGGCAATCCTTCGCCAACACTATCACCTCGGCCATGCTGGTCGGGGTTTACATCCTGCTGGTGGTGCAGGCCCGGAGTCTCCTGGCCCCCATGTTCGGCGTGCAGGCGGAGCTGGTCAGTTATGGATTCATCGTCGTTCTCCTGCTGTTTTTCCAGCCGATAAACAATTGGCTCGACAATATAATTCGCTCCATGTTCATCCGCACGCGGACGGACCACCGCAATGTGCTGGAGCGCTTCTCGCGCCAGGTTATTTCGATCTTCGATCCCGCGCAGCTGCGGCGCACCATCGAAGAGACGTTGCAGACGACCCTGCTGGTGGATCGCGTGTACTTCATCCTGTTCGACGATAACGTCCAGGAATATGCCATTCTGGCCAGCGATAATTTCCCCACACGCGTTGTTATCGATCGCGAGGACCTGATGTTGCGCGGTGTCAACCAGCTCGACAGCCCGGCCTATTACCACTCCCTCTCCGACTACCGTAAAGATTCGAAACTCGCGACCGGGCTCGAGGCCCGCAATGTGCGCATGATATTGCCGATGAAAGACGCCGACCACCTCCTCGGCTTCCTGGCCCTGACGCGCAAGGCCGCCGGTTATCGCTATTCCTCGGAGGATTTCAACCTGCTGAAGGTTCTGTCGAACCAGATGGTCAGCGCCCTGACCAACGCCCGCCTTTACCAGGAGTCTCTCGAACGCCTCCGATTGCAGGAAGAGGTCAATATGGCCCGCCAGATTCAGCTCGACCTGCTGCCTTCGGAGCCGCCCTGCCTCGATTGCTCGGACATATGCGCCCACTCGACACCGTCCCGAACCGTCGGGGGTGACTTCTATGATTTTATCCCGACTCAGAACAACCGGATGGGGATTGTCATTGCCGACGCCTCGGGTAAGGGGATGCCGGCGGCCTTGATGATCGCCCAGACCCAGGCGATCCTGCACAGCGAGGTCAACAACGGCAATCGTATCGCCGACATTCTCAAAAACATGAATCGCCAGATTGTCGAAGCCAGTTCGGCCGAGAAATACGTTACTCTCTTCTATGGCGAGCTCGATACCAAACGCGGCCTGTTCCACTATGCCAATGCCGGTCACAACTACCCGATACTGGTGCATGCCGACGGCAGCATGGACCTCTTGAAAACCGGCGGGGCGGTTATCGGCGCCTTCCCGTTCATGGATTACGAATCATCTTCAGTGCGCCTTAAGGCCGAGGACATGCTGCTTCTATTCACCGACGGCGTCTCCGAGGCCATGGACAGCGACGGAAATGAGTACGGCGAGGAGAGGCTCCGTCAATTCGTATCGCAAAACCGAGGTAAGGATGTGCAGGGTTTGCTCGACGGCCTCCTGGCCGATGTCCGGAGCCATGACCCGAGTTATCCGCCCCAGGACGACACGACCCTGGTAGCCCTTAAGATGAAAGGCGGCTTTTTGTCCGATGACTGACCGACACAGGAACTTCGACGCCGACAAGCTTACGGCCCTCAAATCTCAGCAGTGCGGTTACCGCTTCTGCCCGCGTTGCGCCTCGGACCTGGTCCTGCGCAAACTCGACGAGGAAAGCCGCATGGTCTGCACCAATCCCGAGTGCGACTTCATCTATTACCAGAACCCTGTTCCCGCCGCCGGCGCCATCATCGTCGAGGACGACCGGATCCTGCTGGTCAAACGGGCCCACCCGCCAAGAATCGGATGGTGGTGCATCCCGGCCGGTTTTATGGAATGGAAAGAACATCCCCGCCAGACAGCCGTGCGCGAGCTCGCCGAGGAAACCGGGCTGGAGATCGAAGTCGACGCGCTTTTCGAGGTTTACTCCGGAGATGACGATCCCCGCGCCAATGCCATCCTGGTGCTTTATCTGGGCCATGCCGTCGGCGGTGAACTTCAGGCCAATGACGACGCCGAGGAGGTCCGTTTTTTCCATTTCGACAATCTCCCCGATGACATCGCCTTTATCGCCCATCGGCAGGCGCTTGAGGACTACAAGAACCGCTATCGAAACAAATAAATCATGCGGTCTCCTTACGCCAGAAAGCTCTTTAGGTTCTTTCTCCTCTTTTCTTTGTTTCCGGCCATCCTTATAACTTCACTAGCCTATTACATAACGCTTGAGAGTAGTCGCATCGGCCTTGAAGCCTCCGATTCCGATGCCCTCGACGTTACGAGGTATTACACCCGGCGCCTCAACTCGCGGCTTAAGAGTGACATGGATGCGTACCTGGCGGATACTTCCCGGCTGCCTTCCGGTGTCGACTTAGCCCTGAGACTTAATCCCGATAATTTCACGATGCTGAGCAATCCCGGATCGCTCGAAGATTCACTCATTGACCGGCTCGCCGGCGAGTGCCGCAGCCGCACCGAAGGCCTGGTCGATCTTGACGGCATGCTGACTCAGTATGTCACGGGAAGGATTGATTCCGTCACTACCGCTTGCTTCGGGCTGGTTCATGATTCTCAACTGTCACCGCTTCTCAAGGCCGCCCGGGAGAACCGCGCCGCAGCCGGCGCCAACCGCCGGTTGCGCTCACGCTATGTCGTGTTTTTGGGACTGCTGTTCCTGTTGCTGACGGCGGTGGCCACGGCGGTGGCGTATTTCTTCTCGTCGCGTCTCTCGCGCAACCTGGCCCGCCCTCTCTCGGAATTAAGCGACGCCGCTCACCGGATAGCGACCGGCGATTTCAACCAGCAAGTCACCAGTACCGGGACCGGCGAAATTCGCATCCTGATAGAGAGCTTCAACCGCATGGCCCACCAGCTGGAATCGACCACGGCCCGGCTCGCTCAGAGTGAACGCGTCGCAGCCTGGCGCAATGTCGCCCGCAGTTTCGCGCACGAGTTAAGAAATCCTCTACAGCCGATTCTCGTTTCGCTCTACAGGATTGAGAAGATAATTAATGAGGGCGGCGATCTGTCCCAACTCGCCGAGCCGGTGCGGGCCGCCTCAGAGGAAGTCAGGCACCTTACCAACCTTGCCGAGCGCTATTCGGACCTGGCCAAACTGCCGCCGCCTGAAATTGAGGAAACCGATGTCAGAGAGCTTTTGATCTCCATGGCCGCCCTGTACCGGGAAGAGCTTTCGGCGTTCGATTTCCAGACCCGATTCTGCGATGATCCGGTACTTGTTAAACTGGATCCAACCTATTTCCGCGAGGCCATTCACAACCTGCTTCTTAACGCGGCCGAAGCTTCCCGTCCCGGCGATCGACTCCTCCTGGGCCTTGAGCTGACCGGTGATCAGGCCCGGATTCAGGTTCAGGATTTCGGACTCGGCATGGACAATGATACCGCCTCGTCGGCGAGAATGCCCTATTTCACAACCAAGGACAAAGGCACCGGGCTGGGACTGGCGGTGGTGGAAAAGGTGGTGTCGGAACTCGGCGGCCTGCTGCAGGTATCGTCGGAGCCCGGACAGGGTACCACCATGACCATCATTATAACCGGAAAGGGAGACAGGTTATGATTGGCGGACAAATTCTGATCGTCGATGACGAGGGCAACATAACTTCCTCCTTTTCGGACCTGCTTGCGGACGAGGGTTATCACACCGAAACCGCGGCAACGGGCGAAAAGGCATTGGAAAAATGTGCGGGGGTTGATTTCGATCTCGTGTTGCTGGATCTCAACCTGCCCGGTATAAGCGGCCTCGATGTTCTTCGCGAGCTAAACCGGGAAGCTTCCCCCCCGACCGTACTGGTCATATCCGGCCAGTCGGACATTCCCACGGCCGTTGACGCCGTCCGTCTCGGAGCCTGTGATTATCTGGAGAAGCCGGTTGCACCCGAAAAGTTGATTTCGTCCGTGAAGGCGGCCGTCATGCTCGCGCGTTCGCGCCGCTCACGCAGGATTATGGCCGATGAGATTGATCGCCATAATCGAATCACAGGCACCTCGGCGCCGATGAAGAAACTATTGGAGACGGTGTCGCAGGCGGCCCCGAGTGATGTGACAGTGCTGATAAGCGGAGAAAACGGCACCGGTAAAGAACTCATAGCCACGCGGCTGTACCTGGAATCTAAACGGCGCGACCGCCCGTTCATAAAGGTAAACTGCCCGGGCATACCGGAAACACTTTTCGAATCGGAGCTCTTCGGACACCGCAAGGGCGCTTTCACCGGAGCCGTCAAAGACTACCCCGGCAAATTCGTCATGGCCCACGGCGGCACTATTTTTCTCGACGAAATCGGCGACCTGCCGGCCGAGTGTCAGGCCAAACTCCTGCGCGTTATCGAAACCGGTGAGGTCGAAACCCTCGGCGCCACCGAAAAACGGCAGGTGGATGTCCGCATCGTCTGCGCCACCAACCGCAAACTGCCCGACCTCGTGGCCCGGGGCACGTTTCGCGAAGATCTTTTCTATCGCATCTCGGTCTTTGTCATTGAGGTCCCTTCCCTGCACCAACATGCCGACGACATTCCCCTTCTGATCGGCGAGTTTCTCGGGCGTTTTGACCCTTCCGGCGCCACCCGCCTCACTCCCGAGGCCGTGGCCTGCCTGGGAGATATGGACTACCCCGGCAATATCCGTCAGCTCAAAAACATTATTGAGAGACTCTCCATTACTCATTCGGGTCGCCTGATAACTCCGGCCGACATTCTGGATCAGCCGCAGTCGGTAGTGAACACGGTCGCGGCGGATGAATCGTTGTCCCTGCCTGAAAGGGTGCGTCGTTTTGAGAAACACCTCCTCGAAACGGCCCTCCGGGAGCACGGCGGAAATATCTCGCATACGGCTCAATATTTAAAAATCGATCGCGCCAACCTGTCACGGAAGCTGAAGGAACTCGGCCTGAGACTGCGGTGAACGAAAACTGTACACGGGTGTGTAATACTGACACGGCAACCGCCAATACCAAGGGGTAACCGCCTGGTATTACTTAAACTTGACTTGTTGGCACGCCGTTTGTTGTATAGCGTCGTAAACCGGAGGATGCGATGAAAACGAATGTGGCTACAGTCATTTTTCTGACTTTGATTCTGAGTTGCGCAACCATGGTCGGTGCGCAAGAGGCAGAGACGGACTACAAGGAATACCGCCGTCCCGAGACCTACCGCGAACTGTTCAATATAACCTTCAATAAGAAACACTTTTCGGTTATCGCCGACGAATACCGGCAGACCTATCCCAACAGCAGCGTCGAGGTGACGCCCGGACTGGTTACGGCTGAGGGAACGGTGATTTTCGACAGCCTCGGAGCCGTCCTGGGCAACCGCCGGATCGCTTACGATGAAATCATCGACCTGCGAATACTCTCCGTTGATGAGGACGTCACGATTTCATTCTTGACGCGTGACGACGGCTCGCGCCGCGTCGACCGTCTCAAAGCCGGTAACCGCATGACCTCGACCGGCGCAATCATCATTGAAGAGGAAGAATTCCTGCGGGGCATAGTCCTGTGCATCGGTGGCGAGGTCGAGATATACGGCGAGGTCAACAAAGACATCGTCTGTCTTTTCGGAAACATATATATCGGCCCGGCGGCGGTCGCCCGAGGTGACGTAGCCACTGTCACCGGCCGCGTTGACGTTGCCCGGGATGCTTCTGTGTACGGCGAGATATACAGCACCCACCGGCGCGACCGGGGGCGTTCGCATCGATATTACCGCAGCCCGGACTGGATTACGAGCGAACTGCTGCTGGAATACAACCGCGTCGACGGGCTTCTGCTGGGAGGCGGCGTTGGTTTCATCGATGCCGACTCACTTCTACCTCGTCCCTGGGGCCGCCTGGCCTATGCCTTTGCCTCCAAACGGTGGCGTTACGATGTCGGCCTGGAGCAAACAATTCTCAGGGGCCCATCCCTGACCGTCGGCGCCCGGTACTACCGCTGGCTGCAGTCGGAAGACGACTGGATGATCACTGACGATGAAAACACCGCCTTCGCCCTTATCGCAACGGAGGATTTCAAGGATTATTACGAAGCCGAAGGCGGCCAGGCCCGCGTGTCCGCCCAACCCCGGCGACAACTCAAGCTTGAGGCCGGATACACTCTTGAGGAAACCAAATGGCTCGAGGCTGACAACAATCTGTGGTCTCTTTTTGGCGGCGGCAAGGAATTCTGCGACAACTTCACCACCGTCGATGACGCCTATCGCCTGCAGGGTATCGATCAGCTCGACGACAGCACCAACGCCTTCTTCAGCGCCAGCATCGACTGGGACACCCGTGAACGCTTCGAGAGTCGATTCGAAAGTTCCAGTTGGCACTTTACGGGTGCCCTGGAATGGTCCAGCACCGATTTCTCATCCGATTTCGATTACCGTCGGTACACCCTGTCCCTCCGCCGTTACCAGCAACTTCACGATCGGAGCATGCTTTTGCTGCGAGCCATGTACGGCGGCAGTGACGGCTACCTGCCCATGCACAAGCGGTTCTTCCTGGGCGGACTGGGAACCCTCCGCGGCTACGACCACAAGGAGTACATGGGTAGTCGGTTCTGGATGACCAACGCCGAATACCGGCTGAGATTTCCGAAGGTGGATATGGCCGCCTCGATCTTCTGGGACGCCGGCGCCATCGCCAACGACGAGAAACTCGACGGTGACATCGAGGTCAAGCACTGTATCGGTATCGGCTTGTCCTTCGGCGATGAGGTCCGTATTAACGTTTCCAGGAGACTCGATCGCAGTTACGATAACGATCCGAAAATATACGTGCGGCTGCGCCATATGTTTTAAACCGGTGCGCCGGAGACAATACCGCTCATGAGTTTGCCTGTCCGCTTAATGGTGGCCACAATCCTCTTGCTTCTACCCTGCTCGGTGACGGCCGAAAGCAGTTCCGATCCATTCGGCTTCGACCTGGTGCGCCGTGATTCCTCGCTGTATGTCAAGGTGGATCTGAGTCCGCTGCTGGGTTCGGAGCATGTCCGCCAGATGAAGGAAGGCATAGATATATCGCTGAGCTACGAACTGGTCCTGACCAGACCGCGGCGGCTCTGGGGAGCCCGCGAAATTGCCCGCCGGACCGGCGCCCTTGTTATCGGACACAGAATCGTCAATGAGGATTATCTGATACAAACCGGTGCGGGCTCCGCGAAATCGGAGCATTTGTTCCCCACCCTGGCCGGCGTCCACCGGTTTCTGGCGGACTCGGTGACCCTGAACATGGTCTATATCAACAGTATCGAAGGCCGGGGCCATCTTGTCCTGAGAATCAAGGTGACATCTATCTCGTTGACCAGCATAAACATAGGTGCCCCAGACGACGATCTGGCAGCTGGCGACTCACCCCTCAAATACCTTTTTCGCGAGTTTCTTGTCCTCACCGGCTTTGGCCGCGAGGAATACAATGTCCGCTCACGTCCCTTTTCGATCTCCGAGATCGACGAGGAATTGTAAGGCATACAAAACCTTAGCAAAAACCTAACAGTATCAAGAGCTAATCTCTCCGGGAAATCGACCGATATAGAAACAAAATGAACGGTTGATCGAGAGACTGGCATCTATGAAAGATACGCAAGAAGAAAAGACCGACAAAATCCTACGCCCGGACGTTTTTGGGCACGAAATGACGGACCAGGAAGCCGCCGACCAGGGCGACATCTTTGCGGACCTTGAGGCAACCCTTGATCAGGTAGCCGAGGCTAATCCGCGGATTAAGCATGACGAACCGGAGACGACCAAGGCCACCTCCGACCTTAAGGCTCTGCTCGAGGTATCTCTGGCCGTGAACTCTTCCCTGGTTCTCGACGATGTCCTCCAGATCGTCATGCGAAACGCCATCGAGTTGATGCAGGCCGAACGCGGCCTGATCATGCTCCTGACCAAAGACGACGAACTGCAGGTGAAAACCGCCTACAATCTGCGCGAGGAGGACATCCTCGACGAAGATTTCCGGGTTTCGAGTTCGATAACCTCGCAGGTGGCATCCACCGGCAAATCCGTCTACACCTCGGACGCCATGGCCGACGAGCGGTACTCACAGCAGGCGTCTATCGTCGAGATGCACCTGAGATCCATCATGTGCGTCCCGATCAAGGATAAAGAAGAGATCATCGGCGTCATCTATGTGGACAATTCCAACCAGACAAAGATGTTCCTTAAGTCCGATCTGTACCTTTTCGAGCTCTATGCCCAGTCGGTGGCCAATGCCCTGCGCAATGCCAGCCACTATGATGCTCTGTTGCAGCTAAAGCTCTACAACGAGTCGGTTATCAAGAAGTCACCCATCGGCACGATTGTGATCGATGACCTGTGCCATATTGCCACCATCAGTCCCGTCGCCCTGGAAGTACTCGAGTTGAATTGTGATGCCATTCAACCCATTGGCACCGACGCGGTGGCCACCAACATTCTCGATCTCTTCCCCGATCACGAAAAACCGCGCTGGCAAAACATGATCGAAACCGTCTTTGCCACCGGCGAAGACTTTGCCGACGATCGCTATTTCCACAATACCGGCTACGTCGAGAAAGTTCTGTCGATCCGGATCTCCCCGCTCTCGGTCATGCCCGGCGGCGGCCGCGGCCTTATCATGGCCATTGAGGACATAACCGAGAAGGTGGTTATGGAAAAGTATGTCATTCTCTCGGAGAAACTGGCCGCCAAGGGTGAAATGGCCGCCTCCATCGCCCACGAACTTAACAACTACCTCGCCATTGCCTCCACCAACGCCGAGTTGCTGGGCATGAACGTTGACCGTCGCCAGTATGACAAGGCGCGTTTTAACGCCAAGTCAATCGTCGATAATATTTTCAAGATAAAACGGTTTGTTGACAGCCTCATGGACTTCTCCAAACCCGACCCGGAATACATCAGCTACGATATCAGGCACTTGATAGAAGACTTGCTGTTCTCCCTGAGAGTTCAGCCGCGTTTCAAGCGCACCCATTTCACCATCGATCTCGGACAGGAAATTCCCAACCTGGAAATGGATGTCGGCCAGATACAGCAGGTGCTTATGAACCTCCTGAACAATGCCGCCGACGCCATCGCCGAACGGGCCGTCATGGAAGAGGCCGAGGGCAACAAACTTAAACGCGAAATCGGTATCACGGCCGGCTATGACGAGGACGGTCAGCAGGTGTCGGTGGAGATTACCGATAATGGCATCGGCATGTCCGAGGCCACCCTGGCCAAGGTATTCAACATGCACTTCACCACCAAGAAGGGCGGCCACGGGCTTGGTCTGGCCAATTGCCGTAAGATTGTGGAGAACCATTACGGTGAACTCATGGCTCGCTCAAAACAGGGCGAAGGCACTAATTTCAAGGTGGTTCTGCCGAGGTATCAGCCCAAACATACGGAATCGGATTAATGAATTACCAGCCGGAGTTGTCCAGGTTTCGAATTATCGGGCAACTCGGCCGGGGCGGGACGGCTGAAGTCCACCGGGTATATGATGAGCAACTCGGACGGGAAGCCGCCCTCAAGCGGCCGCTTGCCGACGCTGTCGAAACCGAAATTGGTTTCGACGAACTGGCCCGGCGGGAGTACATGCTCATCGGCCGCCTGAAATTCCCCGGACTAGTCAGGATCATATATTTCCCAACCGGCGACTGTAATCACTTCCTGCTTGAATTGTGCCACGGCCCCACGCTCGACTCCGTGGGGCGCATAGAAAATCTGCCGCTGGCCCTGAACCTTATCAGCGCCCTCGCCGTCGACCTTGAGTATCTGCGTACGCAGGGAATAGCCCACGGCGATTTGAAACCGCAGAATGCCTTCATGCCTTCGAACTGGGAACAGCTCCAGGAAGACGGGCTCTTCTACGTGAAGCTGTCCGATTTTTCACTGGGCTGTCTCGAGGCCGAGCCAGCCGGCTCGAGAATCGGTCACGGCACTGTCGGCTACATGGCCCCCGAAACCGTCACCGACAACATCCTGACCCATCGCTCCGATCTCTTCGCCCTCGGCGTCATAGCCTATCAGTTGCTGAGCGGGCGGCATCCTTTCATCTCATCCGACGATTCGGACCCGGTGCGGATCAACGGACGCATACGGGAGGAAGCACCGGAGCCCCTCGAACAATTGCGCCCTGACCTCAACAGCGCCACCACAGGCCTGATTGAGGCGCTGCTTTCGAAAAAACCCGACGATCGTCCGCAGACCGCCTGGGAGGTGTGCCGGAGACTCAGCGAGTCCGGAGCCACCTACCCCTATCAGCGAGCTTTGCACCCCCGGCACCTGATTGAGGTCGAGAGAAGTTACGAGGAGAATATCGAGGCCGTTTTCTCTCTCAGCGGCTCCCAGCGCCTAAGTCTCGACAATACCTGTGAAAAGAGTTCGTTCTTCCTGCGCCTTATCGGCGAAGCAAATTTCCGCAAGGGTAGCCTCGAGTATCAAAACAACGGCCGCTTCGCCTATCGCGCCGGAGTATATATGCCACACTGCCTGCGGCGGGCCATGCTCGAGGATTTCCACTTCGCCGCCCTCACTGAGAAGCGACAGATTATCGACCAGGCCCTGGTGGGAGGACCCGACCATCTCCGCGCCCTGGAGATCTACGAATCCGATTCGTGTGGCCGATTCTGTGCCCCGCTGTCGGATCTCATCCTGACCATGCTCCGACCGGCAACGGTTCGCCGACGATCGGCGTGGTTGGCCCCGCTGGCGGAAGAGAAGGAACAGCTTTCGCTAGCCACCCGCCTCTATGTCCAGGGCGGCAACCTTGAAGGGGCCGAGAGATGTGCCTACCAGGCCGCCGTGGCGCTCGATAAAGAGCACGAGGGTGCCACCGCCGTTCGTCTCATGGGCACCGTAATCGAACTAGCCGAGATGAAAGGCTGCGTCTTCGACATGCGCCAGTTGTTAATGACGCGCGGTGACATCTTGAAGCATATGGGTGACACCGACCGGGCGCTGGCATCCTATCAGAAGGTCGTCGATGTCTACCGCGATCGCAAGCCCGAGCCGTTCCTGGCCGAGGCCTATAAAGCCATAGGCGACCTGTACAAGATGAAACAGAACTTCAAGGCGGGCATCGAGTCTCTCAATCGCGCCCTCGATATTTACCGTGAGGTCGAAGATGAGCTCAAAATTTCAAATACGCTCAACAACATCGGCAACCTCTATTGGGTCGCCGGGGACTATCAGTCCGCTACCTCAAAGTACCGCGAGGCCCTGAGAATACAAAAACGGCTGAAGTCGTGGCCGGATGTGGCCTCGACGGTAAGTAACATTGGCGCGGTGCAGGGTGTCATCGGCCGCTTTAAGAGAGCTATCTATCTCTACGAAATAGCCCTCAGGCTAATGAGGGAAATCGGGGATCAGATCGAGATAGGTCGCGCCCTGAACAATTTCGGATACATCCACAATATCGCCGGACACAACTCCGAGGCGGTGGCCTGCCTCAAAGAGTCTCTCGAAATAAACCGCCGGGTGGGCAGCCAGAAGGAAGTTCTCTACAATCTCGAGAACCTGACGTCCATGATGATAACGGCCGGCCAATTAAGCAAATCGGTGGGCTATATCAGGGAAGGCATTGCCCTTGCCGAAAGCCTGTCCGATAAGCCGCACCGGGGTGCGTTCCTCGTCAACATGGGTAATGTCGTGCGACGTCTTGGTCGGTTTCAAGCCGCCCGGGAAGCGTACGATGAAGCCGGCGCCATCTGCGGCGAAGTTGACGATGAAATTCTCCGGGAATTACTTGCCATTGCCCGGGCGGGCTTCCGCCTGCAACTGGGCGATATAGAAACGACTCATGTTCAGGCGCTTGAGGCCCTGCAAATGGCCGAAAAGGCCAACAACAAACCCAACCAGCTCGACGCCCTGCTGCTGTTGACCCGAGTAGTCGACGATCCTCAGTTGGTGGAGAAAGCCCGGGCGCTGACGGTCGATCTGGGAATACAGAGAGAGCAAACGCTCATCGAAAGCAATGTCCTGGAAACGACCTTCCGTTCCGGACGACAGGATGAGGCTATCAAGATCTGCAAGAGCGTCACGCCGTCAATCGAGGCCATGCGCAATGACATTGAGCTACCGCGACTTTACAACCTGCTAGCAGAGTTAAGAATATCGCAGGCAGCACCGGATGAGGCCATGGCCTACCTGCAACGCGCCGGCAACTTCGCCGAGTCGGCGGGATTGCAGCCGGAAATTATCACCAATCTGACTTTGCGAGGAAGAGTGCATGTATTGCAGAAGGACTTCGAACAGGGGTACGCCTGTTACCGACAGGCTCTGGAGGCGGCTAAAGAGATCACAATCGGAATCGAAAACCGTTCCGACCGCCGCATCTATCAGAGCCAGAGATCCCTTCTGCGCCTGGTTGAAGAAATAAAACGGATGGCCACGGTTATGGGTGGTACAAAAAAGGCAGGTGCCTGAGGACACCTGCCGTTCTTGTCTTGTTTGGAAATCTCTCGCCCGGTCAACCGGGACCAGTTATACTACTGGCCACCCTGGCTGATGCGTGCCGGAGCGATACGAGCTTCCAATACCTCAACTGTGAGCTTATAATCCATGCACTCACCTCCTCGCGAAGTCTAAAGTTCTCCCCCGGTTATCCGGAGGTACCTCCTCAGCGTGTGACAGGAAAACCTGTCAAGGACTCACATAATATAATTAAGAATGCGAATTACGCAAGAATTATGGCTATCAGGGTATTTTTTTTGTTGATTTTAGGGAAAACCACTGCCAGTTTTTGGCAGTACAAAGGAAATCGTTTCCGCATTCGAGAAGATTTTACCACCACGACCAGAATTCAACCCGCAAAGTCTTTGATACCTTGCGTGCGATGAGCCGTGCGAGCGACGCGCTACCGGTCTCGATTTTCGCATAGCCCGTCATACCGTCGCGAAGCAATTCCTCCGCATTGTCGAGAAGAACCACTACCTCAAAGCGGGATCCATCTTCGGTTTGCCGCGCGCTGACAGGCACATGCACAACCTCACCGTCGAAAATATCTGACGGATACGAACGCACCTTGATCCTCACCGCCTGCCCCACCTCAACGATGCCGATATCAAAGTCGGAAACGGGCACCAGGATTTCCATTTTACCATCGCTGATAATGGATAATACCTTGTCGTCCCGGCGGCCGAAATCGATACGTCCAGACTCGGGCGCGCAAATGTTCTGGCCCGCCTGCTGAGTCCGAAGGAGATCAATCCGGGCCTCCTGCGACTCGATCTGTGCCTCGATTACCCACACTTCTTCCGGTTTCGGAGGGGCTTTGACCAATTGCAGTCTCGCCCGTTTATTGGCCAGTTCCGCGGCTGCAATATCCACCGCCGACTGAGCAGACTCGAGCTCTTCGCTGGTAATGAGATTCTTGCGGGCCAGACCGCGGGTGCGGTCAAGATCACGCAGTAGCTGGTCATAGGTTGTCTGGGCCACGAGCACCTGGGCCTCGGCCTCGGCTATCTCGTCCGGCTTGGGGGGAGCTTTCAGGAGCGCCAGTTCCTGCCGCAGGGCTTCAAGGCTGGAATGACCGACCCGAAGGTCCGTCGCAACCTGGTTCGACAAGAGCACCGCCACGGTATCACCCTTGTCCACCCGCTGTCCATCGCGCACCAGCGGCATTAATTCCAGCGAGGCCACGTTGCTCGAAGTCATCTTAAGATAGCTGCTCTTGCGTTCGGTATCTTTGCCGCCGCGTCGGAATTCTGTCTCCAGGAGTCCCTGCTTATTGAGGCGTATGGTGCACTCCGCCATCGGACGCAACGTTATCTCGCCCGAGACCCGTCTCGGGTAAGGCATGACAAAAAGAAGCACAATCACTACCACGAGGATGATGATGTTCACCGAGGCCCGAAGCGGGTTTTTAAATATCTTTCCCATATGTGTTAAGTGGGTGACGACTCCTTTGCCAAAACTTACCACTTTGGTCTTTAAACTAAGAAACAGCACCGCAAACAACAACAACAATCCGAGGCCGCCCATTTCGGCAACGAGAAAACCGGCGACAATTACAAACACCCAGCCAAGCAGTAACGCCGAATAAACGAATGCGAATGCAGCGTAGGTCAGGAAAATCCTCCGTTCGCGCGGCGTGACCCGTATCGTCTCCACCGGCCAGCCCAGAATGCGGCGCTTGATTATATATCCCATGTAGGCGAAAGACTTCGCGCGCAGGTTGGGAATATCGACGAAATCGGACAACAGGTAATAGCCGTCGAGCTTTATGAGCGGGTTGAAATTGAAAATGACGCTGACGAAGCTGACGATGGTCATGATGCGAGCCAATTCGTTGACCGTCGAGCCGGGGACGGTCACGCGCCAGACAAGCACCGTCATCGCCAAAAGTAGAAACTGGAAGAACGGTCCTGCCCAGACTACAGCGAGGCGGTGGCGCTTCTTTTCGAACAGCCAGGCATCGGAAAGATCGGCATAGACGCAGGGCTGGAAATACAGCAGGAGGAAACCAATCTCCTTGACCTCTCCCCCGTAGTAACGGCAGCTGACGGCATGGGCAAATTCGTGCGTGCTGAGAATAATGGCAATGCCGACAATGATCATTGCGATGGAACCGACATTGAATATCTCGACCAGATTGACCGCGAAGTAGCGGGTGTTGGCAAACAGCACCGCCGCGCCCAGGCCTAGCACCAGCATCGCGCCCGCGAAACCGTAGCCGTTGTGGAACGGCCGGTAGAGGCGGGTGAGGAACTCGAGAACGCGTCCGGGATCGAAGGCCTTGATTTTCACGAACAGCATCCGCGAGAACAGCGATTCGCCTTTGCCGGAGAGGAAGCTCTTGCGGGAGGTGGCCTGTTCGGCGCGACTGCCTTCGAGGAAATAGAGCTTGTCGAGGGCGTCGACGAATTGCAGGACATTGTCGGCGGTGATGATCAGATCGAATTTGTTCTTGAAGCGGTCCGCGATTTCATCGTAGGGGGTTTTGCCATCGAGCTGGTTTATGAGCCAGAAATCGGGTTCGCGCAGTCGGAAGTAGGTCCCGGTGATGGGGTCTTTGATATTGTAAACGACGGCGCCGTCGACTTCGGTCTTGGCTGAGACGAGATCCTGGCGCAATTTGGCATAGTCGGACATGCCTGAATTTATGATGTTGAGAATCTTGCCGCAACAAAAGAGCGCGCGGGGGGTAAGACGATCAGCCGCAGCCACCACCTGGGCAACGACCGGCCCGGTCGGACCTGCAGAGAACCACAGTTCCGGCTAGCGGTCAGGTGTATGAAGACGATACTTTCCTTGACAGGGAAACTTACGTACGCATCCTACTCGATAACTTCGTCACGTATTCTGCCGATTACTACTCTTGTTCGATTTATCGATGAGATTGTACGCGGTAAGAAAACGCATCTATATGGGACCCTTATTGATATATTATGTCCTTTGACATCTTGTGCTGGAATACAAGTACTCGTTTCTAATGCTCTAAATAGTGCCGTGTCGAATCCCAGACCTGCGTGTGATTGATTATGCATTTCAAATTCTAGTACATTATTAGCGTAGACTGTGAGATATCCAGCAACCCATGCTGTATCATTTGATGGTAACGCAACTCCTTCGGGCCACTCCGGGTTTGTTAGAAGTAGTGTAATAGGACGGTATAATGTTAAATCCTCGCCCGATAATTCGCCAATTGATAACGTTCTCAGACTTCTATAAGGATGTGCCCACATAGGGGTTGACGGAGGTAAACCAAAATCACCGCCATCACCATAATCGGAATTTTCTACACCCTCACATGATAACGTAGAAATGTCGGTATAGTTTCTTGGTGAGTAGTGAACAGTATTAGAAGATACATTCAGTTCCAACTTCGGCACAGGTGTAGCGTTACTGTGTCGATCTGGAATGATGTTAATTTTCTTAGTGTATCCATTAGAAAAAGCTCTTGCTACACGACTTTGTATTTTATCGGTAGGGGGCGACACATTACTGGCTTTTCTAAAAGCAACTGGCGTTGTTAAACTCATGGTGTTGTAATGCATCTTCCCCCCGTCCCGATAAGCAACAATAGATATAATGATAAGAGCAAACAATACAATAGACAATTTACATGCGCGGCGCATACTGCAGAGTTGGCCATTTTTATGCCATTGTCTGCCTGCGGACACATTATCGCTCCACTGTATCTGTTTATCACACATTTTATCATTATTCCTATTTCTAGATCAGCTTGATGGCCAGATTACGTCCAATTAAAGGTAATATTCAGGTCCATCAAATAGAAAATGTGCTGCCATACCGAATTCCAGATAATCCCTAGCACGATACTTCCTCCTTTCATCAATTAGATTGTGAATGGTCAATTGAAGGTCACGTGACTGTCAAAAGTGAAATGTCGATCTATTAACAGTTATGCAATCATCAGAAACGGTACACTGTTTTGTCAACAGTGCTTACATTCTTATGGCGATAATTCTGTCCATGAAATGGGGAATTTGACACCAGACAGAGTTCCAATGGAATAGGATAGTTTCAAACGTTATTCAACACCTCCTTCCGATTTGGTGTGCGATACTTCACTTAGCCATCGGCCGGACTCAGGAGCCAAGCACTTCTCACCAGAGCATGCTGAGTCTCATCCGTCACTGCGCAACATCCCGCGGCGGTGTTCCTCTCTACAGCTAGACCTCTCTCACCTGTGCTGGCGGTTTCTTGTGCCGGGGGGGCGGTGGATGCGGCACCACCGCCACCCCGTCCTCACATTGCCCGTGCGCTCATATGACGAGGTTGGGAACTACGTCAATCTCATAATAGAAGTAGTAATCAACATCCGTGCCAGAATGCGATGCGAAGACAATGCGGTCGCCTAAGTGATTCAGCGCCCAAGCTGCTGACCGGAGCCGAGGCCCTGGTCGAATCCCTGGAGCGGATCGGTGTCGAGGTGGTATTCGGCATTCCCGGCGGCG
>CAZVUZ010000051.1:0-1279 GCA_964630485.1 uncultured Ignavibacteriales bacterium
ACCCGGTTGAGGCTGGAGGTGGAAGCGGAGTCCGGCGACCGGCATGCCGCAAAGATCCTCAACCTGAGGAAGGACTCACACTTTTTGCTCACGACGATCCTGTGGGGAAATGTCGCTTTCAATACACTGCTGGCGCTGCTGTCCAATTCCGTGCTCACCGGCGTCATGGCTTTTACGTTTTCAACCGTCTTCATTACCTTCTTTGGGGAGATCATTCCCCAGGCGTATTTTTCGAAGCATGCGCTGAGAATGGGTGCTTTGCTGGAACCTGTCATCGCTTTCTACCAGGTTGTTCTTTATCCGCTGGCGAGACCGACGGGTCTTCTGCTGGATAAATGGCTCGGCAAAGATGGCATCAAGTACTGGAGAGAGCACCAGCTTCGAGAGGTTATACAGAAACACATCGATTCCGATGAAGCCGATGTCGATCGACTGGAAGGTCTCGGAGCCCTCAACTTCCTTGCCCTGGATGACTTGCCGGTATCGCACGAGGGTAAAATACTGTCCGCCGATAGCCTTATCAACCTCCCGTTCAAGGGGGGTGCGCCTGTTTTTCCAAAGGTGAGTCGCTCATCAGCCGATCCCTTTCTGCAGAAAGTCCAGAGATCCGGCAAAAAGTGGGCAGTGATCACGGACGATGACGGTCAACCGCGGCTGGTAATTGATGCCGATGGACTTCTTCGCGAGGCTCTGTTCAGCGAGGGCGATTTTGAGCCGGCGCCGTTTTGCCACCGACCGCTTATTATTACTGACGAAAACGTGGCCATAGGCGATGTCTTGAGCAGGCTGCGCGTAGAACCCCAGAGCCCAGAGGATGACGTTATTGACCGCGACATAATTCTCCTCTGGACCAATAACCGGCGTATCATTACCGGCGCCGACATACTGGGTCGTCTGATGCGGGGTATAGTGATACGCGATAGTAAGATGGCGATTAGCCACCAGACGAAATTGTGAATAAGAAGTCGCATTGTACTGACTTTTGAGGGATAGATCGGAGGTAAGCCACTATGTCAAAAAGGGTCAGACGAGCACACAAGAAACTCGGTCTCAAACCTGGCTCTGTAGTCTATGTCGGCAGGGAGCGGACGGAAGACGTGCATTTCGAGATCATTGACTACACTGATTCCGAGTACAATGAAACGCGCGTTGCCGCGGTCGAAGAGTGTTTCAAGTACAGGGACAGCGAGACATTGTCCTGGATAAACGTGAATGGGATTCACGACACGGAAATGGTCGAAAAGCTCGGGCATCACTTCGGCATGCATGCCCTGGTCCT
>CAZVUZ010000051.1:1379-19353 GCA_964630485.1 uncultured Ignavibacteriales bacterium
TGGATGCCGTGGTAGATCACTATTTCATTGTGCTGGAGCAACTGAGCGAAGAGATTGAGATCCTGGATGATGCTGTTTCCGAAAATCCCAAACCGGAGCACCTCAATAAGATTCGCGATTTGAAGAAGCAGCTGATCTTCATGCGGAAGGCTGTCTGGCCACTCCGTGAGGTCATCGGTGGCCTTGAGAGATCGGATTCAAAATTGATTCAAGACTCCACTGGCCCGTACCTGAGGGATCTGTATGAGCATACCATTCAAGTGATTGACACCGTCGAGACGTTTCGTGACATGGTGGCGGGACTCCTGGATCTGTATCATACCGGTGTCGCCAATCGCATGAATGATATCATGAAGGTACTGACGATTTTCGCCACCATCTTCATTCCCTTGGGTTTTCTGGCAGGCGTGTATGGCATGAATTTTGACACCGCCGCAAGCCCGTTTAATCTGCCTGAGTTAGGCTTCCGCTTTGGCTATCCGCTTTTCTGGAGTCTTGCGATTGCGGTCGCCTCCGGCCTGCTCTATTTTTTCCGCCGCAAGCAGTGGCTGTAAACGGAGATGTTGGCATCAAAAAATAACATTTTGTGCCCGCGTGATCGATGAAGAAGTTCCTCAAGCTCATTTCGCTTGGCATTGTGCTCTTGCTGGTTCTTGCTGTAGCGGCTTTATGGTTTCTCACAACCTCGCCGGGCGAGAAGTTCATCAAAGGGTGGCTGGAGGATAGCCTGACGTCGGAGATTGGGCTTGCGGTCAGTATTGGGAGGCTGGAGACAAACCTCTGGTCGCACGTGCAGATCGACACCCTGATCGTTGGCGCAATCCCCGGACATGACAAACAACCCGCCATATATGTCGGGAAGATTTACGTCGGTTATTCAATCCCACAGCTACTTGGCAATACTGTTAGCCTGAAGACGCTTTTCGTTGACAGTGTGGCTCTTGGAATAGCGCTCGACAGCCTCGGTCGCTTTGGCATTCCCGTGATGGATACCCCGGCAGCGGCCCCCTCGGATTCCTTAGCGAAGACAACAATGGTGTGTATTGACACGATTTCCGTCAAGCGCCTGGGACTCTCCTATTTTGATCCACAACTGCCATTGTCCGTCGAGCTTGCCGGGGCGGTGCTTGCCGCCAAAGGAACCCGGGATGGCACCTGTTCAGGACATTTGGCGGTGGGCAGCATCGCGGCCGCATATGATAGTCTGGCCTTCACAATTGACAATCTTGAGATAGCGGCTACACTGGACAGTGAAGCCGTGAGCCTGGAATACGCCCGCGCAGATTGCGCAGGCCTTCATCTGGAGGCGACCGGTGATCTCGGGCTTGCCGAGTCGGCGAAAATGGCTCTCACACTGTCATTGGAGGGTTCTCTGGACACGCTCGCATCTCTCATGACCGTCACCTATGACGCGCCATCATTTGAAGCCGGTCACGTGAGCGCTGAATGTCAGATTGAAGGTGTTGTCGATGACCCACACGTCAGTATGCATGCTGATTTTGCGGATCTCGCCTTTGGGGGCGTCGCCGTTCCTTCCGCAAGACTCATGGCGCAGTATTACCATGACTCCGTGCAGGTCGACACCTTTATGGTGACGACCCTTAACGGCATCATCAGCGGCGATGTCATGGCGGTCCTGGATACTCTCGGCGCCGCCTCAGTGAATATGGTGATGAATGGGATTGATCTTTCTTCGGTATGGCGGGCCATTTACTCTGAAACTTCACCATACCAGGGCAGTCTCAATGGCCGGATCAGCGCCCGTGGTCAGGGCTACGATTTCGCTGCCTGGTCGGTTGATGCTACCCTTGCCGGTAAAGGTATGCAATACCTGAAGCGATCAGTGCCGGATCTGGAGTGCAAAGTCATGTCGCAATCAGGCCGGGCAAGTTTTGCTCTTGTACACGGCGCGGATGAAATTCATGCGGAGATTCAATTCACTGAGGACACTCTTCGGGGAACATGCGAGGTCTCGGTTCCCGAGCTGAAAGTCCTGGCGCGGTTTTTCGATCAGCCCGAGCTCTCTGGTAGTCTGTCGGCCAGAGGCGCATTCGGTGGATCCTATGCGAACCCATCCTCCCGTTTCACGATTAACGGGTCAGGCATCAGTTATCAAAATGTCCCGGTGGACTCTTTGTTCGCAGAATTGTCATATCAAGACAGCATCCTGTCAATCGTCGACTTCTTCTGCGAAGGTAGATTGGATTCGGTCGATTCACGTTACCCGCCATTGGGGCTCGATTCCATAGTCGGATCTCTGGTGTATGCTTGTCGAGTGCGGGGACCTTTAGATAATCTGTCAGGTGATTTACGAGCCCATCTGAACAATCCCGGCTATAGTTCATACGCCCTGGATTCGCTTTCGCTGATGGCAACGCTGGATGGTTCGAAACTGGTAATCGATGAGCTTGAAGCAAGTTTTGATTCTCTGGGCGTCCGGTTGCAGGCGACCTACGATACCTCGACAGCCTCGGGTTCGTTTGACATTCTGCTTCATACCCTGACCGCAGATCCCTTTAGAGATGACGCTACCGTTCCCGACACCGTCGAGGTAAGGCCCGATTTCGGATCGATCAGTGGTGGTTTTACGCTTGGAAACCACTCTGATGTGTCGGCTACGGTCCATGGCGAAGGACTCTGGCCGGGCCTTCAGCCCATGTTCACGGGAGATACGATCCTGACTGGGGGAGATGTTGCCTTTGATCTGACTCTCGACGGGCCATACCTGGCGCCCTCTGCTGTTCTCAATGCCCGGGCTGTTGCCGTGCAGGTGTCTGATTACCGGATCGATTCTGTATCCATGCACCTCGAAATGTCACCGGAGGCGCTCGTTCTTGATAGCCTGGTTTCCTATGCTTACGGGAACACCCTGCGGCTATCCGGATGGCTTGAAGCGGGCCTCTCTGCGGATAGCGTATTCGAAATCAGGGATAGCGCCTCGGTGACCGCGGAAGTGATCACCACGGATTTTGATCTGTCCGTGCTGGAAGAACTGGCACAGATTGATGGAAAGATCGCGGGTCTGGCTTCCGCAGCGCTGAAAGTGAGCGGGACCGTTGCCGTGCCTAGGTTTGGTGGTTGGCTCAGTGTCCGAGATGGTCTTGTCGTGCTGGATGAAGAATCTCTGCCCCTGGAAAACATTGGGCTGATCCTGGCGTTTGCCGATTCCACGATTTCCGTCGATAGCGCGGTGGCGTCGATCGCAGATCTGACCGTCGAAGCTTCCGGTACTCTCACAACTTCTTCCTACGAGTCGGTGGCAATAGCTTTGACAGCCGGCGTTGGTGGTCTCGGCACGCTCTCTATTGACGGTATGGTGTCAGACACGAGCGTCAATTTGCAGGTGCTCGCCGACAGTATCGATCTGGCTGTCTTGCAGCCGTTTATGATCGAGCTTGATTCGCTCACCGGCAATATGGATTGCAGTATGCTGGTTCTCGGCACTCCGGAAGTACCGCAGCTTGACGGCTCCCTCCGAATCAGCACGATGTCCCTGCAATGGCCGCGACATTATGTGGTTCTGTCGGACGGGCATGCGAATGTGCGCTTCGACAAGAAGCGAGTGATTCTCGATTCGGCCGTGATGATTCTAAATGGAGGTGAGTTGGCGATTTCGGGTATAGCTGTCCATGAACTCGGGGAGCTGGAAGATCTTAACCTCACCATTCGGGCCAACCATCTGAAATTCCAGGAGCCCCACTACTATACCCTGGCAGTGGATAGCGCTGTGCTCAATTATGGCAAGCAGCAGCAAAACTACGTCCTTGATGGCGAGATTGTACTTGGAGAGACGCGTCTCACGGCGGGACTGCGACCGACTTCGATCCTGCCATGGGTGCAGTCGATGGAGACCGTGGAAATCGAACTTCCGGAATTGTTGGCTCGGTCGCGCCTTGATGTGCGCATCCGTGAGAGTGACAAACTCTGGGTCGATAACAATCTGGCTCGCATCCGTATGCGGGCCGAGATGGGTGTCATCGGTACTCCCCTCCGGCCCAATTTCACCGGCCTGCTGAAAATCGAAGAAGGTTACTTGCTCTATATCGATCGGCGCTTCCGCGTGAACGAGGGCACAGTGTACTTCAACGATCCGGCTCGGTTCAATCCGGACATCAACCTCGATGCGAGTACGCAGGTAACTGTTTACAAACGCACCGCCGGCGAATCGTACACTGTATTTATCCGGGCCGAGGGATTGCTGGATCAACTGCAGTATGGTCTCTACTCGGATCCCCCCTTGGACAAACCGGACATCGTCGCCCTCCTCACCCTGGGTGCAACGCGGACCGAGCTGGCCGGTGGCAACAACGGCAATGGCGGAAGCGGGTTAACGGGCGTGCTGAAAGACCGCGCGGCCGCGCTGACAAGCGACAAAGTCTCCGGCTACCTGTCCCGCAGGGCAGGTTCCCTTTTCGGTTTTGACGAGTTCACGATACAGGGCAATTTGTTTCAGTTTGATGAGACATGGGGCCCCCAACTGGTGGCGTCCAAACGTTTGTCCAAACGAGTGGACTTCACCTACGCGACTACGGTCGGACATCTCAACGACCAGACGGTGCGGCTTGGTTATCGCCTGACGCCCCGGTGGTCACTTCAGGGAGAGACTGATCGCCAGGGCCGGGCCGGGCTTGATCTGAAGTACGGGCTCACGTTCAAATGAAGAAGCTGTTAAAAATATCCACCGTTGTGGCGCTGCTCGTTCTCCTCATCTGCAACGGCATACTTGCGGAGAAGGTGCGCAAACCGAAGGTTGGCAAAGTCACCTATTCAGGAAACGTCACCTTCCCGGATTCACGGTTGGAGGGCCTGATGCTCACCAGACCTTCCAGGTTTCTTGCATCGAACCGGTTTCATCCCGAAGTATTCCAGGACGACCTGGAGACCCTGATGGCCTTTTATCGGCAAAACGGGTTCATGCAGGCCCGGCTTGTCGATACTCTCATCGCTGTCGATAGCAGCAACAATCGAGTCGATATTTCAATCAGCCTGGAGGAGGGTACCCGGACCATGGTCGAGGGGGTGACCGTGTTCGGGAATAGTTTCTTCAGCGATTCCGTATTGATGAGGTACGTCGGGCTCAGGAAGGGTGATCCATTACGCCGTCCCATCATTGAAGATGCCGTGGTCGCGATGCTTTCACTCTACGCCGAACATGGTTTTCTTGAAGCCTCGGTGACCCCCCGGGTGCAAGTCAACGATTCAGCATACCTGGCCCTGGTGGATTTTACATTGCTCGAGGGAGTGAGAAGCCGCGTCGGGAATATTAGCATCTCCGGTGCCGACAAGACTCGACCCAAGGTGATTTTACGTGAACTGGACTTTGCCCCCGGCGATACCGTCAAATACTCTGAATTGATCGGTTCGCAGCGACGATTGTATTTGACCGGTCTGTTCGGAAGTGTGTTTGTTCGACCGGTGGCCCCCACCTCGGCCGATTCCGCCGAAAGGGAGATCCGCATTGAGGTCAAGGAAAAGCCTTCCAGTGAACTCTCTTTCTCCATCGGCTACGGCACCATCGAAAAAATCAGGGGGCGGGCGGAGTTGAACATATCGAACCTGGCGGGGACCGCCCGTGAAGCGGGCCTTGGCGCCGAAGCCAACTTCATAGAACAAGGTATCTCCGCGTCTTTCTCGGAACCGTGGACCTTCGGCGTTCGGTGGAAAACCGACCTTTCGATGTATGGACAATTGCGGCAGGAGCCGGCGTATCACGCGGAAGTCATCGGAGGAAGACTGACCGTTGGTCGCAAGCTCGGATTGCGAACAGCTGTTTCGATAGCCTACCGTTTTGAGAACACGAATCTCTCAAGCATAGATCTGACAGCTTCAGTGGAAGAATTGGACCCGAGGATTCGCAGTCTGACGTTTACGGTTGCCCATGACACGCGCGACAATCTCTTTGATCCGTCGACTGGCTGGTATGCAAACTGGTCGAATGAGGTTGCCGGTAGTTTTCTGCAGGGCACCAATACGTTTGCCAGGTCAGTCCTGACGCTGAAGAGGTTTCATCCGGTGGGCAGGCAGGCGGTATTGGGTTCTGCTCTGGAGCTTGGGTGGATGGATTCGTTTGGCAGTAGCGACGACATACCGCTCAGTGAGCGGTTCTACACGGGTGGACCGACCTCCCTGCGCGGCTTCGGCTATCAAATGGTTGGCCCCCTGGATGAAAATCGGGAACCTGTCGGCGGCCAGTTCAAGCTGGTCTGGAATCTCCTCGAGCTGAGGCGATCAATCTATCGCATGGTGGGCGGCGTAGTGTTTTTCGAGGTCGGAAATGTCTGGTCAAGCCCTGAAGATGTACACATTTCTGACCTGAGGCCCAGTCTGGGTACAGGCCTGAGAGTCAACTCGCCACTGGGCATCTTGAGACTGGATTACGGCATTAACCTTGACAGACGAACGGACGAGCCCGGTAACCGAGTGTTCTTCAGCATAGGCCAGGCATTTTAGCGTGAGCGGCTCCGATGGAGTCCGTTGGAATAAGTACCTGATCACGCCCGCCAGGTTCATGACCTGAATCTCAATAGTTGGCGAGCGCATAACTGCCTTTTTCCATGAGGTGGCACGGCCTTACAGGGCCTGAATCTGTTCAAGGATTCCTCCCTTCGCAGAACCGGCAAGCCGGCCTTTGTGCGCGGTGGATGTCCCCGTCTACCGTAACCGGTGATCCAGCCCCTCGCGCCGGTATGCCGAAAGCCGACGGCATCAATAGTCCAGCGGGTAATCCCGCGGATTCCTCAGGTCGAAGAACTGTGTGTCCTGCCCGCCATGGCGGCGATATTGAAAGTGCGTCGGGTCGAGGAAATGCACTACCACCCGCAAAGTGTCATCCCCGAGAAACGCTGCCTCGACAGCGTCCTCCTCAAAGGCCTCGATCAACACTTTGTCGCGTCCGAACCATGACGACCTGTCCGTTAGCAGCAAACGTGTTGCGCCACCGTAATACCCCGCCAGCGAGGGATAGCTGCGCCACGTTACGACAAACTCGTCGTTTTCGGCAACAATCCGATCCGTGCATCCCTCGTAATGAAGTTCCGTTCGCCATGGAGGATGATGCTCGGCGTCTTCAAACAGAGGGGGCGGAGACGACAGGTCAATCATGATCGTATCCCCGTCGTCACCGTACATCCCCACGACATTCGAGTCAATAAACGCCAACCGGTATTCCTTGTATTCGGGCTTACCCCAAACGCGGTTCTCGGCGTTCAAGAGACTGTTCTTGTCCACTGCGATCAACTGTGTGTAACCCCCTCGGATGAGATTGGGGGAGTAATAGAGGGTTAAGCGGTAACACTCATTTTCAATGTCCGCAATCTCCTGCCTCTGCCCGGACGTGAGGAAGTATGTGTGTATGGCGACTGACATGATCGTCACCGGTACGATTATTGACATAGCGAGGACAACGACACCGGCGACCATAAAAGTGACGCGCCACGTGGTCGGTCCCGGCGGGTGCAGGAGGCGGTCGCGATTATTCCGCAGAAACCACTGAATGGCGATCGGCAACCCGACCGCGGCGACAATCTGAAGAAACCACAGAAAGTCCTTTTGCCTCCAGATGGCCTGAAGAATCGTCACGGACATGATTGAAACGAAAGGTATCCAAACAATCATCAGCCCGGTGTGGAGGGTGTAGGCCCAGCGCCTCGACCGTATCAGGCCGTATCCCTGCACTAAGCAAATGGCTATGAGTAATGTAAGTACCGGGGGATAGAGCCAGAGGAAATCATCGTAGACGTTGTTACGACCCTCCTGCA
The DNA here is from genome assembly GCA_964630485.1 of uncultured Ignavibacteriales bacterium. Taxonomy (GTDB): domain Bacteria; phylum Zixibacteria; class MSB-5A5; order GN15; family FEB-12; genus JAJRTA01. The sequence goes on from CAZVUZ010000051.1 coordinate 9,137, forward strand.
CAAGATAGACCATGAGGATGCCGGCCCCTGCGCCGATGAGCAGATACATAACGCCTATGGCGTCTTTAAGGATCTTACCAGCCTTGATGTTCATGAGAACCCTGTAGTCGGCGATCAATATGATTCATCACATTCTACATTCGGATGTCAGAAAGGTCCACTGTAAAAACGAGTATGGCAGTGGTACTTATTCGCATACTCATGACACTTTATTCCAGACAATGACAATTAATGGTGCGAGCGACAGCTGCATTTGATGCGAGCCGTGACAACTACTCCGGCCCTGGGGCGGTCGGCGGACAAACGGAAAGGAGGTAAGGCAGGGAGAGCATCACGGATTTGTCGTGACGACCAAACAAATTTCAGCGCCAGGCACCGGCGGACAGTCACCGTCTCCTGGCGGTAAAAATCCTGGAGGATTCTATCATGAGACGATTACTACTCAGTTTTTGCACCCTGGTTGTTTGTGCAACCCTGGCGACTGATACTGCCTCTCGATAATTAGACCGATTTGTGCAACATTCCGGTCAACTCGCCAGTCCAATCAATAAGTTACATCGGTCCCAGCGACTAACAGGCCCGGCCACGAAAGGAGCGCCGCCTTGAATCTTCGAACCGACCAACTCGGCAAGCTTTACAAAGGAGGCGTCTGGGGTCTCAGGGAATTCAATCTAAACATAGATTCCGGCATCCTGGGACTGCTGGGTCCGAATGGCGCGGGCAAGTCGACCCTGATGCGAATCCTGGCCACGGTTACCAAACCCAGCGAGGGAAGCGCCAGCTGGAATGGTCACGATATCGCCCGTTCGCCGGAAGAGGTCCGTCGAATACTCGGCTATCTACCGCAGGCTTTTGGCATCTATCCTAACCTGAATGCTACCGAGTTTCTGATGTACCTGGCGGCCGCGCGAGGTATAAGTGGAAAGTCGGCCCGGAATAGAATCGCTCAACTGCTTGAGTTGGTCAACCTCGGTGATGCCCGCACACAGCGCCTTGGATCTCTCTCGGGCGGCATGAAACAGAGGGTCGGTATAGCCCAGGCCCTGCTTAACGACCCCGAATTGCTTATAGTCGATGAACCTACCGCCGGTCTGGATCCCGAGGAAAGGATACGCTTCCGTAACCTCCTCTCAGAACTGTCCGGTAATCGCATAGTGATACTGTCTTCGCACATCGTCTCCGATATCGAGGCCGCCGCGACATCGATCGCCATCATTAACAAAGGGAGTCTTCTCGTGCACGCCGCTCCGGAGGAGTTGCTCCGGTCGGTTGAGGGAAAGGTGTGGGAGGTTGTCATAGCCAGCTCCGAGCTGACCGAACTGAGACGGACACACAATGTTGGCAGTACCATCAGAACCGTTGAAGGTGTGCGGGCGCGGGTAACGGCGGAGAGGGCGCCGACGGCTTCGGCCCGTTCGGTGGAACAGACTCTCGAAGATGCTTACCTCTGGCTTCTCAACGGTCATCAGGGTGGGCGGCAGGATGGATAGGCTGCGAATTCTCTTCCAGTTAAGCCTCGCCGATTTCCGGGAACGAACCCGGCGCTATAGCTTCCTCGTCACCATGATCGGGGTCATGTTTTTTGGATACCTCGTGATCACAGGCCAGTACACAGTTCAGTTTGGAGAGTACAAGTGTGTGTACAACTCCGCCTGGGCGGGTAGCCTGATGGCCGTCTGCTCGACCATAATGATGACTATCATAGGTTTCTACCTTGTTCGGGGCTCCATAAAACGTGATCGCCTGACAGGAGTGGGGCAGATTATCGCCGCTACCCGAGTCAGCGGCCGGACGTATCTGGTCTCAAAGATCGTGAGCAATATGGCTGCACTATGGGTAATGGTCGCATCTCTGGGAGTGCTGGCTTTCGTTACATTGCTGATAAGAAACGAAGTCGGCGGCATCAGCCTGTGGGCCTTTGCCTCACCGTTTGTAGTCATCTGCCTGCCGGTGTCGGTTTTCGTCGCCTCCGTGGCGGCCCTGTTCGATACCGTCCGATGGCTTCGAGGAAGTGTCGGTAATATCGTCTATCTGTTCCTGGCCGAGTTTTGTGTCATCTTGGGCATGCTGGCGGTACCGTTCCTGGACCTCGCATCGGTCGCCGTCTTTACCGACAGCGCCCGAGCCGCCGCCCGGGCGGCCTATCCCGGTGAAAGCGTCGGGCTGCTGATGGGATTCGTGGCCTTTGATCCGGCCATGCATTACGAGGTGTTCAAGACTTTCTCCTGGACGGGGATAGACTGGACGCCGGGCATGCTTCTGCTCCGGCTGCACTGGATAGCTCTGGCGCTTGCGGTTACAGGCGTGGCTATCGTGCTGTTCGACCGCTTTGATCCTGCCCAGGCCGGGCGGAAGGGACATCATCCGCAGGCAAAGGCTGCTAACGCAACAAGTGCAGAAAAAACATCGCCTGCTGTTGACGGACGCGAGTATGATTCGCTCTCTCCGCCGGAACCTCTATTCAGACTCATGCGTATGGTCGGCGCCGAATTGCGGCTGACAATCAAGGGCCGGCACTGGTTCTGGTATGCTGTCGCCATCGGTTTGATTGTCGCCCAGGCGGTGGCACCGTTCGGAATCGCCCGGCTCTATCTGGTCCCGGCGTCAATGGTCTGGCCCCTGGTAATCTGGTCTGCGATGGGCACGCGCGAATCGCGTTTCGGCACGATCCAGATGCTCTTTTCATCGCCAAGTCCTCTCAGGCGCCAGTTCCCTGCTATCTGGCTGTCAGGTTTGTTGGTGGCCGTGGCCTCGGTTGGTGTCATGGTCCTTCGGGCGTGTCTGGATGGACACTGGCTCTATGCGGCAACCCTGGTGGTAGCCGCTTACCTGGTACCAACGGTGTCATTGGCCATGGGAACCCTGAGTGGCAGCAAGAAGCTGTTTGAAGTGACCTACCTGATGATCTGGTATGTGGGATCGGTTGACCATCTTTGGGCTATCGATTTGCTCGGCACCGGCGATGAATCCGTGGCGGCCGCGAAGCTGGTCATTCTGGGCATCATCGCAACGGCATCGCTGGTCATAGCCTTCATTGCGCGTCAGCGGCAGTTGGACTGCTTTTGATCGGGTCGAGGTTGACGGCCAAAGTTCGAAATGAACCTTGGCAATTCCCTGTGTCGGTGGCCAGGGATAGGGAACTAATCGGTTATCTGGCGAGCCAGCACCCAGTGGTGCTTTTCGCCTCCGGCGACAACATCACGGCCGAATTCGATTTCGAACCCGGCCTCGGTGATCAAAGACTCCGTCTCGGCGGGGCCGTAGTGGCTCCAGAACATATCCACACCCATGTAATCGGCGATTTCCTCCCATGCCCAGGCGGCCACCGAGACGAGCATAACGCCCCCGGGTTTGAGGATTGTATGGAATGACCGGAATATGCCGGCGTGTTCCTCCCGGGGCACGTGTATGATCGCGTAGGTAGAAATCACGCCGTCGAAAGATTCCGGCGGGAAGTCGATATCGACCATATTCATTCTGCGAAATGTCGCGCCCGGTACGTTCTTTTGCGCTACCGACAGCATTGTCTTTGACAGGTCGATACCGACAACTTCAAAACCGCTAGCGACGAGGTGCCGGGCGACGGGAATGCCCGTGCCGGAGCCGGCATCGAGGACTTTCGCTTTCTCGGGCAGCGCAGAAGTAAACGCCTCCATCTCCAGCAGGTTGTCGAAGCCGCCGCGCTCTTTGGTGTACGCATCACCGATGCGGTCGTAGCCGGCCTCGACTACCTCGAAGGCCTGATTGTGGGGACGTTTCCTCATAACGGAGTTATGATAATGCATTGTGATGGGAGTTCCAAGTGGTGAGTGGTGAACTACCTTCGGAGTGATGGTTGCCCGTAGATTACGACGCTGGTGCAGGTCGCCATTTGTCACGGTTCTCCGACGGCTTGCAATCCGGGTCCGAGTGGGCTATCATAGTCCTGTTGATGCCGCCCCCGGCGACAAGAAGGCGACCCATTGCGACCGGAGAGTATCGATATGAGCAAATTCGGCCATTCCCGGAAATTGATCGAGGAAATGAACCGATACTACGATGCGCGGGCACCCTGGCACGATCAGTACATGTCCTATACGTCGAACGAGGCTATGGAAAATCTCCTGGCCCCGGTAATATCTGTTATCGATCCGATTGTGAAGAGCCGGACCGTGCTCGAAATCGCCTGCGGCACTGGTAATTGGACGCAGGTCCTGGCCAAACGTGCGGTCTCGGTGACGGCGACGGATCAAAGTCTCCGTTCACTGGAAATAGCGCGCGAGAAAGTCACCGATTGTAAAAACGTGACCCTCTTACAAGGCGATGCCTATGACCTCGGCTTCGTCGATGGTTCCTTTGAGGTCGTGTTCGCAGCGGACTGGTGGTCGCATATACCGAAGGCCGTGTACCCGTCGTTTCTGAAGTCGGTTTTGGGGACAACCCGGGCCGGAGCGAAGGCCGTGTTTCTTGATATGTCCGTCATAGACTTTTTCAGGAAGGAATCCTGCCGATATGACTCCGACGGCAACCGCATATCCCTCCGACAACTCCCTGACGGATCCGAATGTGAGGTCGTCAAGAACTTCCCGGACCAGAAGGCCCTTGAGGGCATTCTCGCGCCATATTCCAGCGGTATTGATTTCTACGAATTCGACTCTCTCAAACGATGGATGGTCGTTTTTGAGGTCGGAATTCAGGCATAACTCGCTATCTCGGCAGCGTACAGCCGCTTAAGACCTCCCGTCAATCGGCCGATAAATGAGGTTAGTGTTCAACTGATCATCTTTGGGGAGAGTATGTCACAAGAACGGCGAGAAAGTGAACGCCATAGCCCGGAAAAAGGTTTGCCGGTCCATAATCAGAAGACCGGGGAACCTATCGGAGAGCTTGTTAACCTGTCATCGGAAGGGGCCATGTTCGTTACGCCCGAGCCGGTCAGGACCACTACTCTCCTGCATTGCCGGGTTGATCTGCCGCAACGGATCCTGGGAAGGGCAGAGATCATTTTCAAGGCCCTTTGTCTCTGGAGTCGCAAGAACGTCAGGGCCGGTTGCTGGGAGTCAGGCTATCGACTGAAGCTGACCGGGATCGACGCCGAACTCGTCTCATACCTCGTTCTCAGTTTCAAACTCCGTGACTGGGGCGATGCCAACATGCCCCAGGTCAGGACCGTCGAACTCGACACCCGCCGCACGACCGTCAGGTGTGAATTCGACAGCCCCGTCCCGATATTTGATTTGCACAGCTACCGGCAAATTGGTGACCTGGCGGATCTCAGTTTTGGCGGGCTTCGACTTTTTGCCCTGGAGCCGATCGACAAGGGGGCCGTTCTTGCGTGTCGAGTAAGACTTCCCAGGAAAGTCTTCCAGCAGGAATACCTGATCTTTGAGGCCGAGTGCATGTGGTGCCGGGAGGAACAGGACGGCCGATATGAAACCGGGCTCAGAATATCGACCATATCGAAGGAGGATGCCGCCATTATCCTGCATATGCTGGTACACTCCGATCGGATTCAGCGCACAAAGATGAGACTTCAGGTAGTCAAATAGCAACACTCCGCCAGGCCAGCCACAGGCAGGGGAGACTCCCGCGACCACCCGGATACCGAGATCACCGGAAACCTTTGGACGATAACAGAATAACGACTGCGTCCGACGCCGTTTTACATGCCCGTTGAGTAAAAAATCTCCCGCACCGGCCTTCCGGATCAAAAATACTTTCTGTTGCCTCCAATGAGACTTGTTCTTTTCCATCAAACCTGCCGTATAGTAGATAAAATTACTCTACAATCCTTCTGAAAATCTTTGGACAAGGAAACCGCAAATGACGGAAATGACGGAAATTAATGTACGCCTGTCCGGCGGCGGAAGTGCCGGGCTTGATAGCTCGTCTGTCGAGAAGCTCAGGGAATCGCTTCAGGGTGACCTGCTGCTTGTGGGTGACAATGGTTACGATGAAGCCCGATCCATCTGGAATGCCATGATCGACCGCAAGCCGGCGCTTATCGTCCGGTGCCGGGAGGTAGCCGATGTCTGTGCGGCGGTCAAATTCGCTGCTGATCACTCCTTGCTGATGTCCATACGCGGTGGCGGACATAACATTGCCGGAAACGCGGTATGTGATGGTGGGCTGATGGTTGATTTGTCACAAATGAACGACGTGAAAATTGACTCGGCCTCACGGCGCGCTCATGTTGGCCCCGGCGCCACCCTTGGAGACTTTGACCGCGAAGCCCAGAGTTTCGGTTTAGCCACACCGACGGGGATTAATTCTACTACCGGAATAGCAGGTCTGACTCTCGGTGGCGGTTTTGGCTGGTTGTCACGAAAACACGGGATGACCGTGGATTCGCTCCGTGCGGCGGATGTCGTGACTGCTGACGGTAAGTCTGTCCACGCCAGCGAAGACGAACACGCCGATCTCTTCTGGGCTCTTCGCGGCGGCGGCGGCAATTTTGGGGTCGTAACCCGCTTTGAGTTTGAGCTGTATCCGGTTGGTCCGGATGTCCTGAGCGGCCTTATAGTGTTTTCTCAGGATGAGGCCGTGTCCGTGCTGAAGAAATACCGCGACTTCGTTGCCAGCCTGGGCGATGACACCAGTGTCTGGGCGGTATTGCGCCAGGCGCCTCCGTTGCCGTTTCTCCCGGAGAGCGTGCATGGCGCCGATGTCCTGGTCCTGGCGCTCTGTCATATCGGTGATCCGAAGGAGGGAGAGGCAATCATCGAACCATTGCGCGGTTTTGGTAAAGTTCTTGGAGAGCATGTGGGGGTACAACCATTCCAGAACTGGCAGCAGGCCTTTGATCCTCTCCTGACACCGGGCGCCAGAAACTACTGGAAGTCACACAACTTCACGGAATTGAAAGATGAGGTTATTGACATCGTCGCCGACTATGCGAGCAAACTTCCCTCCGGCCAATGTGAAATCTTCTTCGCCGCCCTTGGTGGTGCCGTGAATCGGGTTGGCCCCGATAGTACTGCCTACAGTCATCGCGATGCCAGCTACGTACTCAACGTACACGGTCGGTGGGATGAAGCCGCGGATGACGACAGGTGCATAGGCTGGGCTCGCGATTTCTTTGAGGCGTCAAAACGCTTTGCAACCGGCGGCGTATATATCAACTTCATGACCGCCGATGAAACCGATCGGGTGACTGCCGCCTTTGGCTCGAATTACGATGAGCTTACTAAAGTGAAAAAGAAGTATGATCCCGATAACTTGTTCCGGATGAATCAGAACATCGCGCCTCAGGCTTAGCCGACAGATACCAAAAACCCCTTCAACCCGTCGACTAAAGGACCCATCGGTTGGTTGAAGGGGATTCTGCGGTATGCTGTTTGGCGGTCAGCTAATCCGATCGATATGGGCGTAGCCGTGACGCGCTAAGCCTTACTTGTCTCTATGCGTCTCCCGCCTTCTCGGCCTGCTTCTCTTTCACGGCGGCGATGACTTCTTCCTCGATGTTTCTCGGAAGCTTCATATGATTCAGGAATTCCATCGAGAAACTCGCCCGGCCGCTGGAGAGATTGCGAAGCGTCGAGGCATAGCCGAACATTTCCTTGAGCGGCACGGTCCCGTTGAGTTTCTGGGAGCCCTTACGGAAACGGCGCAGGGTCTCGATCTTCCCACGGCGGCGGTTGATGTCGGCCAGGATGTCGCCCATGTATTCATCCGGGGTGTTAACTTCGAGTTTCATCATCGGTTCCAGGAGCCTGGGGCCGGTTTTGTGGATGATCTCCTTCAGGGCTCTCACGGTGCAGATGCGGAAGGCCATCTCACTGGAATCGACCTCATGATACGAGCCGTCAATAAGGACGAATTTCATATCGACCATGGGGAAACCGGCCAGGAGGCCTTTGGTGGCGGATTCACGAAATCCCTTTTCCACGCCCGGGATATACTCTTTGGGGATGTGTCCACCGACGACACGACTGACGAACTCAATGCCGCCGCCGGGGTTGGGCTCGAGGCGAAATTCTATATGGGCAAATTGTCCCCGGCCGCCGGACTGTTTCTTGTATTTATAGACGTGGCGAATTTCGGAGGTTATCGTTTCCCGGAAAGCCACTGCCGGTTCGCCGACCTTGACATCGACCTTGTGTTCCGTTCTCAGGCGATCGACGATCACCTCAAGATGGAGTTCCCCCATGCCCGATATGATCGTCTCCTCGGTTTCCTGGTCAACCTTGGCGGTGAAGGACGGATCCTCGAGCGAGATTTTGTTCAGGGCCATGCCCAGTTTGTCCCGGAACTTCTTGTCCTCCGGCTCGATGCGCAGATCAAGAACGGTCTCGGGATAGTGAATGCGTTCCAGGATTATCGGGTCGTCCTCGGCACAAAGGGTGTCGCCGGTGATGGTCGATTTCATTCCGATCAGAGCGGCAATATCACCGGCCTTGATCTCGGTGAGTTCTTTACGTTCGCCCGCGTGAATGCGCATTATCCGTCCGACGCGCTCACGTTTACCCTGTGTTGAGTTAAGGACATAGCTTCCGGCTTTGGCCTCGCCCGAATAGACCCTAATGAAGGTCTGCTGCCCGACATAGGGGTCGTTAATGATTTTGAAAGCCAGCGCGGAAAACGGACGCTTCGTCGAGGGCCGTCGCGAGATAGTCTTCTCCGGATCGTCAACCTCGGTACCGGGAACAATGCCGCGGTCGATCGGTGACGGCAGGTAGTCGGTGACGGCATCAAGCAGGAGCTGGATGCCCTTGTTCTTGAAGGCCGATCCGCAGAACACCGGCGTGATGCAAATCCCCAGGACCGCCGAACGCGCGGCGGCGATTATATCTTCGACCGTGATTTCTTCCTCGCCGATATACTTTTCCATCAGGTTGTCATCGAAGTCGGCCAGGGTTGCAATCATGCTGTCGTGCAGTTCCCGGGCTTTTGGAAGAAGGTTCTCGGGAATTTCTTTCTCGACGCGCTGGAGTCCTTCATAATAGGTCGCCTTCATCGACACCAGGTCGATGATACCCTCGAAATTCGCCTCCTCGCCGATTGGCATCTGGAAGGGGAGGGCGTTGGCGCCAAGCATTTCATTCATCATTTCGATGGTATGGAACAGGTCGGCGCCCGTCCGGTCCATCTTGTTGACAAAAGCGATGCGCGGCACTTTGTAGCGGTCCGCCTGATGCCAGACGGTCTCGCTTTGCGGTTCCACGCCACCGACGGCGCAGAAGACCATGACGATGCCGTCGAGCACGCGCAGGGAACGTTCCACCTCAAGCGTGAAGTCGATATGCCCGGGCGTATCGATGATGTTGACGTGGTGGTTGTTCCACTCGGTGGTGATGGCGGCCGAGGATATGGTGATCCCACGCTCCTGTTCCTGTTTCATGAAATCCATGACAGCCTGGCCGTCATGCACTTCGCCGAGCTTGTGAATCATTCCGGTAAAAAAGAGAATGCGCTCGGTCGTCGTGGTCTTGCCGGCGTCGATATGCGCGACAATGCCGATATTCCTGATTTTCTGTATCATAGCCTGGTCCATGTATCACCAATTCCTGATTACGTTCAAGGTTAGTCAGCGAGAAAGCGAATCCGGGAAGGTCGCTATTTATCTCCAAAGGTCAAGAACAATCTTTCGGCCGAAAGGTTCTGGATTTATCCAGATTTATCATGGTGTTGTGTTCCAGTCGGTTGGCCCGGTTCGCTGGCCTGGGGCTTTCCTGTCGCCGCAAGTGTACGCACGACCACGCGCTCGGCATTGAGGGAAACATCTTCAAACAGCGGATTGCTCAAACGGTACTCCGAATAGCCAGCCCTTCCACCCCAGGAGGCACAAACTCCAGGCCACACTACAAGACTAACACTATTTCAGTAACAGCATCTTCTTCGTCTTTGTGAACTCCTCAGTTTCCAGTCGATAGAAATACACGCCGGTGGCGAGCGCTTTACCATCGGTATCGGTACCATCCCAATTGATCGTGTAAGAACCTGCCGGCTTCACTCTGTCAACAAGTGTCCGTACCTCCTGGCCAAGGACGTTATAGACCTTCACAACCACATGACTCTTGCGTGGCAGGCTGAACTCGATAGTCGTCGCGGGGTTAAACGGGTTCGGGTAGTTCTGAGACAGTTTAATACTGTGCGGCAAACCGTTGTACGGTGCCTCATCGTCGACACCGACCGGTCCCCCTTCGGGGTCAAAGGCGTAAACCCGATCGGAGCGTTCCACCAGGATCGTTTTGGTACCCACCAGCGCACCGACGTCGGAACCTTCCGGTACCAACTCC
>CAZVUZ010000052.1:0-15313 GCA_964630485.1 uncultured Ignavibacteriales bacterium
TTTAGCGGATCGGTTGTTGTGGCAATCGGATAATCGAGTTATAACAATTTGCCTTACTCGAAGCAATTGTCAGAGCGGCATTATCGGAAACCAGCAAAAAAAAGGACCGGCGTTGTCGCCGGTCCTTTCGCGCTGGTTGAATGACTTCTCTATTTCAGGAGAACCATTTTACGAGTTTCGGTCTTCGGACCGGCATTGAGCCGGTAGAAGTAGACACCGGAGGAGAAGGCTTCGGCGTCGAAAGTAACCTGGTGTTCACCCGCCGAGCGCATCTCGTCCACCAGCGTGGCCACGTTCTGGCCAAGGATGTTGAACACATCCAGGCGGACGTCGGCGGCCTGCGGCAGGCGGAAGGATATGGTGGTCGTCGGGTTGAACGGGTTGGGATAATTCTGTGCGAGGGAGAAATCCTGAGGGAGTTCAACCTCGGTCTTGCCCGCGGAGGCCAGGCTCGGAGGCGTGGCGGACGGCAGGGCGATGACAGTCCCGTTCGGGAGCGCCGCGAACAGGCCAAAAGCCTCGCCGCTGTTGTTGTCGGTCAGGCTAAGGAAACCGGAGGCGAACACCACCGCGGCACCGCCGCCGAGCGAACGCAGGTCGGCGCCGAAAGAGGCCACGACGGCGTTGTTGTTATCGGCCAGGGTAACGTCGAGGGTGTAATTGAGCGCGATGACGTTCTTGCTCGACGAGAAATCGGTGTAGGCCAGATCATCGAACAACTTCACCCGGAACCAACCCTTGCGGGCGATAATATCAACGGCCGGGGCGTCGGTCGCGCCGTGGAAGGCCACGAGCGAGGTCAGGAAGCTGTAATTGGCGCTTTCACGAGCCTCAGTTGTCGGGAACAGCGAGAAGCCGATGTCGATGCCGTCCGGGTTAGGGGCAAAGCCGCCGGCGATAACGCCGTTGGCCATGGCCACATAGGTCTTGCCGGCTTCAAGCGTTACCGGGATAGTAACCAGGGCGTCGGCCGAGGAAGTGGAACTGCCCGGGGCAACGTCGATATTGAGCTGGACGCCGGCCGGAACGGTGCGGAACTCGGTTGCCTCACGGAAGTCGAAATCATCTTCGTACATGGCGTCATTGACATAGATGTCAACCGTGGCCGCGGCCGGATCGGCGGCATTATGAATGACCTGGAGGCGAGCGGTCTGCTCGACGACCCGGGCTGGGAAGCCAACCACCGCTCCGTTGGGAAGGGCGGCAAAAAGACCGAAAGCCGGGCCGTCATTGTTGGCGACCGGATTCAGGAAACCGGAAGCAAAGACAACCGCCGCACCGCCGGCAAGGCCGGACAGATCGACGTCATAGGTGGCAACCACGGTGTTGCGATCATTGCCCGGGGTCACTTCGAGGACGTAATTTCTGGTGGCGAGAGTGCGGTAGCGCGAGAACTCGCCGTAGGTCAGGTCGTTAAATACCGGCCACCAGGTCGAACCCTCTTGCCAGACGTCGACGGTGGGAGCATCGGTGGCGCCGTGGAAGGCGATGATGTCGACATAACGGCTCCACTGAGCCTGTTCGCGGATGCCGTCGTCGGCGAAGAGGTTGAAACCTATCGACGCGCCATCGGTATTGTCTGCAAAGCCGCCGCCAAGAACGCCGTTGGCTATGGCAACATAGGTCTTGTCACCTTCGAGCGCGACCGGGATCGTCGCAATAGCATCAGCGGCCGAGGTCGAGTTGCCGGGGGCGATGCCGATGTCAAGCTGGACGCCGGCGGGAACGGTGCGGAATTCGGTGGCCTCACGGAAATCGAAATCGTCTTCGTACATGGCGCCGTTGACATAAATGTCAACCGTAGCTGCGGCCGGATCGGCGGCGTTGTGAATGACCTGCAGGCGAGCCGTCTGGTCCATACCCACGGCCGGGAAGGCTACCACGGCTCCGTTCGGCAGAGCGGCGAAGAGACCAAAGGCGGGGCCGTCGTTGTTGGCGGCCGGGTTAAGGAACCCTGAGGCGAAAACAACTGCGGCGCCACCGGCGAGACCGCTAAGGTCCACGTCGTAGGCCACGACGACCGTGTTACGGTCGTTACCCGGAGTTACTTCCAGGACATATTCTTTCGGATAAAGGGTGCGGTAGCGGGAAAACTCGCCGTAGGAGAGATTATCAACGACCGGCCACCACTTAGAACCTTCTTTCCAGATATCAACAGTGGGGGCGTCGGTAGCGCCGTGGAAAGCAACGATGTCCACGTAGCGGCTCCAGCGAGCCTCTTCGCGGGCCTTGTTGTAGGCGTAGAGATTGAAGCTGATGGAGGCGCCATCGGGGTTGTCGGCAAAGCCGCCGCCGAGAACACCGCTGGCGATGGCTACATATTTGCGGTCTCTTTCCAGCGTGACCGGGATAGTTGCGATGGCGTCGGCGGCGGAAGCGGAGTTACCCGGGGCGATGCCGATGTTCAGCTGAACGCCGGCGGGCACGGTCCTGAATTCCGTGGCCTCACGGAAATCAAAATCGTCTTCGTACATGGTGCCGTTGACATAAATATCAACCGTAGCCGCGGCCGGATCGGCGGCGTTGTGAATGACCTGCAGACGAGCGTAGTCGTCGGCGGAGGCGGCGGAGGCAATCATCATGATAACGCCGAACGCCAGTGTCAGATTCTTAAGAATGTTCTTCATTTTTGGTTCCCTTTACAATTGACATGGGTGTCCGACCCATCGGCCGAACACCCGACCACTATTTTTTAACCTTCGGTCTTCTCGAAATTGGGGAGAATGACAGCGTCGATGACGTGAATTACGCCGTTGGAGCAGACGATATCGGTCATTATGACTTCAGCGTTGTCGATCATCACTCTGCCGTCGACGACGGCTACCTTAACGGATTGGCCGTTGAGCGTCTGGGCCTTGTCGATGCCAACCACGGTTTCGGCCTTGACCGCACCCTCGAGAACGTGATAGGTGAGTATGGCGGTAAGCTTCTCTTTGTCTTTCAAAAGGGCTTCAACGGTGCCTTTCGGCAGAGCCGCGAAGGCATCGTCGGTGGGGGCAAAGACCGTCAGGGGACCGTCACCGGCAAGGGCGCCACTAAGGCCGGCGGCCTCGACGGCGGCCAGGAGGGTCTTGAAAGTGCCGGCGGCCTGGGCCGTCTCAACGATGGATCCAACGTCTTTGGATTCAGCACTGGCGGACGTAGCGGTGGTCTTCTCGGCCTTGTGCGAAGTGCCGCAGGCGCCGCAATGGGCGTTGGTGGTGCCGGCCATGAGGCCGACGGCTACGATGAGTGCAAGAGTCTTCTTCATGTTTGTTTCCTAACTAGAAATTGCTATTTACGATTCTCTTTTTTCTCGTGGTCTGTGTTCAGATAACTCTGATCTGATTTCCTGTACCGTATTTAGTTTTTCATGCTGTTCTAGCTAATCTAAACAAGCTGAGGGGGTAGTTTTGTTCCATTGTTGTCTAAATATTGGGTAAGTTTTTAGGAAATTTCGCCAACTCTGTTGTAAGTGGTTAATATTGCTTAGGATGGGCGATTCCAGCGTGATTAGGGTTTCGCGCCAGTGTGACGGTCGTAAGATAGAGGTTTAGTTATGTAGACATAAATTAGACAAGCTTGCGGTGGTGATAGACTATTGATGCTTCAGGTTCGTAAGAACGTATTACTTCGCCTTCGCTGGGGCTTGCCTGATAGGGAGATTCCGCTATATTGGTTTTATACTGCGACTTATCCGGGGGCTATTTGCTCGGGTCAGTGACATCTGGCCGTTTTCGGATAGCCCCCAACCAAGGAGAACAGATGACAGAGAGTAACCGCTTCCTTCTTATAACATCATTATATGCAACGCTGATACTTGTCTCGGCGATGACGGTGCCGGCCGCATCCAATGACCCAACACAATCGGTTATAGAGCAGACCTATATTTTTTCGTTTCCAAGGGTAGAGACGGTGAAAATCGATGACCAGCTTTTTGATCAGGTCGATATTGACGGTTGCCCCGTTTCCGGTATCGCCGGTCAACCCGCCCTGCCGACGAAGAGAGCCCGGATACTGCTTCCTTTTGGCTGTGAAGTCGCGAGTGTCGAAGTTATTGCGGGCGCAAAAGTCCTCGTTGGAAAAGGTCTGTGCCTGCCGCCGGTGGAGCGGCCTTTCATATTGTCCACCGATCCGGATCTTATCCCGCCGCTGACCATCGACCCGCTTGCCTATGCCCGCACTGAGGCCATGCCCGAGTCCAATCACAGAATCCGGTCCACGCAGTCCTTCTACGGTTACCGGGTGGCTTTCATCGATCTCATTCCGGTGGAGTACATCCCGTCCGAGGGAGCCCTGTCTTACTATCCGGAGATGAAACTGATCGTGCACACTGAGATCGCGGCGTCGCCATCGGCGACTTTGCGCGGCCTCGCGGTAGATGCCGCGGCGGTGTCGGCCCGGGTGGACAATGATGGTCCTCTGGGCAGCTATGCCATGGTGGCGGTGCCGTCGTCGCGCGCCTACGACCTCCTGATTATTTCTCCGACCGAGTTGGCCGCCGCCTACCAGCCGCTGAAAGAATATCACGACAGTCACGGCATCCCGACCGAGATTCATACCCTCGCCCAGATCGGTGGCTCCGATCCGCACACCGTACGCGATTACATCCGCACCGAGTATCTCACCAACGGGATTCGGATGGTTCTAATCGGGGCCGATGATGATATCATTCCCGCTCTCGATATCTTCGTACAGGTTCTGCTGAGTTCAGGAAGTCTTGTTGCCTACGATATGCCGGGTGATTTCTATTTTGCCTGTCTCGACGGCACCTTCAATTACGACGGAGACACCTACTGGGGAGAGCCTACCGACGGCGATGGAGGCGGTGAAATCGATCTTTTGCCGGAAGTGGGGGTGGGCAGGATATCGGCGGCCAATGTCGCCGAAGTCAACAACATGGTAACGAAGACCATTGCCTATCTCGAGAGCGAGGCGGCGTATCTGTCAAAGGTCCTCCTGACCGGCGAGCAATTGACCTTCGGCGGTTTGGGTGAATACGGCGGCTATGCCATGGAAGAGATGGTCAACGGTTCCGATGCCCACGGTTTTACAACCTGTGGTTTTCCGGACGATCAGTATGATATACATAAGCTCTATGATCTGACATTCCAACCCAACAACTACTGGCCGCCAAGTGAGATTATCAATCGGATCAACTCCGGATTCCATATAATCGACCACCTGGGGCACAGCTTTATCGGTTACGCCATGCGCACCGACACCACCATGATCAAAAATCAGCTCACCAATACCGAGTACGGCTTTCTTTATGCCGAGGGGTGCACGGCGGGGAAATTCGACCACAATGACTGCTGGGCCGAGTACGTCACGGTCAAGCTGGCCACGGGCGGTTTCGGCTGTATCGCCAATGCCCGCTCCGGTCTGGGGTCGCGCACCACGCAACATCCGGTGCATGTCATCAACCGCGAGTTTTGGGATGCTATCTACAGCGCCGACGAGGGACGGCCGGAACTGGGGATGGCCATGCTCGATGCCCGCTTCGACCTCGCCGCCCGGATCAACGATCCCGGTATGCGCTGGACGTACTATGAGACCAACCTCTTTGCCGATCCGGCGGTGCGTATAAAAGCCGTTCGCAGTCTGGCGATCATGTTTCCCGGCTCAACTCCGCAGACCGTTGCACCCCGGCAGACAACGCCGTTTGAGGTGACAGTCACCGGAGTCGGTGAGGGTGAAGTGGTGCCCGGCTCCGGTCTTCTCCATTACAGTGGGGACGGCGGTGACTGGGCAGAAGTGTCCATGGTCGCGACAAAAACCGACGGCTACGAAGCCGTCCTGCCTGCGATCGAATGTGGTGCGCAGCTCGAATACTATGTGAGTTTTGAAGAAGCTCAATCGGGACGTCGCTACGCTCCGGACCCGTCCGAACCGCTCAGGGCCATGGCGGTGACCGAGGAGATAGTTGTCTTTCAGGATGACTTCGAGGCCGACGCCGGCTGGACGATATCGGGTGGACTGTGGTCGCGGGGTATCCCGCTTGGCGGCGGCGGCCAGGAACTACAGTATGTCGCCCCCGATCCGACCGAAGGCTGTCTCGGAGCCTCGGTGATGGGGTACAATCTTGCCGGTGACTACGAAAACTTCCTGCCTGCGCAACATGTCACCTCACCGGCTATCGACTGCTCCGGCAAGTTCAACACCCGGCTCCGGTTCTGCCGCTGGCTGGGCGTGGAACAACCGGCCTATGATCAGGCCGTGGTCTCGATCAGTACCGACGGTTCCAACTGGACGCCACTATGGCAAAATCCCGCCGTCATCGTCGATCTTGAATGGAACGAGATTGAGTTCGATATCTCTGCATATGTTGACGACGAACCTGATGTTCGGTTGCGCTGGACGATGGGTCCTACCGATGGCGGACTGGCCTATTGCGGCTGGAACCTTGATAATGTGCGCCTCGTGTCGTTGTACTGCAAAACCTGGGTCTGCGCCGATATCGACGGGAATGGCGAGGGCCCCGACATTGCCGACCTGGTTTATCTCGTCGACTACGTTTTCAATGACGGACCCGAGCCGCCGGAACTGGCGGCCTGCGATATGGATGGCTCAGGCGGTCTCATCGATATTGGCGACTTGGTTATGCTGGTTGATTACATGTTCAGCGGCGGCCCCGCGCCCACCTGCGAGTAGGGGGCTGTCAGAGACGACACAATCTGTTTGATTTATGCCAGGCAAAGACTTTTCTTGACCTTCAAGGGAGATCTTTCGCATGCTCAAACTCGCGATCAATACCGTCGGTGACGAACTCAAAGCTTCAGCCGCTTTCTGTCGCAAAGAGAGAATCGGAATAGAGATCACCGACTTCGCCTTCCCGGCGACACTCGACGGCGACATGCCCTCAAGCATAGAACGCAACTTCATAGCGGTGGCAGGTATCACGCCGCTCAGCTCTCATGGCCCGTTGTTCGATCTAATCGTCACCAGCATTGACCCCGAGATCGTCGCCGTGTCGAGGAAACGCCACGAGGCCGCTCTGGCGGCGTCGATAGAGATCGGGGTTTCTCTTCACATAGTTCATACGAACTATACGCCGTTGATCAAAGACGCCTCCTACAAAAAAAACTGGTTTCGGCGCACACTTGATTTCTGGCTGCCGTATGCCGACCAGGCCGGCAAATCCGGGGTAACGATCTGCATGGAAAACCTCTGGGAACCCGAGCCGGAAATGCATGCCGAGTTGATCGCCGCCGCTAACCACCCGCATTTTCGGGCCACCCTCGACAACGGGCACTGCCTGGTCTTTTCGAATGTGTCATCGAGCCGGTGGGTGGAAACACTCGGCGAATTGCTGGTGCACTGCCATGTCCACGACAACTCGGGGGAGCTTGACGAGCACAAGCCGGTGGGGCAGGGGATCGAGGATTGGCCGGCGCTGATTGCGGCTCTACACCGATGGGCGCCTGGGGCTGTTGTTGTCGCAGAAAGCGACCGCCTCGACGATAACCGGCAGAGCTTGGCGTATTTGAGAGAACTCGATAACACATAGGGTCGGCCCGCGTGCCACGAGAGGCACGAAGGGGACGGTCATTGACAGTTGTACCATTCAAAAAACCGGGAGGGATCTCAACATGGAGTATATTTCATACAAGAAAGGCTACAAGTATCAGATCGTCGAATCTCACGAGGTCGATATTGATGTCGTCCCGCCGCAGGATATCATATCCGACTACATTCGCCTTACTGCGGATGGACGGTTGGGCCTTAGAAAGGGTTATGCCTGGGACGGTCCCTCGGGTCCAACCTTCGATACTCTAAACTTCATGCGCGGTTCTCTTGTCCACGATGCGCTCTATCAACTAATGCGGGAGGAATATCTTGATAAAGAAATGTATCGGCAACCCGCCGACAGGTTGTTGAGGTATATGTGCCGGCAGGATGGGATGTCCTGGATTCGGGCCTGGTGGGTGTATGCCGGTCTGCGCATAGGCGGTGGTCCCGCCGCCGATCCGGCCAATAAGAAGCCCGTCACCAGAGCTCCCTGGCGACGCTGACACCGATTTTCCTTCGACACGAAGAGGTTAAACGAAAAAGAGCGCAGGGCCAAAGCCCTGCACTCTCATTTATCTCTCTGAGTGGTTGTGAGTGCGCCGGAGGTGCTAGTTAGATTCGAGATTCGAGGTGCACGAGGGGCAGCGCACGGCCTTGATCGGAATCGAGGTCAGGCAGAAGGGGCATTCTTTCGTGGTCGGTTCTTCCACCGGAGCGGGTTCTTCCCGCTTCATCTTATTCACGTTCTTGATCACCATGAAGATGGCGAAGGCGATTATCAGGAAGCTGATGATGGTGTTAACAAACTGGCCATAATTGAGCGTCACCGCTCCCGCCGCCTGGGCGTCGGCCAGCGTGGCATAAGTGCCAAGACCTGCCGCGCCGTCCTTCAGGACCATGAACATGTTCGAAAAGTCGACATTGCCGAGCAACAGGCCGATCGGTGGCATGATGACGTCGGCGACGAAGGACTTGACGATTGTCCCGAACGCCGCGCCAATGACGATGCCAACGGCCATGTCCATGACATTGCCCTTAACTGCAAATTCTTTAAACTCCTTCATCATTCCCATGAGGAGGCTCCTTTGAATAAAGTTACCCTGCTATAAGGTAAAGCTTGTTTGTTTCTTCGATGTGGGATATAGCCTACCCTCAAGAACGCCAAATGTCGGTTGCATAGTCAAGGATAATCTAAGTCGCCCAACGCTATTCAATCTTACCTCAACACGCCGCGCGTAAAAATGTTCCAACCGATTACATCACCTGAGCAAGTTGCATATTGCTGTAGGGGAAAGACTTGAGCTGATTCAGGAAGCGGTCTATGGCGGGGGTGCACGATGACGCGAAGGCCCGCAGCATCGCACAAACCAGTGGAGGCGGCTATATGCTAAAGGGGTATGCGCAGGGTCAGGAGCGACTGACCGCCTCCGGAATCGGAGCCGAGAGACTCGCCGTTTTCCCCGAATGAATAGAACAGCTCGGCGACGAGGTAGCCCGCGAGGGCACCGACGAGGACGTCCGACAGGTAGTGTTTGTAGGCATGAATGCGGCTCAGGCCCACCAAAGAGGCCCAGCTGAACAGCACCGTCGGCGGTGCCCACCGCCAGTCATCATAATCGCCGGGACTTTGCTCGGCCCGCATGATACATCGGAGGCGGAGGTTGAGGTAGGCGGCCGAGAAAAAGGCGGCCGAGGTGTGGCCCGAGAAAAACGATGTCCGGTCCGTACTGAATCCATGTTGTTCCCTGACATCGGACGGTGGTATGGTCCGGTAAGGGCGCGGACGGTTGAAAATTCCCTTCGCCAGGCCGGTGACGCCCTTTGTTGCCGCCAGCCCGGAGAAAAACAGGAAGAAATCCTGGAGAGTTTCCTTCCCCCGGTCATCACGTGGCCAGGCCAGGTTGGCGGCCGTGAGCATCGTCCCGGCCGCTATCGGTGTCATGGCGCTTCCCAGGTGGTCATCGAGAAAATTGCGTTTGCCGGGTTTGTATTGTCCGCCCAAAAAGCGCTGTATTGAAGTTTCCAGGGGAAGGGGTCCTTTAATAAGTGGCGCCCGCATGGTATCGTATTTTACGGTCTGGTCGGAGAGCCACCAAGCCGCACCGGATGCGGCGGCGATGGCGGCTACTTCGCCCGCCGAGAGAAAATCCTCTGCGTGCGGCGATGTTGCCGGAAAAAACAAACACACAACGATCAGGGTGAGGGCCGCCACGAAGCCCCTGAAATCTAGCGGGCGAATCACCTCAATTGCCATTGCCTGTTTCCTTTCTGCCGCCACCGCCGAAATGACTCCGCGAATCCGTATGGTCTTTTTCATTACCTGTTCTACTGAAGTCATTATCTACTGTCTTGCTTTCGATCCTGAGATGGGACGTGGTGTTTCTTTCGGATATCGCCTGAATTCTCCGTGTGAATTTCATTGGTGTTATCATCAGGTGGCGTCGTAAGACGCCGCTACAGGCGCGCTTCGAGGTGTTTGAGGACGGTCCTGAGCACCTTGATGCGGGCATAGAGCTTACTGTCGGACTCAACCACTGTCCACGGGGCGAACTTGGTGCTGGTTCTCTCCAGCATCACATCCACCGCCGCCGCATAGTCATTCCATTTCTCTCTGTTTCTCCAGTCTTCGTCTGTGATTTTCCACTGTTTGTGGGGCGTTTCCTGCCGCTCTTTGAAGCGCCGGAGTTGTTCCTCCGGACTCAGGTGGAGCCAGAATTTGAGCAGGAGCACACCCGACTGTGCCCATTCGCGTTCCATCTCGACGATCTCGGTGTAGGCGCGCTCACACTCCTCGGGAGAGCAAAAGCCTTCGACTTTCTCGACCAACACCCGGCCGTACCAGGTACGGTCGAAGATGGCTATATGTCCCCTTCGCGGAGCCTGATTCCAGAATCGCCACAGGTAATGATGAGCCTTCTCGTCCGCGGTCGGCGCCGCGATTGGAATGACTCGGTAGCCCCGGGGATCCAGGCCGCTTGCAAGACGTCTAATATTGCCGCCCTTACCGGCCGCATCCCAGCCCTCGTAGGCAACGGCCACCGGCACTCGCTTTCGATAGACGGAGCTATGTAAGCTTCTCAGCTTGCGCCGGAGACGGTCCAGTTCCTTATCGTATTGCTCTCTCTCCAGTTTCAGGGAGAGGTCGACGTCGGCCAGCTTCACGGCCGGCTTCCTGCGATTGAGGTCCGGCGGAACGGGAGAGGGCGCGGGCCTGTTTCCTTCAACGGTCTTCTCCATGGCATCGACCAGCGTCCGGGTCATGGTCAGGGCCGCCTGGCGCCAGTCATCGGCCGCAATGGTCGTCCAAGGCGAAGTTTCGAAGCCGGTCTTCTCGATGACGCGTACAGCGTTCTTTTTGTACCGGTCGAATCGCTTGAGCATCTGCCAGTCGCGTTTGGTCACTCGCCATGACGTGCGAGAGTCGGCCGCCAGCTTCTTAAGCCGATCCTTTTGTTCCTTCTCTGACAGGTACAGGTAGAATTTGACGATCAGGTGTTTCGAATCGGTGAGTGCCCTCTCAAAGTCGGCGACGCGGCGGAACATGTCGGTCTGATCTTTCGCCGACTTGAAGCCCTTCTCGCCGCGAAAAAGACCCCGGTACCAGTTATCCAGGAAAATACCTATGCTCCCTTGCGCCGGCAGCCACTTCCAATAGCGGCAGAAGTAGGGGTACATGGATGATTCCTCGGCGGTTGAAGAAACCGTATGGAGACTGAATCCACGGGGATCGAGGTTCCTGACCTGCCGGCCGATCAACCGACCCTTGCCCGAGGCACTGGGGCCGTTTATGACAACGATGACGGGAATCCCCCGGTTGCGGCACTCTCGCTGTAACTCACCCAGCCTGAGACCAAGGGCCGTCATCTGGGTTTTGTATTCTTCCCGGGTAAGACCGGTTTTCGTGTCTCTTTTGATCGGCATGCTAATATCCAGAATCTAGAGATTCGTTTTTGCTGTTTATCGACTATCCGGGATGCTCGATACCAACGATCAAGAGTCCGCTGCCGCTGACTCTATTCTCGCCGACGTACACACCCATATTGCTGTGCCCCATGAGATCGCAGTGGTTTCCGAGCGATCCGATAATATACAGGCGGCGCAGGTCGCGTCGGTGCTGGTGCGATCACTGGTAATTGTGATTGCTCTTACGAGTACCCTTGTGCATAAACGGTCTTTTGGCATTGCCTAAGTTGAGTGAGGTCAGAGACCGAATGCTGCCGTCTGGCATTTGACAAACCTCTTGCAGGATAGCGTTTATGTCATCCATCGTCAATGGGCAAATCATCTCAGTTATGAAGTTTCCGGCCAAGTGGCATCGCCAGGCCGAAGGAATTACCTTTTCAAAAGAGCGCTCACTCGTTATATCTGATGAAGGAGCGGGCAAACGCGCAAGACTGACCCTCTCTCCGATAGCAGGCAGGCGATAGGGTCGCGGCCCTGAGTTGATCGGCTAACCTGTGCGGATGGTGCCCGGAATACGTCGTCTGTGAGTATCAACAGGAGTGAACGCCCTTGAAACACCCTACTTCTTCCTCCGATGCAGCTTCCTCTTCGGCGCCCGTGTACATTCAGTCAGCGGCTTTGCCTTTCAAATTCAAGAACGGTATCCTGCAATTACTGTTGATAACCAATCGGAAGGGTAAACGGTGGGTCATACCGAAGGGCCTTGTCGAAGATGATTTGACGGCGCTCGAGTCCGCTGTCAGGGAAGCCTGGGAGGAAGCCGGTATAGAAGGTCGGATTTCCAGGAAATCCGTCGGTGAATTCCGCTATCGGAAATGGGGCGGCACCTGCATCGTCGAAGTCTTCCTCTTCAAGGTTACAGAAGTTATGAAGGAATGGCCCGAGGATGATTTTCGGCAGCGCGAATGGGTCGGTGTGGAAGAAGCGGCCGGACGTGTCAGGGAAAAGGAACTCAGGAAGATTATCAGGCAGGCCCCGGAGCTGATCGAAAAAGCTAACATAGGATAACGGTAAATCAGGTGATGAAAGAAACGCCGGCAGAGACATTTTTGATTCCCGGGGAGGTTGATCCGGCCACGGTGTTCGATGCGGTTTTAAGACAGTTTACGGCAAAGATCCAACGGCCGCATCGAGAGAAGCGAATTTACTACGACAACTTTGACTGGGCCCTTTACCAACACGGCCTGAGCCTGACTCGCACGACGAAGGTTTACTCCCTGCGGTCCCTGAAAGATGACCGGGTTCTGGCAACAAACCGCCTGAAATCGGTCAGGCCACCGGGGTTCCAGGAACTCTTTCCCGGGTTTGTTGTCGCCGGCAAGCTGAAAGGCATTCTTGAATTAAGGGTGCTTCTTACGCGGGGCCGGGTCGAGGCGGAGACTCAAACCGCGCATATCCTCGATAAACTCGAAAAGACGGTTGTTCACGTCAGGATCGAAAAAATACGGGCCGGGCAGAGCCCGTCGGTCAACCTTATCACGCTCAAGCCGGTCAAGGGTTACCAAAAGCACTTCAGTCGGGTGGCACAGTTACTTGGCGACGTATCGGAGAGGTGCGAGGCGGCAGACGTCCTTCGGTTGGTCCTGAAGGCGGCAGGGGAGTCCCCCGATGAGTACTCCGCGGGCTCGCGCGACCGCCTCGATCCTGAGATGTCGGCCCGAGATGCCTTGGTGCTGATTCTCCGCCGCCTGCTGGACGTGATGCGGCAGAACGAGCCGGGGGTTATCGCCGATATCGATACCGAGTGCCTGCATGATTTCCGTGTTGCCGTCCGCCGCACCCGGGCGGCCCTTCAGCAAATCAAAGATGTTTTTCCGTCCGGGGTCGTCAAGCCCTTCAGGGAGTCCTTTGCGGTTCTCGGCAAGGCCTCCAACCGGTTGCGGGATCTTGATGTCTATCTGCTCAGCAGGAGTCAGTATGAAGCGATGCTTCCTGAGCAACTGGCGCCGAGCCTGTCAGCACTCTTCGAGATACTGGCGGCCGACCGGCGTCGTGAGCAAAAGAGCTTCGTAACCGTCCTGAAGAGCTCAGCCACGCGGTCGTTACTGAGTGAATGGGAAGTGTTTCTGAAGGCACAATCGGCGGACATCCCGGAGAAACCGAAAAATGCCGGCAAGCCGGTGGCGCAGCTTGCCCGCAAGTACATTGTTCGTCAACACCGGCGCGTCATGACGCTCGGGGGTAAAATAGATGATTCGACGCCGGACAGCGAATTGCACAAACTCCGAATTCAATGCAAGAACCTCCGCTATATGCTGGAGTTCTTCGCGACGCTTTTACCGCAGACAACGGCAAAGGCGCTGATCGGCCAACTCAAAAGCCTTCAGGATAATCTCGGAGAGTTCAACGACTTGTGCGTCCAGCAGGTACAGTTGGAGAGTTTCATGTCCCGTATCAGGACGTTGCCCGAGAGGAGTGTCGAGACGGCCGCCGCCGTTGGCGGTCTGATCGCGGCCCTGCATCAGCGACAGCAGGAAGTGCGAAGGGCATTCGCAAAGGTGTTCCGGGAGTTCGCCGATGAGAAAGGCGTCCGTCTGTACCGAGAGCTTTTTACGTGAGGATAGCCATTGAAGACTCTGGCATTATACAGTATCAAGGGAGGGGTGGGCAAGACCGCCGCCGCGGTTAACCTGGCCTACCTCGCGGCCGGCGAGGGCTACCGCACGATTTTGCTGGACCTGGATCCCCAGGGGTCGGCAACGTATTACTTCCGGATGAAGTCCTCGAAGAACTTCAAGGGGAAGAATATCATCAAGGGGGGCAAGAGACTCGTCAGGGGTATCAAGGGGACCGATTACGAGAATCTCGATGTGCTGCCCTCAAGCCTGTCATATAGATCCCTGGACATTTTGCTGGACAATGTGAAAAGATCAAGGAAGAGGTTGTGGGAGACGCTCCAACTTTTCGAAGACGAGTATGACCTGGTGTTTCTCGATTGTCCGCCCGGGATTTCGCTGGTCTCCGAGAACGTGTTTTACGCCGCCGACACTGTGCTCGTTCCGGTCATTCCTACCACCCTCTCGGTGCGCACCTACCGGCAGTTGCTGCGGTTCTTTGCCGATGACGGCCTGGACCATTCCCGGATCTCAGCCTTCTATTCGATGGTCGAGAGACGCAAGACCCTGCACCGCGAGACAATGGAGCAATTGTCATCTTCAGACGGGGCTGTGCTCGAAACCTTTATACCCTATGCCTCGAGTGTCGAGAGGATGGGTATTCACCGGGAGCCGGTGATCTGCAATCAACCGGGCTCGGATGCGGCCCGGTCTTACCGTGATCTCTGGGAGGAAGTTAAGGCCGTGAGCGCCAGGGGCCGCCGTTGGAAAAAGGGTCGCTGACAGGCGGCTACAATCGGCCCGCCAGAAGTCAGGGAAGTCCCGCGTTTCTCTCTGCAGTGATGGATTGTCCATATTGTACATAACAATCGCGTGATCAAGATTGCGCGTCATCAAATCGGTCGGGGACGAGTAGTAATGAGAATTTCGCTTATTGACAAACCACAACCCTGGTGATGGGTGTGCCCCCTCAGATTGAACCGGCACGGCCGAAGCTCAGGTGGCCTCAACGGCTGGTAAATTACTATTAAAACAGAAGATTGTATTATCATGGTTCCCATATGGTGTCAGCGCACGACCGCTAGCCGGGCAAACGCTGATGAGGTCTGAGATTGATCACCATCGACCTGTCCCGACAACGGTCTCTGGAAAATATGCACAGCTTAGTAAAACACTGCCTGATTTTTATACATTGCCGTCGGCAATGTACCGATTGCGCGCAATCATTCGGTTTTTCTAAAGAACGGGTTCTGCAAGGACGATCAAACGAGTACCACAATGGTCGATAATTTAGTGCGCAACCA
>CAZVUZ010000052.1:15413-19049 GCA_964630485.1 uncultured Ignavibacteriales bacterium
TCTGCAAGGACGATCAAACGAGTACCACAATGGTCGATAATTTAGTGCGCAACCAGCGTTGACAGGACGTACATCTAGAGCAGACAGATTACGAAAGGATAGGGTAAAGGATATGTCACGAGTCATTTTCTTCACAGTCGGACTGTTGCTGTTGATGAGCATAGCCGTTACATCTCAGGAAATGCCGGGGGCGAGCGGGCCGGTAGTCTCGGGTGGTTTTAAAGTTGGCTACTTCGGCGGACCTGGATTCCAGGTTTTCGGAATGGCCAGTAATGTGGCCACCGGCTTTCCAATGAATGTTCGCCTCGCCCTCGGCTACACTTCGGTCGAGCCGGGACTGTCGGCCGAGGCGCGGCAGGTGTTTATTAACGATGCCACCAACGGTATTCCTGAAGAAAAGGGCCGGCAGATGGACTTCCGGCTTGATATGCTCTATCCGGTTCGGATCCTGAATCTGCACCGGGCATTTGTTTCCGGCGGGCCGCGCCACGCGCGCTTCGTCGGCAATTTCAAGTATATCGGCGGCAATGAGGATTTCGATGTCAAAAGCAATCAGTGGGGGATCGGGAGCGGTTTCGAATCGTATTTCGCGATGAGCCCCAGAGTCGATCTCGTCTTCCATATGGGGGTGGACTACTACTTCGAATCGAAGCTTACCGGCCACGATACGCAGTATGCCCCCGATGGCGACGATTCCAATGCTCGCGACGGTTATACCTATGATGACGCCGATGAGGCGATCAACCAGCCGAAGGTCGAACCGCGGCTCATGATGGGGTTTTCTTACAATTTCTAAGCCTCTCGGGCAATCATCTTCAGACAGGTCTTTCCACAGCTCGCCGGAGACACGGCGGGCGGTTTTTCTTACGAAAATCATGTTGACTCGGTAAGCCTGAGGAAACTGAGCCGGCATTGTCACGTACTATTAATATCAAAGATCTTATGGACAGTGGAGAGCCGCATTGCTCTGAAGACGAAAGGGAAGGCGAAAATCAGTCGTCGAATCGTCCGCGCGATACTCTGGCTGATAACGGCATTGTCGGTGCTGTTCGGTTTGCAGTTGACCGCGCTCGCCTTTCCGCAACCGTTTTTTTCGCATCGGGCGCAGGCGGGAGCGGTTACAATCTACTCCGGCGATTCGAGAAAGTCTGAACTTGACGCCCTGGCCTCGGAGGCGGATCGGCGTTTGCAGGCTTCCAGCCTGTATGACTCCACTCGCAGCGATCGAGTATTCGTTTTTGACAATGAAGGGCTCTTCAGGACATATGCCAGGGTGTCTTTCCTCAGACCCGATCTTCAGGGATTCTGCCTCTCGATTTTCAATAACTCATATATAAACGTGCCGCGCATTCAACGACTGGCCGGTTATGCCAACCCCATTCCCAAATTCAGCATAGCCGAGGGAAGTCTGGTACACGTCATAGTCCACGAGATAGCTCACACCTATCTGTTCGACCACATCGGCCGTTCCACCTGGAAAGCGTTACCGCTCTGGAAACGGGAAGGCTATTGCGAGTACGTGGCCAATAAGGCGATCATCGATCAGGACAGCTCCTCTTCGATACGACACCGCCTGGACATTCTCAATGACGATTCCATCTGGGGCCCGGGATACAGTCACGCCCGTGTTCACTATGAAGCGGAATTGCTCTGGGGGTTTCTTCTGGATATCGAGTGTTACTCTATTGAGGATATCGTCGCCGACAGTGTGCTGCGAGATGATGTATTAGCCGATTTGGCGATCTTTTGCACTGGACGGGACTCGTCCCGGGCAGACGCGATCAAATGAACCTTGCTGACAACGGGTAACTGAGCCCGAATTACTCCGCCTCA
The DNA here is from genome assembly GCA_964630485.1 of uncultured Ignavibacteriales bacterium. Taxonomy (GTDB): domain Bacteria; phylum Zixibacteria; class MSB-5A5; order GN15; family FEB-12; genus JAJRTA01. The sequence goes on from CAZVUZ010000052.1 coordinate 17,247, forward strand.
GTCGACGTATTTCCGCCAATGGTGATTTCTTAAAGTTCCACTGCCAGTTTTTGACACCCCTGCGAGCCATATTCCCGGAGTAATCTAATCCGGACAGCATCTTGACAGGACAACTTCGTCGATTTACCCCCCTCGCCTCTCTGGGCGCCTGTGGGCAGATTACAGCGTAAAGTGACTCCGTTCTGTAAAATGAAGCTTCGGAGAAGTCTGATATGGCAGCACATCTTTTTGATGATCTTGTGCAATCCATCGCTATTGCGATTATGCATGGTGTAAGGGTGGCGGAGCAACAGCATCAATTCCTCATGGGCGAGTACTTTGAGGAATCCAGGGACGAGACAAAAACGCTTACCCCGAAGACCCGGAAAGTCAGGGTCCCTTCAAGCACGGTGATCAGGGATAATGCCGATGCCTACGAGATTTTGGAGGTGCCGCTCATTACTCTGGTCCCCCTTCAGTCCATGAAAGTCGAGAAGGTTTCCGTCTCCTTCAAAGCTGTCCTGAAGGACTTGAACACGCAGGAGGACAGTCCGCTAAAGGACATCTCAGTATTACAGGGCAAAGCCAGGCGGAGCCAGTTGTCGCTCGAATTGACGGGTGGTACAAAGTTTCGCAAGCAGAACGAGGTCGAGGTTGAAATCGTGATGTCGGGTACGGATCCGCCCGAAGGAATTGTGCGTTTGAATGACAAGTTGCTGAAAGACATAGATCTAACCCCTAACGTGGGAGGGTGACATGCCCAATGTAGATAAAGAAACGGCTCTGCTGAATCAAATCCGGGGGATTCCGATGGGCGATCTCATCGGGGCGCCATTGAACGCGGCGGCGGCGGCACAGGCCAACTTGGCCAATGTGATGATTCAGTTCATTGAGGATTTCGGCCTGGAAGGAGAAGGGGATGGCCAGAAAGCCAGAAGTGTTCAGTTTATCGCCGAAAGACACGTGACGAAGGATGACGATCCGACGGTTGACTCGTCGGGTGTGGGGTCGGAGGTCGAGAAAGTCAGGGTGAGCGTCCCGGTGCTCGGCATCATCCCGATTCCGGCGCTTTTGATCGACCAGGTTGATGTCAATTTCACCATGAATGTGTCACAACACATAAAGAGCGACTCCACGACCAGCGGCTCCGGCTCGCTGAAGGCAAAGATCGGTTGGGGTATCCTGAGCGCCAGCATCAGCGGTTCGATTTCCACAACCAAGGCCAACACGCGCGCGACCGATTATTCGGCCAAGTATGATGTCTCGGTGCATGCGAGCCAGCAACCGCAGACGGAGGGGATGAAACGCCTACTCGACGCCATGGCGGACGCCACCTATCCGCGGAAGGAAGCCTCCTGATCGGAGGTGTAAGCCGCCGGCGAACCGGCCGGTCCGGGAGTAAACTGGTATCGCTATGACAGCCGGATGGTCAGGGAAAAAATCCAAGTGGTTGCGGTCAATCTGGTCTCGCACAGAAGCTACTTTTCGCCGGTGGTGCGCTCGTCTCGGCCTCTCGCGGGGGACAGAGAAGGACCGGAGCGAACCTGCCCGAGCGGCGAAGGCGATGATATCAGAGCTAGAGGGAGTATTCGAAGAGGTCGCAATTGACGTCACATATCATTACCGAGTGGATGAAGCATGGGATCAAGCCGGCCAATACGTTTTGTCCTGTCTGAAGAGGACAGTAAGATAGCCTCGCAGATTCTGGAAGAAACGCGCGATGAAGGCGGCGACACCGACCGCGGCCGTCTCTACTTATGGCTGGGCGGTGCGGTCTTGCTGCTGATCCTGATCTTCCTGCTCACCTGGCGGCTCTGGTTTTGA
>CAZVUZ010000053.1:0-18992 GCA_964630485.1 uncultured Ignavibacteriales bacterium
GACTCGGCTGTAGCTAAAGGGAGATTGTTATGTTCAGGATGAAGCTGCTTTTGTTGGTGCTCGTGTTTTGCCTGGGGAGCGGATCGCTGGCATTCGGCCAAAGCGTGACGCTGGACAGCACGTACGGAATCATTGACTTTGCTGATTGGCCCAACCTCACGCTGGTGCTGAACCAGAAGATCGAATTCTACTTTCGGTACACCAATGACCTTGCTGCGCCTATTCCGGGGGGAACCAACGGCTTTCGGATATACAGTCCGGACGGGGCCACCTGGGACACCACCGAAATCGATACGGTGGAATTGTCGTTCTCCTACTGGAATTTGGTCCTGAACACGTATAGCTTCAGCTGTGACGGGCAAGGAGCCGATACGGTTGGCGTCGGGGGTAGTAAAATGATCGGCGACGGCATTCCCGCCGGCTGGGATGAGGTCGCCGTCAAGATCACTGTCGGTCCCATTCCTTCGTCTTCTAAGTTCAAATGGATATGCCTTGATTCATGTTTCTATCCTCCGTCGGGTTTGTGGAAGTGGACCTATGGTGGTGAGATAGGTGCGGTCGTCCCCGATTGGGATGGTCCTTACTGCTATGAAGTATCCTGGTGGTCGGACATCGATTTGGATGGTGTGCACGATGCTTCCGACAACTGCCCGTATGTATATAATCCCGACCAGACTGACAGCGACGGGAATGGCGTGGGGGATATGTGTGATGTTGGTTGCTGTATGGCGCCAATGCGTGGCAATATCGACTATGATCCGGCTGACCAGATCGATGTTTCGGATCTGGTATTCCTGGTGGACTATATGTTTGCCGACGGTGTGCCGCCGCCGTGCACTGAGGAAGCCAATATCGACGGCGACCTTGAGGGCGTGATCGACATCTCTGATCTTGTTGCGCTTGTTGATTACATGTTCTCGCAAGGCCCGCCCCCCGCCCCGTGCGACTGACAGGCGCCGTTCGGGTCTCGGGACATCGCAAGAACCGCTTGCATGATTTATTCGGGGTATTATACTATTAATATCAAGTAGGTTCTATTTCCGAACCTTGAGCGCGATCAATGCCGTAAAGTCGGAGGGATAATTCTATGCGTAAAGCTATTATGCTGGTGTTGGCGTTGGCGATTTGCCTGGGGTTGGCCCCGCCGGCCCAGAGCCAGCACGTGACGGTAGACCACATCTATGGGCTGAATTGGGACAACACCCTCGCCGTCGGTCCCCAGATAGTCTACTACATTAGGTTCACCAACAACACCGATCAGTATATCACCGGCTTCTGCACCGGTTTCCGGGTCTATAGCCCGGATGGAGCCACGTGGGGTACGACCGAGGGACAATTTATCGGTTTAAACCCTATAATCTTCGACCTCGTCCTCAGTGTCAGTCCCTTCGGTGTCACCGGATCGAATGCTGACACGCTCGGTTTCGGAGCGTCCGTGATGTTCAACCCGGGAATGCCGCCGGGCTTCGATGAGATTGTGGCAGCTGTTACCATAGGACCTTTGGATGTGGCCGATCAGGGCAAACTCATTTGCCTTGATTCAAGTTGGTACCCGCCGGCCTGCAACTGGCTTTGGGCAGCACCCGTCGGTTCGGTCATTCCTTCCTGGGACGGACCGCATTGCTACCCGGTGGGCTGGGAGGACATGGATGTTGACGGCACGCCGGACTGGATGGACAACTGCTGGCTGATCCCGAATGATCAGCAGAACAGCGACAGCGATGAGCTGGGGGATGCCTGCGACAACTGCCCCGATACCTACAACCCCGATCAGGCCGACTACAACAACGACGGCGAAGGGGATGCCTGCTGTTGTGTCTGGCGCGGCGATGTCAACCATGACGGTTCGGAGTACCCCGATATTTCGGATCTCGTTGCCCTGGTCGATCACATGTTCGGTGAAGTCGATCCCCTGGTATGCCCCGAGGAGGCGGATATTAATGCCGATGGGGGAGAGGTTATTGATATCGAGGATCTGCTCTTTCTAGTGAATTATATGTTCCTGGGCGATTTCCCGCTGCCGCCGTGTAATTGAGATTCTCGGGGCGGTGGAATCAGGGTTCGGTTATGCCGTTACGGCCCATCAGCCGCGTGAAATTTTCGAGAAGCTCCTTGTCGAAGGCACCCTGATCCTCGAACATCTCTTTCAGGGCGGGGAATGACGATATCGCCGAGCGGTAGACGCGCTTGGTCGTCATGGCGTCAAAGACATCGGCGATAGCCACGATCTTGCTGTATGGATTGATTTCCTTCGCCTGCAATCCCTTCGGATACCCCGATCCGTTTTCGCGCTCATGGTGTTCAAAAACGGGGTAATACGACTCGTCCGAGATCATTTCCGTTTCATGAAGAATCTCCACTCCCCAGGCCGGATGTTGTTCAATGAGCCGTCTTTCGTCCGGCGACAACGGGCCGCGCTTATTAAGTACCGCTTCGTCAATCCGGGTCTTGCCGACATCGTGCAGTAGCGCTCCCGTGCCGAGGCGATGGAGCTCTTCCGGCTGGATGATACCGATATGGCGGGCCAGAGCGAGGGCGAAGGTGCAGACATTAACCGAGTGCGTATAGGTGTAGTAGTCAAATGACATGACGCGCAGGAGGTTGTAAAAGGCCTGCTCGCCGTTGAGGACGAAGGCCACGGTCGATTCGACAAAGGCCATACTGCGCTGGACATTCTCCGGCAGATCAGGTTTCGATAGCAGGTCCTTGACGAGGATTTTGGCGCTGTCGTATACGATGGCGGCTTTGATGCTCTCCTCGATCGAGTCATCGGCGATTATATCGTGAATGGTCGATTCAATATAGGCCTGGTATTCGGCCAGGTTGGATTTCGAAACATAGAGCCGGTCGATACTGTTGTCGGCGAGAGTCATGCGATTGCTCTCGGTGAAGGGCAATGACGAAGCGCGGTAAAGGATATACTCGGAACCGTTGCGCAGGTACAGGTCAAAACCGAGCACTCGGTTTACCCGCAATGAGTCGAGATGGATTGTCAGAAATCCTTTGGTCGGTGTCAGTGTGTCAATCGTCATCGGCGCCAAAACCCTCCATTACCAGAAAATATCGGTCGGCGGGACGACTTTGATAACCGGTCGCCGTTCTTTTACGTCGGCTGTTCAGAAATTGATCAGCGACGGCTCTTGCTTAAAGGGCTCCGGTGTCTTATTTTTCCCGCGGCGGAAACCACCGCCGGGTGTTTCGCTGACAAACAGACAAAAAGAGGCAGGGAAGCATGAGTGGCGTTCTTTTTCTCCGAACCAGGAAGCTGGACGAAGTTGCCGAATTCTATCTTCGGCGCATCGGCTGCGAACTATGGCTCGACCAGGGCAAATGCCGGATTCTCCGGCACGGAAACTTCCTGCTCGGTTTCTGTCAACGCGACGAGGCCGATGTACAGGGGTGTATCACCTTCTTTTACGAGAACCGGGCCGAGGTCGACCGCATGTACGCGGAACTCAAAGCCGAGGCCGAAGCCCCGCCGGCGCTGAACGACGAGTACCGGGTGTACCAGTTTTTCGCCCGCGACCCCGAGGGCCGACTGGTGGAGTTGCAGTATTTCGATCATCGGATCGAGAACTATCTCGAGGCCGACGAATGTCTCAGGACCCGCCGCAGTGTGCGCGAGTTTACGGCCGAGCCGGTCGATGACGAGTTGCTGAATCGTCTTCTCGACAGCTGTCGCCTGGCGCCAACCGCGAGAAACACCGAATCATTCTATTTCAAGGTCATCCGGGACGAGCGGACGAAGGAATTCCTCGCCGGCACGCGGGATACCTCGACGGCGCCGATCGGCCGGGCGCCGCTGGCCGTGGCCATTTGCGCCGATCCGAGACTTTCGGGACGTCATGTCCAGGACGGCTGTATCGGAGCTTATCACTTTTTGCTGGCTGCCCGCGCACACGGCCTGGGGACATGCTGGATCGGGGGGATGGATGAGGATGCAGTCAAGGATCGATTGAACATTCCCCGCGAACACTATCTCGTAACAGTAACACCGCTGGGGTTTCCGAAGGAGTGGCCGCTGGCGGCGCCGTCGCGAAAACCACTGGGGCACTATATTCACCACTGAGGAGCGGCCATGATGGGAGTTGAAGATATGAGAATCACGAATAATAACTGCAGAATGGTCATTTTTGTCCTGGTGTTGCTGGCCCTCGCCGGTGGCTGCCAGCAGCAACGGCTGGGACCGCCGCCGGCGACACGGGTGGAAACGGTGGTCGATACCCTGCACGGGGTGGAGGTGGAAGATCCCTATCGCTGGCTCGAGGACGGTGCCTCGGACGAAGTGGCCGCCTGGACGGCCGCCCAGAATAACTACTTTCGCGAGTATATCGACGGGTTTGAAGGTCATGACCGGGTCGTGGCCGAGGTCGAGAGACTCCTCACCATCGGCCATATCACCTCACCCGAGGTCCGGGGCAACCACTATTTCTTCTACCGGCGCGAGGCCGGACAGAACCACATGGTTCTCTATAAACGGACCGGTTTGGAGGGAACGCCCGAGGTGCTGGTCGACCCCAACAGTTTCAGTGAGGACGGTACGGTGGCGATGGACTGGGCTTACCTGTCCCCGGACGGATCGATTCTTGCCTATGGTAAATCGTCGTCGGGCAACGAGCAGTCAACGCTCTTTCTGATAAACACTGAGGATTGCGCACATCTCTCTGACACCATTCCCTACACCTCCTCGGTATCGCTGGCCTGGTTGCCCGACAACTCGGGCTTCTACTACACGCGTACGCCGGTTCCGGGAGCGGTCCCCGAGGGCGAAGAGGGGTTTCACCGCCGGGTATATTTCCACAAAGTAGGCAGCGGATGGCAGGATGATCCGGTGATTTTCGGCGAGGGCTACATCCCCACCGCCTGGCCGTTCTGCGCGGTGTCGCCCAACGGTCGGTGGCTCGTTTGCGGGGTATACCTGGGCTATCAGCAGACGGAGTTGTTCGTCAAAGATCTCTCCCAGAGAGGTTCACGGTTTGACCCGATAGTCACCGGCGTCGAGGCCATTTTCAATGTCACGCCTCTCAACGATCGCTTTTTGATTCAGACCAATTATCTTGCTCCCAATAACCGGTTGATGATCGGCCGTTATGATCGGCCGGGGATGAAATTCTGGCAGGAAATTATCCCCGAACGCGATTTCAAGCTTGAGGAATTCTACGCCATCGGCGGCCACATTGTGGCCCGTTCGCTCCGCAACGCCGCCTCCCTGCTCGAGTTGTATGATCTCCGGGGTGACCTCATGAGAGAGTTCGAGTTGCCCACGCTGGGCACGGTCAGCGGCGTTACCGGTGAATGGGGCGGTGATGAGATGTTCTGCGAGTTCTCATCATTCACTTACCCGCCGACGATCATGCGCTACGGTTTCGCCGACGAGACCTTCGAGATTGTCGATGGTGTGGAAACCGACCTTAATCTCGACGATTTTACGGTCAAACAGGTGTGGTATAATTCCGAAGACGGCACACCGGTGTCGATGTTTGTCGTGCATCGTAAGGATATCGTGCTGGACGGTCAGAATCCGACATATCTCTATGGTTACGGCGGCTTCGATGTCAGCATGGTGCCCAGTTTCTCGCGCACGCGCACCTTCTGGCTGAATCAGGGCGGAGTCTATGCCCTGGCCAATGTGCGTGGTGGCGGAGAATATGGCAAGGAGTGGCACGAGGGCGGTATTCTGGAGAAGAAGCAGAACAGCTTTGACGATTTCATCGCGGCCGCCGAGTACCTCATAGACGAGGGTTATACCAGTTCCGACAAGCTCGTGATTTCGGGTGGTTCCGGTGGCGGCCTGCTCGTCGGGGCCGTGCTGGTCCAGCGTCCGGAGCTCTTCAAGGCGGTTGTCTGCTCCGTCCCGCTCCTCGACATGCTCCGTTACCATAAGTTCCTTCTGGGACGTTTGTGGATACCGGAATATGGCTCGGCTGATGATTCCGACCAATTTGATTTCATATATGACTATTCCCCGTATCAGAATGTGTACGCCGGGGTCGCTTTCCCGGCGGTTTATTTGTCGGCGGCCGAGTCCGATGCTCGGGTGGATCCGCTCCATGCCCGCAAGATGGCCGCACGGTTGCAGGCCGCAACAATTTCGGACAACCCGGTGTTGTTGCGCATCGAAACCAAAGCCGGGCACGGTCAGGGCAAACCCATGAGCAAAATCGCGATCGAGATCGCGGAGGAATGGACGTTCGTCATGCGTGCCCTGGGGATGACATTCTAGATATTCGCTTATGGCCGGACGAGTCCGGGAAGCTCCCGGGCCGTTCGGCCAAAACCGTTGAAATCGCGTTCAAAACGCCGATAACTGTTGACTCCGTCCGCCAATTCATTTAATTGCCCTCCGATGTGTTGAAGTGTAACTAAACGACTCAAACATACGGTTTTGCTATGTCCAAGATACAACCTTTCCGCGGTCTGCGCCCGGTGCCCGAGAAGGCCGCCGTGGTCGCCTCTCCGCCCTATGATGTTCTTTCGAGTGATGAAGCCCGCGAGCTGGTCAAAAACAATCCCGATTCGTTTTTGAGGGTTAATAAGTCCGAAGTCGATTTTCCGCCCGATACCGATCTCTACGGAGATGAGGTTTACAAGCGCGGCAAAGACAATTTGCAGCGCCTTTGGGATGAGGGCATCATGGCTCGCGACGCCGAGCCGGCGCTCTATCTTTATCGCCTCACCTGGCAGGGTTGCAGTCAGTCCGGACTGGTGACGCTTTCTTCCTGCGAAGAATACAACCAGGGAAAGATTAAGAAGCACGAACATACGCGACCGGAGAAGGTCAACGACCGCGCCACCCATATACAGACCCTTGAGGCCCAGGTGGGACCGGTGTTCCTGATTTTCCGCAATAACGAGGAAACTCAGGGTATTTTCGAAGATATTCGCAGAGCCAAGCCGGAGGTTGACTTTACAGCCGATGACGGCGTCCGCCATGAGCTCTGGGTAATCGTCGATAACGAAACGGTCGGTCGTTTGGTCCTGGCGTTCGGGCAAATGGATGCCACCTACGTTGCCGACGGCCACCACCGCGCCGCCTCGGCCTCCGAGGTTGCCCGCCGCCTCGCGGAGAAAAACCCGAAGCACAACGGCGACGAACTTTACAATTACTTCCTCACCGTCATTTTCCCCGACAACGAATTGCGGATTTTGCCCTATAACCGGGTGGTGGCGGACCTGAACGGTTTGTCCCTGGAAGATCTCAAGACGAAGGTTTCCGAGAAATTCGAGATTGCACCCTCCGACAAGGCCGTCGAACCGTCGGCGCCCTACGAGTTCGGGATGTATTGCGACGGGCAGTGGTTTGCCCTGAAGGCGAAGGACGGGACCTATGCGGCCGACGATCCGGCCCGCTCGATAGACTCGGCCGTTCTCTCGGAAAACCTGCTCACCCCGATTTTGGGGATTGAAGATATACGCACCGACAAGCGCATTGATTTTGTCGGTGGTATCCGCGGTGTTGGCGAGCTGGAGCGGTTGGTGGACAGCCGCAAATACCAGGTCGCCTTCTCGCTTCATGCGGCTTCGATCGACCAGTTGTTGGCGGTGGCCGATGCCGACCAGGTGATGCCGCCCAAGTCGACCTGGTTCGAACCGAAGTTGCGAAGCGGTATGGTTGTTAATTTATTGACTGAATAGAGAAACACTAAAAAAGGAGTGCCGGGATGCTGATACTCATTTCCGACGCATTTGGTCCGTCGCTTCCCGATCTGCTGTCCAAGCACGGTGAGGTCACCGACGATAAGGGTCGCCTGAATGAGGCCGAGGTTGTTCTCATCCGCAGTAAGACCAAGGTCACGAAGGAATATATCGATTCCGCCCCCAATCTTAAGCTGGTTATTCGCGGCGGTGTCGGCCTGGACAATGTCGACCAGGTATACGCGAAAGAAAAGGGCGTCAAGGTCTTCAATACGGCGGCGGCGTCATCGATCGCCGTGGCCGAACTGGCCATCACGCTCGTGCTCGCCATCACCAATCACATTCCCAAAGCCGATGCCTCCATGCATGAGGGCCAGTGGCTCAAGAAGGAACTGAAAAGGACTGAGGTTTACGGCAAGACCATGGGCGTGCTGGGCCTGGGACGTATCGGTACCGAACTCGCCCGCAGGGCCAACGCTCTCGGTATGAAGTGCGTTGCCTATGATCCCTTCGTGGATAAGAACGATCAGGCCGAAGTCCTGAAGGACATGACCGAGGTGCTGAAGGTCTCCGACTATGTCTCGATGCATATGCCGCTGACCGACGACACCAAGGGCATGATCAACAAAAAGACCCTGGCGCAGTTCAAGGACGGCGCTTACCTGATCAATTCCGGCCGCGGCAAGTGTATTGTCGAGGAAGATCTCGTGGAAGCCCTCAAGAGCGGTAAGCTCGCCGGTTTTGCCACGGATGTTTTCTACTCCGACCCGCCGCCGGCGGACAGCCCGCTCAAGGATGCGCCCAACGTGCTGATGACCCCCCATATCGGATCGTCCACGGTGGAAAATATGAATCGCATTGGTGAGATTATTGACCAGCTCATAGGCGAACACAAGGCCGGGTAACTCTGATCCCCGCCGGTGGCCTTTGACATACGCATTGAAATGAGGTGAACAAAATGGCTCATAGAGTTTTCAATTTCAACCCCGGTCCGGCGACCCTGCCGCTGGACGTGCTCAAGATTGTACAGGAAGAACTGCTCGACTACCGCGGCACCGGCATGTCGATCATGGAAACCTCGCACCGCGCGCCGGAATTCGACGAAATAAACAAGCAGGCGATGGCGCTCATGCGCGAGACGCTCGGCCTGGGCGACAACTACAAAGTACTGTTCATGGGCGGCGGCGCTTCGACTCAGTTTGCGCTCATCCCCATGAATTTCCTGCCCGAGGGCAAGGTCGGCGCCTACGTCGACACCGGCACCTGGTCCTCCAAGGCGATCAAGGAAGCCAACATCATCGGTAAGGCCCACCTTGCCGCCTCCTCCAAGGATGAAGGCTACTCCTTCATTCCCGACAAACTGGACGTCCCGTCGGACGCCGCCTATCTGCATATAACTTCGAACAACACCATCAAGGGTACTCAGTATCAGGATATCCCGGATGCAGGTAAAATCCCGCTGATCTGCGACATGTCCTCGGACATAGCCTCGCGGCAGCACGATTTCACGAAGTTCTCGATGATTTATGCCGGGGCACAGAAGAACCTGGGACCGTCCGGGGTCACCGTGGTCATTATTCGTGATGATTTCCTGGCCACGGCCAAGAAAGGCCTGCCGAGTATGCTCTCCTATGGCACCTTCGCCGAGAAGGACTCCCTTTACAACACGCCGCCGTCATTCGCCATCTACGTTGTCAAACTGATTCTCGAATGGATCAAGGGACAGGGCGGACTTAAGGCCGTGGAAAAGGTCAATATGGCCAAGAAAGAGTGTCTCTACCAGATCATGGATCTGTATCCGGACTACTACAAGGGTACGGCCCGTAAAGACAGCCGCTCCTGGATGAACGTGACCATGCGAATGGCCAACGAGGACCTGGAGAAGAAGTTCATCGCCGACGCGAAGGCCGCCGGTTTTGTCGGCCTGAAGGGTCACCGCTCGGTGGGCGGGGTCCGCTTCTCGATCTACAACGCCATGCCGCTGGAAGGCGTCGAGAAGGTCGTCGAATTCATGGAGAAGTTCCGGAAGGAAAATTCGTAGGCGAAGGCGCCGATTCGGTTTTTTCGATTGATTGATGGCGGGGCCGCGAATTGGCGGCTCCGCCTTTCTATTGCCCGGAACCTGCCGCCGAGGGCACAAAAAAACTCCGGCCTTGTGGGGAGACCGGAGTCATGGTGTGGATAGGTTGGGATCTTCTATTCTTCTCAAGAAGCAATTTCGTCAATGTTGTAGTTCCTTATACGGTGCGATTTCGCAGAGGTTTCATTCCTGATACTTTTTTGACAAAAATCGTCTTTTTTCTTAGCCCTTGCATCCGGTCAGGTTTGAACGTTTATTGCCGATTGTCATTTTATTGATTCAGCGATGCAAAGGTCGTTATCCGGAGATATGCCATGGATTACAAGATTAGAACCAAAATTGCCAGAATACTGATTGACGATAAAGTGCCGATCGGAACCGAAATTACGATTCTCGGTCTGGTGCGCACGGCCCGCGTGGGCAAAGGCGTGGCTTTCGTCGAGGTCAATGACGGCTCCTGTATGGGTAACATTCAGGGCGTTTTCCTCGAACCGGATAGTTTCCCGGTCCTGAAAAAAATCCTCACCGGCGCCTCGGTGCGTCTCAAAGGCACCCTGGTCGAATCCGAGGGCAAGGGACAGAAATACGAAATCAAGGCCAGCAGCGTTGACCTCGTCGGTGAGGCCGATGCTTCATATATCTTGCAGAAGAAGCGCCACAGTTTTGAAGTCCTACGCGACATTGCCCACCTGCGCACGCGCACCAACACCTTCGGGGCCGTTAACCGCATGCGTTCGAAAATCTCGTACGCGATTCACAAATACTACCAGGATCGCGGATTTTACTATGTCCATACGCCGATAATATCGGCCTCGGATTGCGAAGGCGCCGGCGACCTTTTTCGCGTATCGACCCTGGATTTCAAGAACATCCCCATGAAAGACGGCGCCGTGGACTGGGACGCCGACTTCTTCGGGGCCGAGGCTTTCCTGGCCGTCTCCGGGCAACTTGAGGCGGAGGCAATGGCCCTCGCCCTGGGTGATGTCTACAACTTCGGACCGACCTTCCGCGCCGAAAACTCCAACACCGCCCGCCATGCCTCGGAGTTCTGGATGATCGAACCGGAAATGGCCTGGGCCGAGCTGGTCGACAACATGGATCTCGCCGAGGACTTCCTCAAATACCTCTTCCGCTTTGCGCTCGAAGAATGTGCCGACGACATGGAATTCTTCGGCAAATGGGTCGACAAAGAGGGCCGCGAAACATTACAGGGCGTGGTGAAGTCCGAGTTCGAGCGCATCACGTATACCGAAGCCGTGGACCTGCTCGTAAAATCTGGCCAAAAGTTCGAGTACCCGATCGAGTGGGGGTCCGATTTGCAGACCGAGCACGAGCGATACCTGACCGAAAAGATTTTCAAGAAGCCGGTGATTGTCTACGACTACCCGGAGAAGATCAAGGCTTTCTATATGCGCCTTAACGATGACGGTAAGACCGTCCGCGGTATGGACGTCCTGGTGCCACGCGTCGGGGAGATTATTGGCGGTAGTCAGCGTGAGGAACGCTACGACGTTCTCCTCAGCCAGATTAAGAGAAAGGGTGTGGGGACGCCGGAAGATTATGCGTGGTATCTGGACCTGCGCAAATACGGCTCCGTGCCGCATTCCGGGTTCGGCCTGGGCTTCGACCGGGTGATAATGTACATCACCGGGATGGCCAATATCCGCGATGTACAACCCTTCCCGCGCGTACCGCGCTGGGCGAAGTTCTAATTGCCGGAGGCGCCGGCCCATGAAATAGTCGGGCAAAAAAAAGGCCCCGTGCCGGGGGAGGGGAACGACACGGGACTTAAATAGGCGACACAGTTGTCAGATCATGTGCTCTGTGATCCGGCCGCCTAAGCTTTCAAAAGCCTTTGCTCTTCTAATAACCACTCATCGGCAAATTATGTTTCCCAAATACAAAAGTCCATTGTTTTTTTTGCGTTTTGTACGCAGTCTGTCCGTATTAAGTCGATAATTGTTGGTTTTTTGGCGTTTGAGTGGCAATCGGAACCGGGACTCTAATTACATGTTTCACAAATGCAGGCGAGCCGGTGTCCTGATTTCGGAATCACCTGATAGTCGCATTATGATGCGTCCCGTGATTGACAGAATTGTCTAAATCATATAATGGTTAATGACGATAGAAAGATTATATGAGACTCTCAAGAATGCAACTAATTGCCACGGCTCTGTCAGTATTTCTGACCGGCGCCGTCCTGCTCGGCTGCAACACTTCGCCGAGTGACAGCGGCAAACCGCTGAACCTGTCGTACCGGGTCGAGGGCGTATTTGTCAAAGATTTTAACCTCCACAATTGTCGCGCGCAGGCGGAGTTCTGGCGCAATGACTCGAGCATTGCCGATGCGGCGGTGATCTTTGGCGGCCACGACCTGACTTTTGGCGAAGACAGCTATGAGTTGGAGATCACTCCCGAGGGCTCTATCCCGGCTGGTGCGTATGTCCTGTCCGTCAATGATTCCCTCTATTTCGCGGAGACATTCGCCAGCGCCGTGACGGGCCTGTTCGAAATTGAAATCTCCGATCCGGCCAGTCGCGTGAACAACGGCGGGGGCCAGGTCTCGGTTGACTGGTCCGGCTCCGTCGATGCCGACGGCTATATCCTGGCGACGGTGCCACGCTATCTTGCCTATGCCGGCGAGGGGCACAGCCAGTGGGTAACAAGCCAGGTGACGGCCGGGACAATTCCGCCCGATGCGTTTCGCATGCAGGACGGCCTCAATCCGGACACAGGCTGGTATTTCGTCTATGTTTACGCCTATGACGGTGTCCCCGACAGCGTCCTGTCGGCCGAATTGTTGCCGGTGCCGCTGCCGAATCAACTCGATGACAATATCGCCGAAAAGGACATCACCGGTCATTTCGGGACGGTCACCGTGGTTGTGCGCGATTCGGTGTGGGTGACGACGCAGCAGTGACTGAGGATTTAAAGAACGTGAAAAATCTAAAGCAGGCTCCCGGCCTGCTTTTTTATTGCCGTTTGGCCCAAAGGCGGATAATATCAGCCCATGAGTGATCAAGAGAGACTAATCGACCAGCTGAAGAAGCTGGCCACGGAGGCGGTCAATCCGGCCACTGTGGACATCGACCGCCTCGCGCCGCTCGATATCGTCCGCCGCATCAACGATGAGGACAAAAAGATCGCCGGGGTCGTCGAGCTGGCGTTGCCGCAAATTGCGCAGGCCGCGGAGGTCTTCGCCGCAACGCTGAAGTCCGGCGGCCGCGTATTTTACATCGGCGCCGGAACCTCCGGACGGCTCGGGGTGCTCGACGCCGCCGAGTGCCCGCCGACCTTCGGGACCGACCCGAAACGAATTATCGGCATCATCTCCGGCGGCCATGCGACCCTGATCCTCTCCAAAGAGGGGGCCGAGGATCGCCGTGACGAGGCCGTTGCCGATCTGAAAAGTCACGATTTTTGTGAGCACGATTTCCTGATCGGTCTGGCCGCCTCGGTGCGAACGCCATACACCCTGGCCGGCCTCGAATACGCCCGCCGCGCGGGCTCCAAAACCGCCTATATTATCTGCAATGATGCCGCGGGGGTGCCGCTGGCGGTTGATATTGTTATTTCCCTGCCGGTCGGCCCGGAGGCCATTACCGGTTCGACCCGCATGAAATCGGCCACGGCCCAGAAAATGGCGCTGAACATGGTCTCGACGGCGGGTATGGTTTTGCTCGGGAAGACCTATGGCAACCTCATGGTCGATCTGAAAGCGACTTCCGAGAAACTCGCCGCCCGCTCTAGCAGGATGCTTATGGAATTGCTTGATCTCGATTTGGAGAAAGCGGAGGCGCTACTTGAGAAGGCCGGGGGATCGGTGAAGACGGCCATTGCCATGCATCGGCTCGACTGCTCACGTGCCGATGCCGAGGTAAAACTGACCGAAGCCGACGGCTTCCTCGGGCGGTGTGTGGAGTAGGCGCCGCCGGCGTATTCTGCCGGAAGACACCCGCGGTCTAACCATCGATTGCGGCCCCTGTACGCATTTGATACAATTGTTGTGCCTTTGTACCTCAGGGTACAGGGGGGACCGCTGATACGGGCCGTCCGGACAACGCCAAATGACCGATAAACAACACCTTATCGCATTGTCCTGAGATCGGCATGAATGTTGTTTATCTATCGGTCAGACTGATTTACCCGAATATAAATATGAGGAGTTGGAGAAGTGCGTTACAAGCCAATCATAACACTGTTGTTCGCCGGAGTCTTCCTCCTGGCGATCGGTTGTTCCGAGAATGCCACCGAGACGACCAGCGTGACCGACGATCCGAATATAAATGAGGCCTACGGCGGCTACACGGCTACCGACGAGGCGGTCGGATTCGGCGATGACGATCTTCTGGCCAGTGCGGGCGATGACGAGGAGTTTAGCGATGTCATGTTGGGTTCTCCGGGAGTTGATTCGGTCGTGAGCGATCCGGAAGCGGAGTATTACCACATGCGCATCGTATGGGGCCAGCCCTGCTATGACTCTACCATAAGCGAGATCACTGACTGGAGCGGTTCGCTGACCCTATCGAGGGGCGCCGTCATCCTGCGCCGGGTGGTGCGTTTCGAACTTGGCCAGGACTATATTCCCACCCGTACCGACCGCACTGTGGTCGATTGGGTGTCATATACGACCGTGCATAATGACGGTATCGATGTCGACCTGTTCGTGCCGGTTGATACCGAGGCCGTCGATCCGGTAACGGTGTCCTTTGTCACCGGTCCGTACAGCCGCGAGTTTACCCTCGACGAGTTGGTGGCGCTCGACACCATCGTTTATATGGAAGATTCCAGCGCGGTTGCATTCCATGCTTTCCAGCTCAATCGGTATCCGTGCCAGCGCGGTTTCCTCGCCGGACACTGGGGCTTCAATGACGATGGTGAAGGAGTTTTCCGCGGCCAGTGGATGACCCATCGGGGCGCCATCAGCGGTTATCTGAACGGTAATTTCGGTATCGATGACAATGATATGAAGGTGTTTTTTGGCAAATGGATCGACCTCGACGGCAATTTCGAAGGTCTGATAAGCGGCATCTGGGGCGCCCATCCGAACTCCCATGCCAATATCAATGCCTTCCGCCATGCCGGTGGCTGGTTTGAGGGCCACATCTTCGATGCCAACGAAGTGGAGATTGGTGTAATGGCCGGCAAGTTCAAATCGGCCCCGTGGTTTAAGAATGGTTTCTTCCAGGGACGCTGGAAATTGCATTGCGATGCGCGGGCAGAAGAGGAAGTTGACGATACTGAGGAGGGTCTTTAGGCAACCCGGTATGGCCCTTTGAAGGCCGCGACCTCTCTGCAACTACATGTAGTTTATATACATAGGCCGACCCTCGGAAACGGGGGCCGGCCCGATCGAAAGTCAAACTGCAGATGAGACCGCCGCTGGTGAATGGACCCGGGAAAAATTTTCAACAATAGCGAACAAACCCGGGGTCTCCTGCGTTATAAGGGTAGACCCACAGCAAACCCCCTCTGTCTCTCCTAGAGACAGCCCTGCGTTGGGCAGGATTTGAGAGAATCCTGCCCTCCTTTTTTTTGTCTGCTTTTTAGTTCTTCTTGATGCGAAGGTGGTCTTCGAGGCTGCGCAAGGTGGAATCGATAAACGGCTCGCTCAGCATATCCTCCGGCAATTCCTTGTATAGATCGTAAGCTTCCTGCTGTTTCGCGTCGGCGGATTGAGAGGCCAGGACATTGGCCAGATTCACCCTCGCCACCACCGAGGTCGTGTCTAGAGCCAGCAGGCGGCGGAACTCCTTCTCGGCGGCAGGATAGTCTTTGTCGGCGGCCAGGTAGGTGCCCCGGTTAAGGTAGATGCCGTCCCTGGGACCGAACTCCTCTTCGGCCGTATCCATGAAGGCGATGGAAACTCCCAGAGAACCGATTTCGGCGGCGGCATTGGAGATTTGAAAGTAGTAGTCGATATTCTCAGGGTCTTTGCGGTGCAAGGCTTTGTAGTAGTATAGGGCATAGGGGAAGTCGCTCATGTTGACACTCAGATTGGCCAAGTCAACAAGGTGATCGTCCTCCGAGTCGCCGGTTTTTATCAATGTTCTCAGGGACTTACGGGCACATTCCCAGTCCTCACCGTTGAAACAGGCCGGGTATAAAGCGAGGTTGATTTCCCTGTCGTCGGGATGGATCAGGTCGGCTCGTTTCAGATAAAACGCTGCCGAGTCATACATGACATCGCGAAAGTAACTCAAACCGCAAAAGTACAGGGTAGCGCGGTCGGTGGGTTTCTGCTGAAGGGCTTTGAGGAAATGGGTTCGGGCCTCAAGGTAATCCTCATCGAGAAAGGCCTTGTTGCCGGCGGCGGTCAGCTCTTCAAACGTCTGCGGTTCTTTGGCGCAGGATATTAAAACGGCGATCAGCGCGAGCCAGAGAATTCTTTTCATCGCAATCCTTTTGTCAGCTTTATAAGTTAGCGTATAATAAAGCAAGGAGACCGGCAATTCAAGTCTATGTATTTTGTATGATGGCAAAGTTTAAGACAACTATAGCGTTATTTTTGTTTCTCTCGGCAGTGACGGCAACCGGCTTCGGGGCGGTCGCCGCCGCCGGCGGCACGAGGGTAGCCCTGTGTATCGACCGCAAGCTGGAGTTTTCGTGTCCGGCCTGTCATCCCCGGGCCGACTTTTCTCTCGCCGATGTGCTGATCAGCCATGCCCGATACCTTTTGCGAGACCGTGGCTACTCGATTAGCGTATTCGATTTGCCCGCCCGCGAAAGGGAGATGGTGGTGGCCCGATCGCTGTGCGAATCCGGGTTTGACCGGGTGCTGATCATGGAACCCGGAAGTGATTTCGAGACGCGCACCATGGTAATACAGGATTATCGTCGAGTTCGCCGCCTGTCCGATGTTGAAGGGTGCTTTGCCCTTGACCTTGATTGCCGCTCTTATGTCCCGGAGGGCAATAGTGTCAGGCTCATGGAGGACATTACCCTTCGAGAGCGCACCCGACCCGACTGGTTGGATGTTGCCCGGGAGGGACCGAGTCGTCAGCTCGACTCTGTTGCGGCTACCACCGCCGAACCGCTGGAATACGTTGTACAAAGAGCCCTCGATCGAGCGCTGGCGGGGATACCCCGGATCGAAACCTCCGCTGACCCCGGCGGCTTCGCCTTTCCGACCGTCGTCTATGTGGATTCCTCGTACATAAATGCCACCAATGACGATTGGCGAGGAAACATCCGCATCACCCTTGACGTCGCCTCACAGGCGCTCAATGAACAATTTGGCTATTCCCTGGCTCTCGCCGATATGCGGTCGATTGTCATCGGTATGGATGACGATCGTTCCCTCGAAGATGTTTTCCGCGGTCTGAAATCCCGCCTGCCGCTCGATCGCGATACTCTCACGGTCGTTGTTTACGATTACGTCGCCCGGAACGGATCTTTCCTTGAACAGCATACGGAGAAGATTGGTCTGACCGAGATCGGGCGGCGTCTGATCCTGCTTGACGGTGTCCCGGTCATTCACAGCCGCGATCCGAAATGGCAGGCGATCGGCAATGGCCTGACCCTGTTGCATGAAATCGGTCACGCCTTCGGTGCCATTCATGTCTCCGATATCAACTCAATAATGAATCATAATGTCACCTGGCAGGCCACCGACCGTTTCGATCCCATCAATGCCCGCATTGTCGAGGCCGGGCTTTCCGGGGCGCTGAGTTTCTTCGAGCCGGCCGAGTACATTCGCTTTGTCACGGAAGTCATTAGCTCCGAGGAATACGGTCTGGCCGATTACCCGGCCTTTCTCGATCTCTACCTTGGCTATGGCGGTAACAACTTCATGAAGGAAGAGCTTCGCCGGGCGGTCAGTCGCAGCTCCTACCTGACGGCTCTCCGGGGGCACCGTCAAATCCTCAGCGGCGACCTCGCCGGGGCGGCCTCGAGCTTCAAGCTGGCCCTCAAAGGCGACCCGCACCAGGCTTCGTTGTATTACTATCTCTCACTGGTGACGCAGGGGAAGGATTCCGAGCAAGCCCGACAGCGCGCCGTTGACTTCGGTTACTACCGCGCCATGATACTTCCTTCCGATCCCGGCGGCGATATCAAACCGTGAACGGGGGGGGCACCCCGGGGTGCGACTTTACCGGCACAAAAAGGGTTTGACTTCAGGAGGGCAATTGCTATTTTGCAATGCCGGCGCAGACTCCGAGGAGTGTGCCTGGGGGTGTAGCTCAGTGGTAGAGCTCCTGCCTTTTAAGCAGGTTGTCGATGGTTCGATCCCATCCACCCTCATGCACGCTCCTCTTTCTTTTGTCCGTGGTAATCAGCTCAGACGTGGAACTCGATGATGTCCTCGTCCTCCAGACCGAAGTCCTTCTGGACGCGCTGGCCGTCGAATTTGCCCTCTCCCCAGATTTTGGCATACTTCAGTTTCTGCGCAAAATCTTTGTGCAGGGAATTGGCGGCCTCCTCGACATTGGCTCCGATCGGCAAAATGATGGGGTCCTTGTAGTCGGTATCCCGGCCAATGGGCTTGGTATAAACTCGGATTATCCCCAGCCCCTCGAATATCACGCGCCGGAACGCCACCAGGGTGTCGTCGTCGATTATTGAGGTGGTCGCCATGGGGAAGCCCTCGAATCGCTCGGTGAGGGAAGCGAGGTTGACGCCGGTTTCATCGTCATGCACCTTGTGGCCGCAGAGAATGGTCTTCTTGACCATCAGGCGCGGGTCATCGGGAACCTCTGACACCTCGGCTTTGAGTACAATGCGCTTTTCCTCGAGCTTAGCTATGACGAATTCCAGGTCCGCGAGCATCGTGCCCGACGCCAGGTCACAGACCAATACGGCCAGGTCGGCATTGCGAATGAGGCCCGAGAGGTAGTTCTCGTAGGATTCGGGAGAAATCGGCGGCGTGTCGATGAGCTGTATTTGTATGGTCTCGAAGGTCATCATGCCGGTCACTGGTTCACGGGTCGAATAGGGATAGTCGGCCACGAGTGGTTCGGCGTTGGTCAGAGCGTCCAGTAGCGATGACTTGCCGCCGTTGGGCGGTCCGATCAATATTACCTGCCCGGCGCCTTCCTTATCTATATGGTCGTTGGCGCTTTGCCGGGCGGCACCGCTCTTCTGGGGCCCCGTAGTGATCTGCTTTCTGTGCTTGGAAATCTTGGCCTTCATGTCGGCCTGGAGCTTGTCAGTGCCCTTATGTTTGGGCATGATGCGCAGCAGCTCCTCGGCCAGGCGCAGTTTCTCCCGGGGGTCACGCTCGGCGTTGTACTCCCGTTCAATCTCGTAATACTGGGGCGGTAAGTTTGCCGGCATG
>CAZVUZ010000054.1:0-18925 GCA_964630485.1 uncultured Ignavibacteriales bacterium
ACTGGCTTGAATCTCATCTCGAGGGTGACGTACAACTGGTAAATCGGTCGGCCGATTACAGCCTACTCGCCATTCAGGGCCCGAACGCCGAAAAACTCATAGCCGGGCTTACCGACTACGATGCCGCCGGCATGCCCTATTACACCTGCGCTACGGCTAAGGTCGGGGGAGAAGAACTGCTGATTTCCAGCACTGGTTATACCGGTGAGGACGGTTTCGAACTGTATATCCTGCCCGAGCATACCGAGACGCTGTGGCAGGCGGTGACGAAGGCCGGCGCCGCGTACAACATGGAATTCATTGGGTTGGGAGCCCGCGACAGCCTGCGTCTGGAAATGAAAATGGCGCTTTACGGAAATGATATCGACGCCACTACGAACCCCATCGAGGCCGGTCTTGGCTGGATTGTTAAACTGGAAAAGGACTTCATCGGGAAGGATGTTGTCGCCAAAGTCAAAGCCGACAAACCCTCCCGGCGACTGGTGTGCCTGGAGCTGGAAGGACGCGCTTTTCCCCGCCACGGCTACGACATTTTCGCCGACGACAAACCGGTCGGAAAGGTGACCTCCGGGACGTTTTCACCGTCGCTGAAAAAACCGATCGCGCTCGGCTACGTACCTCGTAAGATGTCCAAATCGGGGTCAAAAGTGGAAGTCGCCATTCGGGATAAGCGTTTCCCGGCGGTGGTGGTTAAACCGCCGTTTTACAAAGACGGCACCCACAAGTAGGACGAATAAGTGAAACCATATGGATGTTAAGCTCTACCTGACCCCCAATCCGGTTCGCAAGAAGGACCTTGAAGGCTCAACGGTGGTGGTGGTGGATGTATTGCGCTGCACCACTTCCATATGCGCCGCCCTGGTAGCCGAGGCCAAGGGAGTAATCCCGACCTCGGGGCCGGGAGAGGCCGGCGACATGTGGGCCAAAATCGGATCGGACATGGCCGTACTGGCCGGCGAACGCAATGGGGTCAGGATCGAGAATTTCCAGCTGGGTAACTCGCCGTCGGAGTTTACTCCGCAAAGCGTCGGTGGCAAATACGTGGTTATGACGACCACCAATGGTACCGCCGCCTTTGCCGAGGCGCACGGCGCCGCCCTGGCCCTTTCGTGCAGTTTGACCAATGTCTCGCGGGTGGCCGATCGCACGATCCGCGAGGGGCGCGATGTGGTTGTCCTGTGTGCCGGCCGGGAGGGTTATTTCTCTATTGAGGATACCATCTGCGGCGGGATGCTGATACACCTTCTGAGGGCTGAGTTCAAGGAAGACCTGACGGTGAACGACGCCGGCTCGCTGGCTCTGCTTCTCTACCGTACGAATAAGACGGCCATCAGGCAGACTATCGCCCAGGGGGAACACGGCCGCATGCTCGAATCGATCGGCTTCGGGGCCGATATCGAAACGGCGGCGGCGATCGATTCCATGCCGGTTCTGCCGGTGTTGAAGGACGGTCGCCTCATACCCGAAGATTGATCCCGATTAAGGGACAGTTCGGACTTTTTCATAAGTCAAAGGTATAAATGACTATGCGTAAATGGATCTTTTTCTTACTGGCCGCCGCCGCGCTTGCAGGTACCTCCGCCGCCGCGGCCGATGGCATCGAATGTGCCCTGGCCGTCTATCAGCATGATATAGAGGAAGACCGCTCGGTGCTCCTCTTTTGCGACACCAACCAATTCGCTCAGGATATCTCGGCCACCGGTTTCCTGGCGGGGTTCTCGATCGATATGGAAGTGCTCACGGTTGATACCGGTCGCTGCCAGTTTAATCTGCATGTGGTAACGCTGGGGCCGCCGGCAGATACCTATTCGCGCAAATTTACTGTCGAGTACGGCCTCCCGACCCGCATCGACAGCATCCGGGGCAAGAACCAGACCCTGTTTGCCCTGGAAATGACGCCGCTGGGCCAGGTCGAAATCGATACGGCCTACTGTCCCTACGATCATCACGCCGAAAATGTCTTCAAGTTCGACCCCTCGGCCAATGCCGACATCTATTACCTGCCCAACTCCCTGGGCGATTTTTACTGGGCGATGGTTAAGGGGGTCCTGGAGGACAACTACCGCCGGTTTGCCGAGTTCTGTCACTTCAATCAGCCCGGCAAGTACAACATTTTCCTATGTCCCTGTTATATGTACTCCGTAATCTGGGACCAGAGATTCGGAATGGCCATCGATCCCACGCGTCGCACGGCGCATGCGATTTTCACCCGCCCGGCCAATGCCGCCGAACCGTTTATCATCAACCACACCGCTTTGCTGAAGAACTATGGCTATGCCCCGCCTTTCCTCTCGGAAGGCCTGGCGAGCTATTTTACGCTGCCGGTATATGATGCCCGTGAAATCATCAAGTCGGCAGAGGCTCCCTCTATTGCGGATCTGATGGATACCTACACCTACTACACCGCCGATCCATGGGCGGCCGACCGGCTGGTAGCTTCTTTCGTTTCCTTCCTGGTTGACAAATACGGCCTCGGCACCTTCAGGAAATGTTACGATGCGGCCGATGATCTCTCCCTGGCCGCAACAGTGGAGAAGACCTACGGTGTCGATCTGGGCAGCCTTGAAAGCGACTGGAAGACATACCTCGATACGTTAACGATATCCATCGACGAATTGCAGTTCCATGCGAACCTGGCCGAGGCCATGTTCAACTTCCCGCTGATGTTGCGTTATGGTGAGGGGGCTTTGGCTCAGGCGACGACGGACGTCGATTCACTGCGATCGCTGTCGATGCTGAAGCGCTCATATTTCTTCGTCGGCGATTATTACCGCGCCACCGAAGTACAGCAGGCCCTGGCCGAGCTGCGCGCCTCCGACGCCGGCCAATGGATGACCCTGGGCGCTTACAAGATGATGAACGGCCTTTACGATGAAGCCTATGCCGACCTGCAACATGCGCGCTCGCTCGATACCGCCGACAACCTGATCGTCTTTAACCTGGCCCGCTATCATCTCAACACCGGTGACGTCGATAAGGCGACGGAACTGCTCATGCAAAAGGTCAACGACCTGACGCTTAACCAGGCCGGGTCGGAGAGCTTGATAACCCTGGCCAATATCTGGCGGCAGTCCGAAGACACTGTTTTGCAGGCTCGGGCAAAGGAATACTACTCCCTGGCCATACGCTCGCTCCAGTCCACGCTCCAGGCTCAACCGCTGGCGACGGCGGTGCATGTGTGGCTGGGTGTGGCCTACGTGGGACTGGGCGAAACCGCCACGGCGCAAAACTACCTTGAGGGTGCCCTGTTCCTGGAACTGCGCCCCTTCTACCTGGCCATGGCGCATCTCTGGTTAGGGAAAATAGCCGATTTGGAAGGCAACCGAGAGAAGGCCCTTGATCACTATAGCCAGGTGCTGGCCCTGCCGTCGGCGGCCTATCACCAGGCCGAAGCCGAACGCTACGTTAAGGAGCCCTACAGTCAGTAAGACGCAACATGTTTAGTTTTCTTAACTCCACCGTCCTGTTCGCCGCCCTGGCCGCCCTGGTTCCGCTCATCATCCACCTGTTCTCCAGGCGGCGGGTCAAGATCGTGGAATTTTCTTCGCTCAAGCACCTCAAAGCCATGCAGAAAAGACAGGTGCGGCGGCTTAAGATCCGCCAGTTACTCCTGCTCATTTTGCGGATGCTGATAATCCTGCTGGTAGTCCTGGCCTTTGCCCGTCCGACCATGCAGTCTGGTGGGGTGGGCTCGCATGCCTCGGTCTCAGCCGTAATCCTGTTCGACAACTCCGCCTCCATGAGCCGCTTCGTGGCCGATGGCAGCCTGTTCGAAGTCGCCCGCAAGCGGACGCAGGAACTTCTCAACACCTTTGGCGAAGCCGACGAAGTTCTCCTGCTGACCCTGGACAATAGCATCGGGCAGGAAGGACCCAGGGGTTTCTCCTCTGTCGCCACCGTCACGGAGCAACTGGCCGCGGTGCCGGCGGGCGCTGGCCGGGCGGACCTTGAGGCAGCCCTTGACAGGGCCGCCGGTATGCTCGACCAGGCGGTGAATCTCAACAAGGAAATTTACATCATTACCGATCGCCAGAGGCATATCCTGCCGGATCGGGACGTTCTCGCCGGTTACGAGGCAAGGACCTTCTTCGTTGATCTGCCAATCGAGAGCAGTGAGAATTGTGGCATTACGCAGATCGACTTTGGCGGGCAGTTCCTTCTTCCGGGTCATGAATTCGATCTTACCGCGACAGTCAAAAATTATGGTGGCGAAGATCGCGACGATATTATCGCCTCGCTTTTCATCGACGGCAACCGGGTCGGCCAGACTGATTTGCAGGTTCCCGCCGGCAAAGAGGGAAAGGTGCGTTTTACCCGCAGTGTGTCCCGCACCGGCTTTCACTCGGGGCGGATTGAGCTGTCCGATGACGGCCTGATGGAAGACAACCGCCGCTATTTCAGTTTGCATATTCCGGATCGCTTCAATCTCCTCATAATCGAGGGAGACATAAGCGCCCGTTTCATATCTCTGGCGCTGGTGCCGTCATTGTCCATCAACCAGTACTGGTCGGTCAAAGAGGCCGCGCCTGACAACCTGGCCGGGGTGAATTTCCTCGACTACGATGTCATCATCATGGCCGGCGCACCGCGCCTGGCCGAGACCTATGTCGAACGGCTCAAGGCCTTCGTCGATCGCGGCCGTGCCCTCATGGTAACCTACGGCGGCGAAACCGACATCGAGTATTTCAACTCCCGCTGGTCGGATGTCACCGGGGTTGTTTTCGACGAACCCATCAGGGAAGACTTTTCCCGGGCCGGGTATTACTCACTGGGTTCCATCGATGTCAACCATCCCGTGTTCTCGGCCTTCACTTTCGAGGATAACCGTCCTCCCGACATAAAGTTCTACACCCTCGGGCGGGCCCATGTCACGGGCGAGGCCAGAGTTCTGATGCGCTTCACCGGCGATCGCCCGGCCCTGGTCGAGAACAACTATCGCGGGGGTAAGGTGCTTACCTTCGCCGGCCCGGCGGCTCCCCAGGATACCGACCTGCCCGGTCACGCTTTCTTCGTGCCGCTGGTGTCGCGCTCGGCCGAGTACCTGGCTTCCGACCTGTCCGGGTTCGACCTCGACCTGCAGGTCGGCCGCAACATCACCCGGAGCGTTTCCCTGCGTGGTTCGATCAGGATGCCGCTGCAGATGCTTACGCCCGACAGCAGTGTGGTCAGTATCTCCCCGGAGGAGGCCCAGGGCGCGCTGGTGTTTCATCCCCGTCCCACAAGTCGTCCGGGGATCTATCGGGTTACCTACATGGGGGAGGAGATCGACCGCTTTGCCGTCAATGTGGCACCGGATGAGGGAGATCTCAGTGCCGTGGAGATCGACGAGATGGCCACCGCGCTCGGGGCCGATGACTACCGGGTTCTTGAGCAGGATCGTGACATGGCCGCTATCGTGGCCGAACTGCGCCTGGGCAAGGAGCTGTGGCAGTTGATGGTCTGGCTGGCGGTGATTCTGCTCGCGGCCGAGATGCTGCTTTCGCGCGGCAGTGCCGGCGAGGAGTAACCATGACCCTGCTCACCGCCGACAAGCTCTGTCGCAAGTTCGACGACCAGGTTATCCTGGAAAATGTATCCTTCAACCTCACCAGTGATGACCGCATCGGCCTGGTGGGGAAAAACGGCTGCGGCAAGACGACGCTGTTTGAGATCCTCATCGGTCAGGTGGGGCTGGACTCGGGGACGGTCAGCAGAACCAAAGCCTGCCTGATCGACTATGCCGAACAGGACATGACATCCCACCTGGAAAAGACTCTCACGGAATTTGTGGCCTCCGCCCGACAGGATCTTCTGGACATGCGCCGCGATATACGCGCCCTTGAGGAACTCCTGCAGAACAATCCGGAGGACGGCGAGGCCCTTGAGCGCATGGGGCAACTACAGAACCGGTTCGAATCGGACGGCGGCTTTGCTTTCGAGAACCAGATTGAGACCATCATGGGCGGCCTCGGTTTCGAGCGCGAACGCTGGCATGACCTGCTCCGGAATTTCTCCGGCGGTGAAAAGAACCGGGCGGGACTGGCCCGGGTGCTGGCGGGCAAAGGCAACCTGATTTTCCTCGATGAGCCGACCAACCATCTTGATATCGAGTCCACTCGCTGGCTGGAGGAATTTCTCCGGAGCACCGCGAAAGCCTATGTGATCGTTTCCCATGACCGGGCCTTCCTCGCGGCCACCATCGACAAGATCTGGGAACTCCAGTATGCGAGCCTCGAGTTTTACACCGGCGGCATGGATAATTACATTTTTGAGAGGCAGGAGCGTCGGCGCCTTCACGCTCACCGTTATCGCCACCAGCAGATGGAAATAAGACGTCTGGAGGATTTTGTCCGCCGCAATATGGCCGGGCAAAAGACGAAGCAGGCCCAGTCCAAGCTGAAGTACCTTGGTCGTATCAAGCGTCTGCCGCCCCCGCGCGGTGACGGCAAATCGGCGAAAATTAATATGTACTCGTCCGGTCGCTCCTATGCCCACGTGCTTTCGATTGAGGAAGTCGCTCTCGGTTACGGCGCCACGGAGGTTGTCCGCGATATCAACCTGGACCTCTACCGGGGCGACAAGGTTGGCCTCATCGGTCGCAACGGCAGCGGCAAGACCACTTTCCTCAAGACCCTGGTCGGTGAACTGGCGCCCGTGCGGGGCCAGATCAGGCTGGGCAGCAAACTTGAAGTGGCCTATTTCGATCAGGAATTGTCGGATCTCAATCCTACCGCAACAGTGCTGGACACGGTCTGGGATCTCGAGCCTATGGCCGAGCCCGGCAAAATCCGCTCGTTTCTGGCCCGCTTTGGCTTCACCGGTGAAGATGCCCTCAAGATCGTGGCAAGTCTTTCCGGGGGCGAGAAGACCAAACTTTCATTGGCAAAACTCCTGTATCACCCGGCCAATTTCATAATTTTTGACGAGCCTACCAATCACCTTGATATGGATTCGCGCGAAAGTCTCGAGAAGGCTCTCCAGGAATATGACGGCAGTTGCCTGATCGTCAGCCATGACCGCTACTTCCTCGATCGGGTGGTCAACAGGATTCTCGCCATTGATTCCGGTACCATGAACGCGTATGACGGCAACTACTCCTTTTATCGGGAGAAGACCGAGCAGACGGATCTCTCGCCCCGGCCGCGACGACAAAAATCCAAAGATGACTACCTGGCTTTCAAGGAACTGTCCCGAGCGCGCGGGCGGCACAAGAAACAGCTGTTGGCCACGAAGGAGCGGATCGCCCTGCTCGAACAGGAGTTGAAGCAACTCGAACACGATCTCGAGAACAGCATCCCGGCCAGCGACTGGGAGGGCCTGGCGTCGGCGACGAAGCGCAGGACGGAGATCGAAGAAGAACTGCTCGAACTCATGAGTGAGCTCGAGAGGCTCGAAGGGATAGACCTTGATTAAGATACTGGCCATATCGGGCTCGCCGGTCGAGGGAGCCTCCACCGATTTCATGGTCATGCGCCTGGCAGCGGAGGTGAAAAGATCTCTAGGATCGGATCTGGCAGTGCATACGAATTTTGTCAAGCTCAACGACCTCGAGTTTGCACCCTGCCAGGCCTGCGGCGAGGCGCCCACTCCGGAATTCTGCATTTTCGAAGACGACCTGACACCGATTTACGAGGCCCTGGCCGGATGCGACTGCCTCATTTTCGGTTCCCCGGTCTATTTCGATTCCGTCACCGCCCAGGCGAAGGCCTTCATCGACCGTTGCAATTGCGTCCGGCCGCCGGATTTCAAAAACACCGACGCCGAGCACGACTTCATCAAGATCCTAGACCGCAAAAGACCCGGAGCCATGGTGCTGGTGGGCGGGGAGAGAGGCTGGTTTGAGGGCGCCCGTCGGGTCATCGCCGGGTTCTTCAAATGGGTTGAGGTGACCAATGACGGCAAGGTCGTCTACCGATCGACCGACATCAATCGATCCGGAACCGCCGCCGATGATCCTTCCCTTCGGGATGAAATCGTTTCTCTGGGCAGGCATCTCGCCGAGCTCATCAAAGAGAGTTTGAAATGATACCCAGCGAAAAACCGGGCGACGACCGTCAGCTTATTGAATACTACCGCCAGCGCGCCTCCGAATACGAGCAGATATATTACCGTGACCAGCCGGCCCGAAGGGCGGAGCTTGAAGCCAACATCGAGCCCCTGAAGGCCATGGTGCGCGATCGGACTGTGCTTGATCTTGCCTGCGGCACCGGCTACTGGCTCGAGAAGATGTCCGAGACCGCTCGCCACATCGTTGCTGCCGATATCTCTCCGGAAATGATCGCCGAGGCACGAAAGAAGAGTTTCGCGCATCCGGTTGATTTCATTCGCATGGATCTCAATCAGACGGCGGTTGAGCGAGATCAGTTCGACGTGGTTACCCTCGGGTTCTGGTTCTCGCATCACCCGCGCCAGGACTATGATGACCTGCTCGATGCCGTCTGTCGCCCGCTCAGGAAAGCCGGCCGGGTGTGGATGATCGACAACAATCCCCCCGCCGAAGGTATAACGAGGCAGAGCGCCGGCCATGACGACCGGGGCAACCACTATACCTGGCGGTCGCTTGAGAACGGCACGAAGTTCGTCATCATGAAGAACTACCCCACCGAGCAGGAACTGAGAGAGACCCTTGGAAAGCAGTTTCTCATCGACGATCTCACCTATGGCACCTACTATTGGTCGGTTTCGCTAACCGCCCTATGATTAGATAAGTCTCATAGTGGAAACATCTTAGAGTGCTTTTTCGGTGGGCGTGAGGCTCCGGGCAGATGTTTGGCGACAAAATCTAACCTGTTTTGGGCCAGCCTTATAGCTTTCTGCGGGAACCCAACGGTAGAGATAATAGTTCTTGCCAATGATGAATTTATTCGTATATTTCTGGCCGCACATTCCGATGAATGTATCGGGTGGGCGTATTAATTGGAAGACTCGCATTGATATTGAGGTGATTTAAGTGAAAGCCGGAATCCATCCGAAGTACGAAGAGGTCGAAATCAGCTGCGCCTGTGGCGCCAAAATACCTACTCGCTCGACTCGGAAAGACATCAAGATTGAAATCTGCTCCAACTGCCACCCGTTCTTTACCGGAAAGCAGAAGCTTATCGATACGGCCGGTCGCGTGGAGAGGTTCCGTCGCAAGTACGCCAAGGTGCAGAAGAAAGACTAACTGCATTCAAACTTGCCTTTGCTATCAGGCGGTGCGTATAAGAAATAGGCGCCGCCTGCTGTCGTTTATATAGTTGTCGGTGGCCTGAGGCTGTCGGAGAGTTATTCGCAAATCGAGGACTGAGGGATGCCTGATCTCAACGTTGGCGGTCAAGCCGTAATCGAGGGTGTTATGATGCGCTCCGAGGATAGGGTAGCTACGGCTGTTCGTATCCCGAACGGGCAAATCATGGTAAAGACCGAGGACTACCGGAGTCTGACCAAACGCCATAAAATTCTGGGTTTGCCGATCGTCCGGGGGGCAGTCACCTTCGTCGAAATGCTTGTCATTGGCATCAAGACCCTCAATTTTTCGGCCGACATCGCGATCAAGGAGCAGGAGAAGCTCGACGCCGAGGAGAAGGGCGAGGATTACGAGCAGAAGGAAAGCAAGTCGAACTCCTTCATGCTCGGGGCCACGGTCGTTTTCGCCCTGGCGCTGGGGATTTTCATATTCTTTTTTCTCCCGCTGGCTATTTCAACTCTTTTTCACGTCGACAAGAACGCCGTTTGGTTCAATCTCGTTTCAGGCGCGATCAGGCTGACCATGTTCGTGCTGTATGTCTGGGGGATCTCGTTTTTCGGCGAGTTCAAACGCATTTTTCAGTATCACGGGGCCGAACACAAATCGATTTATGCCTATGAGATGGGTGATGAGTTGATACCGGAGCGGGCGGCCTGTCACACCCGGCTGCATCCGCGCTGCGGCACTTCATTCATTATTATTGTTGCCCTGGCGGCGGTTCTGATCTATGCCGTGTCGGATACTATCTTTGCCATCTACGCCGGGCACGCACCGGATTTGCTTACCCGCTTTGCGGTACATTTTTCACTGCTGCCTTTCGTGGCCGGCGGTTCCTATGAGTTGCTGAAACTTTCCGGAAAGACCCGCGACAACAGGTTCACCCGCCTGATCATCAAGCCGGGTCTCTGGTTACAGCGGATCACCACCAGCGAGCCTTCCATGGACCAGCTTGAGGTTGCCATCGTTGCCCTCGAGGCGTCCCTGGGAATTACCGAATCAAAGATACTCGCCCGCAAAGTAGCCGCATCGTAGCTACTTTCAATCACTCCCGGCCCCCGCGAGGGCTTTTTTCACTGTAACTCAAACCGAAATAACTGGTGTTATGCATGCTCGAATTAGTAGGCAAGCTTGAAGAAAAGATAAAGTCCCTGGACGAGAAAATGACCGATCCGGCAATAATGACGGATCAGAAGCAATTGATCGAACTGCACCGCACCAGGCGCCAGGTGGAAACGATCCTGGAGGTCGGTTATCGCTATCGCGATAGCAAAAAGGCCATTGACGAGGCTCGCGAAATCATCGAGGCTAACGAGGATGCCGAATTGGTGGCCATGGCCCGCGAAGAACTCGAAGAACTCGAGGGTAGTTTCGAAGAGATCGAAATGGCTTTCAAACTCAAACTCCTGCCCAGTGACCCTGACGATAACAAACCGGCCATCGTCGAGATCCGGGCCGGTACCGGCGGTGACGAGGCCAGCCTTTTCGCCGGAGACCTCTTCCGCATGTACCAGCGCTATGCCGACCGCAAGCAGTGGAAACTGGAAGTGCTCAACTCCCACGTTTCGGCCGTCGGCGGGTTCAAAGAGATCGTGTTCTCCCTTGACGGCGAGGGGGCTTTCGGGTTCATGAAGTATGAAGGCGGTGTGCACCGCGTTCAGCGGGTGCCGTCGACGGAAACACAGGGGCGCATTCACACCTCGGCCGTCTCGGTGGCGGTTTTCCCGGAAGCCGAAGAGGTCGATATCGAGATCAAGGAGAATGAAATCAAAGTTGATGTTTACCGGTCCTCCGGTCCCGGGGGGCAGTCGGTGAACACGACCGACTCGGCCGTGCGCCTTACTCATTTATCGACCGGACTGGTCGTTACCTGCCAGGACGAAAAATCGCAATTGAAGAACAAGAACAAGGCCATGAAGGTTCTGCGGGCGCGCCTCTACGACCAGAATATGGCCGAGAAGCAGGCGAAGATGACCGAGGAAAGACGCCTGATGGTCTCAACCGGGGATCGCTCGGCCAAGATCCGCACCTACAACTTTCCACAGGGACGTATTACCGATCATCGCATCAGCCTCACCCTATACCGTCTGGAACAGGTACTCGATGGTGAGGTCGATGATGTCATTGATGCCCTGCGTCATCACGACCAGGAGGCTAAACTCAAACTACAGCAGACCGGTTAGGCGGAAAGGAGACTGTCCGTGAAGATCAGCAGAATCATAATCGCCGTGGTGATCACCCTCATTGCGGGCTATCTCGCCGGCAGGAACTCGCGGCAGGAGCCTCAAACGGTAACGGGTTCCGACGGCGGGTACACCTTCGAGATGACGCACCTTCCCACCGCCGCGGAGAAGGATCTGGCCCGCATCGAGATCAAGATTTCCGGTGAAGCCGATTCCACCCTCAAGTATGTTTTCCGCCAGCGGCGGCTCGGCCAGGGAGAAGACACCCCGCTCTCCAGGTATATCACCATGCCGTTGGATATAGCCGACTCAGCGCAGGGGCATTATTATGCCAAAGTGTCGATGTCCGACCGCGGCAGTACGTCCCAATATTACATAGAAATTCGTGACAACAGCGGCGGCCGGCGGGCCGCGCTTATGCGCAACGGCGACGAGGCCTTCACGGTGCGCGCCGTCGGTCCCACATCCACCTGGGTTCTTGCCTTACATGTCGGGCTCCTTCTGCTGGCATTTTTCTTTGTCACCCTGGCTGCGGTCCGGGCCTTAGATATCTGCCGGGGCGCGGGTGGTGTCGGGGAGGTCGTGCGGCCTTACATGATGGCTGCCGTGTCGATGTTACTTGGCGGTTTTGTGGTCGGACTGCTGGTGAATCACTATACCCATGGTACCCTGTGGAGCGGTGTCCCCTTCGGGGCCGGCACGGCCGACAATATGGTCCAGGTGCTTTTCCTGTACTATCTCTTCATGGTGCTTATTTCGTTCGGGTCGCTGAAGCAGGGCGATGCCGCCGGAGAACTCTTCTCGGAAAAGGTGACCGCCAGGTTTGCCATCTTCGGCTTTGTCCTGACATTCGCCTTTTTCCTGCTGCCGCATACGCGTGTCTTCGATCCGGCGCAGGTCAGGTACTTCTCCTACGGTTACGTTGCCGTCCTGGTGGCGCTTTATCTCTACGGCCTGTTTTTGCGTTCTGCGAGGCTCAAGAAAGACACCGGCAAGCGTCGGAGGAACAGAGCCCGGTGATCGAGTCTTTGCCGCCATATATTTCCGCTCAGGTGAAGCGGTTCGAGGCCGCCGGCATCGACCAGGGTCAGGCGGAGATGGAGCTTATCTTGTGCCATGTGCTCGACTGCAATCGGATGGATCTTTATCTTCATGGAGCCGAAAAGCTCGACGACAGCGCCCTGTCACGGATCGAGGAAGTAGTCAAGCGGCGACTGACCCGCTATCCTTTGCAGTTTATCCTCAATGAAGCCTGGTTTTACGGTCGCCGGTTCTATGTAACACCCGATGTCATGGCGCCCACGCCCGAGACGGAACTCCTGTGCGAACAGGCCATGGGGTTTGTCCGGCTAAAACAAATCGAGAAACCGAAAATCCTGGATCTCGGGGTCGGTTCCGGCGTGATTTCGGTTACACTGGCCTGCGAACTGGACAACTGTGAGGTAACGGCGGTGGATATCTCGCCGAAAGCTATCGAAGTGGCCAGGAAGAACGCCGGGGACCACGGCGTTGCCGACCGGTTCGAATTCATCGAGTCGAATCTATTCAGTGAACTGAATGCGGACGACGAATTCGATTTGATTCTCTCGAATCCGCCTTATTTGACCGAAGAGGAATACACGACCGTGCCGCCCGAGGTCAAGGCCGATCCGCTTATCTCGCTGGTGTCCGGGGTAGATGGCCTCAATGCCGTCCGAGCCATCCTGAGCGATGCTCCCGCTCATCTCGCCGCCGGGGGACGCCTCATGTTCGAGGTGGGGTATAACCAGGGCGCGAAAGTGACCGCGATTACGGAAGACGATGCGCGCTATCGTACAATCGTGCTGGTCAAAGATCTCAACGATTACGACCGGGTTATAATTCTTTCCTGCGACTGAGACCGCTTATGCCACCTGAGAAAAAAAGCGACAAAATCGCCCGCGCCAGGCGTTGCCTGTTCTTTCTCAAAGAGCACTATCCTGATTCAAGATGTACCCTGAATTTCAAAACTGTCCACGAACTGATGGTGGCCACGATCCTCTCGGCCCAGTGCACCGATGAGCGGGTGAACATGGTGACGGCGTCGCTTTTCAAGAAGTACCGGAGCATCAGGGACTTCGCCAATGCCGATCTCGCCGAACTCGGCCGGGATATCTACGCCACCGGATTTCACAACAACAAAGCCAAATCCATCAAGAAATCCGCCGGCCAGCTTCTGGAACTGCATGGGGGCGAGATACCGCGCACTCTCGACGAATTGGTGAAACTGGCCGGGGTGGGTCGCAAGACCGGGTCGGTTGTTCTCGGGGCGGGCTTCGGACTGGCCGAAGGTATCGTCGTCGACACCCATGTCAGCCGCATCAGCCGTCTACTTCGCTTCACGCGCCAGAAAGATCCGGTCAAAATCGAACGTGATTTGATCGGCATCATACCGCGCGAGGACTGGATCATATATTCGCATCTGCTTATCGACCATGGCCGCGCCGTCTGCCGGGCCCGGCGACCCGATTGCGCGACCTGTTTCCTGAGCCCCGACTGCCCTTCATCGAAGGCCTGATCCGCAGTCATTTACATCCCCGTCTTTTGGAGATTGACCCGGCCCCCGAGGGCGTTTATATTGCTCGTCTTAACGCGAAGGAGACGCTATGGCCGATGCTTATAAACAGCCCGAAGTGACCACGGAAATGGTGGCCGCCCACGGTCTGAATGAGGAAGAACACGCCCGCATAAAGGAAATTCTCGGTCGGGAAATGACCTACACCGAACTGGGTATTTTCTCGGTGATGTGGTCGGAGCATTGTTCTTACAAGAACTCGATCGCTCTTATCAAGACCCTGCCGCGTGACGGGGACAGCCTGCTGGCCAAGGCCGGTGAGGAAAACGCCGGCGCGGTTGATATCGGCGACGGCCTGGCCGTGGTCTTCAAAATCGAGTCGCATAATCACCCCTCGGCCGTCGAGCCCTATCAGGGAGCGGCCACCGGTGTCGGCGGTATCCTTCGTGATATTTTCACCATGGGCGCCCGACCCATCGCGTCGCTCAACTCCCTTCGATTCGGAAATCCCGAAAATCCCCGGGTTCGCTATCTGGTTGACGGCGTCGTGCGCGGGATTGGCGACTACGGTAACTCCTTCGGCGTCCCCACCGTAGCCGGCGAAGTGTATTTCGATGAGGCCTATACCGGCAATCCCCTGGTCAATGCCATGGCCGTGGGGCTGGTCAAGAGCGACGGCATAGTCTCCGCCGTCGCCAAAGGCGAGGGCAATGCCCTGATGGTGGTCGGTTCCAAGACCGGTCGGGACGGCATCCACGGGGCAACTTTTGCCTCGGAAGAACTCACCGAAAAGTCGGCATCCAGGCGGCCCTCGGTGCAGATAGGGGATCCTTTTACCGAAAAGCTACTCCTGGAAGCAACCCTGGAAATAATCAAGAAAGATCTCGTCGTCGGCGTGCAGGACATGGGCGCGGCCGGCATAACCTGTTGTTCGACGGAAATGTCCGCCAAGGGTGAGTCGGGGGTGATGCTCGATATCGACAAGGTGCCTGTCCGCGAACCCGGCATGACGCCGTATGAAATTCTCCTCTCCGAGTCGCAGGAACGCATGCTGGTCTGTGTCAAAAAGGGCAAAGAGGATGCGATCCGCGAGGTCTTTGACAAGTGGGGGCTGGATTCGACCATAATCGGTGAGGTAACCTCCGACGGCCTGATGACGGTCCGTCTCAACGGCGAGGTCGTTTCGCAGATTCCGTCCGAGGATCTCGTCCTCGGCGGCGGGGCGCCCGTGTACCGACGCGCCGTACGCCGCCCGGAGTATATGGACGAAATTTCCGCCCTGGATATGAACGACTACCCGCTCGACCGCGACTGGAACGAGACCCTGGTGACAATGCTGGCGGCGCCGAATATCTGTCACAAGGGCTGGGTGTTCGATCAGTACGATTCCATGGTTCGCACTAACACCGCCGTGGGGCCGGGCTCGGACGCCGCCGTGTTGCGCATCCGTAAGACCAAGAAAGCCCTGGCCATGACCACCGATTGCTCCGGCCGGTTTTGCTATCTCAATCCCCGCCTCGGGGCCAAGAGTGCCGTGGCCGAGGCCGCCCGCAATATCGTCTGCTCCGGCGGGCAACCCCTGGCGATTACAAACTGCCTGAATTTCGGCAATCCCTACAAGCCGGAAGTATATTACTGCTTTGCCGAGGCTGTTGCGGGTATGGGCGCCGCCTGCCGCGTCTTCGACACCCCCGTTACCGGCGGCAATGTCTCCTTCTATAACGAAGATCCCGAGCGTGCTGTTTTTCCGACGCCGACCATTGGCATGGTGGGTTTAATCAGCGACACCGAACACATTACCACCCAGTGGTTCAAGGAGGCCGGCGATGTCGTGTTGCTCCTGGGAACCAATACCGAACACCTGGGCGCTTCAGAATACATCCATACCCTCTTCGGCCACACTCGCGGTGAGGTTCCACCCCTGGACCTGGAGTTCGAGAAACGACTGCAGGACGGTTTGCTGGCCGCCATTACCCGCGGCTGGGTGCGTTCGGCCCATGACACTTCCGAAGGCGGTGTGGCAGTGGCTTTGGTTGAGGGTTGCATCTCCAATCCCGAGAACCAGCTGGGCGCCGGGATCACTCTTGACGACACCATTCGTCCCGACTGCCTGCTTTTCGGCGAGGCCCAGTCACGGGTGGTGATAAGCTGTAAGGCCGGTGATGTCGAGGCAGTGCAGGATTTCTTTGAGCTGCTCAAAATACCCTGTCGCCGGATAGGTGAAGTGGGCGGTGATCGTGTCCGCATCAATGACCTGATCGACAGCGACGTGAAGACTCTGTCGGATGCTTACTATCACAGTATGCCCGGGTTTATAGAAAAAGTCGTGTAGATATTTCCGATATGAGGATGTCGGCGGCCTGGGCCGCCGGCTATGGGAGGAGGATCTTGAAAACACCTGACAAATCCAATTTTGCCGGCTGTCTGGTCGGACAGTGTCTTGGCGATGCCCTGGGGATGCCGGCAGAGGGCTTTGGCCCCGACGAATGCCACGATTATGCTCACGGTATCGCCCGCAACTGGCTTCTTGGCAGTGATGCCGACATTGACAAGTTCCAGGGACAGTACACCGACGATTCCCAGTTGGCTAGGGAACTCATGCAAAGCTATCGAGCGACGGGCGGGTTCGACCCGGCCGATTATGCCCGCAGGATCGGCGCTATTTTTGATGAAAACCGCATCGTCGGCCGCGGTGTCGCCTGCAACGAAGCCGCCTTCCGCGTGGTCAACGGCATCTCGTGGGAGAAATCGGGCTGTCCTCCGCCCCGGGCGGGCAACGGCACTGCCATGCGGGCCGCGCCGGTGGGACTGATGGCCTGGGATGATCGTGAGACACTTTCGAAAATCTCCCGCGATCAGACATGGATTACGCATCAGGATCCACGCTGTATTGCTGGCTCGGTCGCGATCGCCGGCGCCACCACCCTGGCCATGACCCTCGATAATATCGATTGCGAGGACTTCTCACACCGCCTGACCGACTACGTGCGGCCTTTCGATGAGTCCTTCGCGGATCTCCTCCTGAATCTTCCCGCATGGGTCGTTCAATCTCCGGAAGCCGTCGCCGAACCCATTGGCGGGGCGGGTCAGCCGGAAGGTGCGCGCCGTGATTGGCCGGGTATCTCGCCGTTTGTCGTGCCCAGCGTCCTGTGGAGCCTTTACAGTTTCCTGAAATACCCCGATGACTACGGCTCGGCCGTAATAACATCCATTGCCGTCGGCGGCGATGTCGACACCACCGGCGCCATGACCGGCGCTATTGCCGGTGCGCGCGCTGGACTCGAGGCCCTGCCCGGTCATTTGACCGAGCGGCTCCATGACCGCCAGACATGGCGTGAGGCCGAACTGGTCGAACTGGCCTATGACTGCTTCGAGATCGCGACGACCGTTAAGGCCTAGACGGTTAGCTTTTGTTTGAGGAGGCATTTCCTTATATTGAGCGGTGAGTTGGAGCGGCAACCGAACGGCCGCGCCTGTGGCAACATGTAACACGGCGAAGAAGCTTGGCACTTTATATATTCTCAGATGCCCACCTCGGGGCCGACAGCGATCAGAAAGAAGCCGAGAAACGGTCGAAAATCGAGGCGCTCTTCGAGCGCGTCAAGGCCGACGGCGATCGGTTGGTGGTTCTCGGCGACCTCTTCGACTTCTGGTTCGAATACCGCCACGCCATCCCCAAGGACCACCACCATGTGCTGTTTATGTTGCACGATCTCGTCAGCCGAGGGATACGGATCGACTACATCAGCGGCAACCACGATTTCTG
Organism: uncultured Ignavibacteriales bacterium; assembly: GCA_964630485.1. Taxonomy (GTDB): domain Bacteria; phylum Zixibacteria; class MSB-5A5; order GN15; family FEB-12; genus JAJRTA01. The sequence continues at coordinate 17,685 of CAZVUZ010000054.1, forward strand.
GATGGGCGATTTCTTTACCGAATCGGTGGGTGTTGCCCTGCACCGCGATATCCTCGAGATCGAATATGATAACCGGAAACTGCACCTTATTCACGGGGACGGCCTCGCCAGAGCCGACCGTGGGTATCGATTCCTGAAGAGAATTCTGCGAAACCGGTTCAATATCTGGCTTTATCGCAAGCTCCCGCCCGACTGGGCGATTCCCCTGGCCAAGAAAGTATCCGGGTCCTCACGAAGCTATACTTCCGGGCGCGACAAGGAGTTCGTTGCCGATTATGAGAGATACGCCGAGAAGAAACTGGGCGAAGGTTTCGATATCGTCGCTATCGGCCATCTCCATATTCCCGTTCTAAAGCGTGTGGACGGCGGGACTTATGTCAACACCGGCGATTTTATAAACCATTTCAGCTACGCTCGACTGGCCGAAGGCGAGATAACCCTGGAATATATCAAATAGTCTTTTCCCTCCAATTTATGGTTTAGTGAACAAAAGTCGAAACCTGTGATGCCGATAACTGTACAAAGAACAGTGGATGGTCCACCACGTAGAAAGGAACCTGGCAATGGGTAAATCCAAAGACAGACCGAAAAAACAGGACAAGAAAAAACCAAAAGAGAAACCCAAAAAAGGGGTCACCACACCCAAGAAGTGAATATCGGTTGAAGCTGTCCGTTGGCCCCGCTTGGTCGACGGCGGCGGATACGAACACAGCTGAGACAAGAGCGGTGAAGTTCAGGTCAGACTTCGCCGCTTTTGCTTGTCCTGGAAATCGCATTTGAGGGTGTGCTTATGGCTCGATTGAAGCGGCGGGGTGGTCCGGCACGGCCGATTCCATCTGCCAGCCGGTTTTTCCGGTCTCGCGAAAACGTTCCAGGCGCCGAATGGATATTTCGGCAAACAGGGGATCAATATCCAGCGTGATGCATCGCCTGCCCGCCATCTCACAGGCCAACAGAGTCGTGCCGGCATGGGCGAAGAAATCGGTGACGATGTCTCCCTCCTGCGATGAGGCCCGCACGATTCGCTCGATTGCCTTCAAAGGTTTCTGCGCCGGGCACTCGGCCACGTTTTCCTCCATGCGGTAGAAAACCTGCTGTATATCTACCCAGACATTGCCGGGGCGGATGCAGTCGGACCGGGAACGTTCCATGTTCTCGGTGCGGACGCCATTGACCGTTTTGTAGTAGCCGCGCAGGATCTTTGGAATATCGGTGTAATGCACCTGAAAAAACGGGTTGCC
>CAZVUZ010000055.1:0-18542 GCA_964630485.1 uncultured Ignavibacteriales bacterium
GATCCCAGTACGAGAATATCAGCCTCGTTTTCCTGGTACCCGATGTTTCGCAGATCAACCTTAGAGTTGTTGGCTGCCCATCCCATGGGAACACCCATTGAGGCAAGCGCTGCCAAGCCGCCTATACCCCCGGCGACCTCCACGAAACGACGCCTGGACATATCCACTTTGTTGTGAGAGTCTTCCATTTAACCGGAACTCCTTCTGCCTGACGGATTGAAGAAATAGATTCTAAGGAGCAGCAGTATCCCGCTTGCCGCCAGAGTGATCAAAAAAGCAGACATAGCTAGATCCGTATGGCGACCAAGATCAACGGCGTGCCATGTAGCTACTGATATGAAGACAATTGAAAGGATGCCGTGAAAGATTCGCCAGGTTCCATACGTCATAGGTAGTCTTCTTCGAATTAGGGATGTTATCCCAAGAATGAGCATCAGAGACCAGGCAACTATCCCAAGCACGATGCCCAGACTATCAACGGTTGTAATGATTGTAGTGAACGCTTCAATCGGCTCGATTCCCGATTCGAAGTACCTGGGTACCACAATGAGGAAGGGATGGATCAGCAAGACTGAGACAAAGATATATCCGATAGCTTTGTGAATCTTGAGAACCAAACTCATCTTGATACCACTGACTCCGCTCCTGTTGCTTCGGGCCAGGAAGAATTGTCCCAGCATCAGGCAGAAAGACAATATGAACAGAATCGAGAGTGATTCCTTAAGATAGGTACGACGGGGAAAATCGCCCATGGCCCAGAAGAGTATGGGGAGACCAATGAAGATCCCAATCATTGGGAAGAAGACGCTACTTTTACCTTGGCTAGTCATCATCTATCCCCACGAAACCACCACCGGAATCGACTTCTCCGGTAAGATCGTTATAGCGTCAACCGGGCAGTACATCCGACAGAGATGACAGATTTGGCAGTCTGCTGGATACTTTATCACAGCTTTCTTTGTGTCGGGATCTGTACGTATCACATCGGTCGGACAGGTCTTTACGCAGGTTCCGCAGCCGATGCATCCGCTTATTCGTTCAATAGTCATAGTCACACCGTTCAATTCAAGTTACTCGAGATCTGACGTCCTTGCGCGCAGCAGAATGACCACGCTTATCATTAACCTGGGAAATTCTCTTGTGTTCATTGCTAGCTCTCTACTTTGAAGCATCCATCGTATTGCCATACCCAGACTCTTTTGTTACTCTATGTCGCGGACCAATCGAGCGTAGTTGTAAATGCGTTCCTCATCTAGTGGGGATGGCCCATCTTTAACTTTAGTGTCAAAGCGTACTGCACCCGCACCATGGAGATCATTGCCATCATGGTCTACCGCATAGCCAAAAGCAACGTAATCGGCAAAATACATGCCGCTGACGGCTTCACTACCTGCGGATGTGCTTGTCCAGAAATAGGGATAGTCTGCATTGCCCGCTTCATTGGTGATCCCTGTTATCTTGAATATTGTTGTATCAATAACAGGGAATACACCTGAGTAATCAACAATAGCTTGTAACTCTTTTACGTTGGGCAAGCGCCAATCATTGTAGCCGGCATAGTTGGAGTTTTCTGCATAAGCTAAGGCGTCTTCCCAATTCATACCTGCATTGCTGTCATTCTGAGCCCACATTAAACCAGTGGCATTGTCGGTGATGGTGCTGTCACCATTGTCGACAAATTCGTTGATGCCGTAAGTATCTCCGCGAACAGGACGTACATACCTTCTGCCATCAAGCGCCTTGATATGTCCTGTCCAGTCATTGACGAGGAATGACACATTCTTCATTGCCTCTGGGGTATTGACCAAGTATTGATTGCTCGACCATGTATGCTGTTGTCTTTGATCTGATCCATCTTTACTTACCAGGTGGAAATACGCAGTATCGATATACGGCCAACCTGTGGATTGGTTTCTGATTGACCACAGCTCTTTTATGTTAGGTACCCGCCAGTCATCGTAGCCACCAAGCGTGAGGTTGCTGCAGTACGCCTCGGCTTCAGTAATTGTGCCATCACCCTTGTCGGTATACGACATTGGTGCGCCTTTTAGGTAATTGGCATCCTGACCGTAGAATGCCTCGCCAGCCGCAGGGCTGATAACGTTACCGACATCATCATAGCAATTTACCTGACCGGTGGTTGGTATTACGTAATTATTCACTGTTAGTTCGTCATTTGACGTGCTCTCCACCGGGTTTTCGTCGTTAGAGCAGGATATCGTAACTGTGCTTAGCAGAAGGGCAATTACCATCATTATTTTGGAAAGTATTCTGGTGCTCATAGCTATCTCTCCGTTCTGAATGTATCTCTTACGTTCTGACAGGTTGGACGGCAAAACTGAGAAAACCATGTGGAGTACTGAATGTTGTCACACTCGTGCTGCGACAGTAGATCAACATAGTGAGAACGTGGCCGGAGGAACGACAGGTGATCAGGTGGTCATGGGCATACAGAGCGGCTATGAAGGGCGGGAGTTACCAGATTGTGTCCACGAGCGCCGTAACGCATTTCCGGACATGAAATTACAACAGATAAAGGTGGGGGCGAGCCCCGTCCGAATCTAACGTCTGGCTGTCTTCTATGTGCGTTGTCAGTCTATAATTTCTCGCCAAGCACGCTGCCGACAGCCAGTGGGGCAGACGGGGGCGTACGTGTCACATGACATGGGTAACAGGTGTACGGGGCATAGGTAACCTATGTCTTGACATTGTACAGGGGCGTCTGCCGCCCACAACAAATTACTTATACTTGCACACTAGTGGTCAATGAGCTGCGCTGCTATGCCCACCTAAACACCGAGATGTCATGTTCGCAGCCAGAATCATCGTTTTCGTGGTATCTCTGCAGAACTTCGCCTAAGTACATTTCATTGTCACCGGCACAGGTATCGGTACGTAAAACACTCGGCTGATAGCCCTCCTGATTCTCAATGCAGTTGCAGAATTAACGACAAATGGGTAAGTTACTTCTGATTTGGTGGAGTTGAATGTACGTTTCCTGTAGAGAAACAATATATGAGTGAACACTTTATAATATGAACGATTGGCACAGTCAGACAATTGAACAGGTCTTTCGTGACACGGGATCATCTGACCAAGGCTTGTCCTCTAAGGATTCTGCCAGGATTCTTTTGGAGAAAGGTCCAAATGAATTGGTAGAGAAGGCAAAGAGAACTCTTCTTATGATGTTCCTTGATCAGTTCAAGGACTTCATGATTATTGTGCTCATTGCTGCTGCTATTATCGCTGGACTAACCGGTGGCGCGGCGGACACTATCGCAATCATAGTGATCGTCATTCTGAATGCAGCTATTGGGTTTGTCCAGGAGTTCCGAGCTGAAAAAGCGATGGCAGCACTCAAGAAAATGGCCGCTCCCGATGCAACGGTTTTGAGGGATGGGATTTTGGCTACAGTCCCAGCGTCCTCCCTCGTCCCCGGGGATCTGGTCACTCTTGATACCGGCAAAATTGTGCCTGCCGACCTTCGCCTTATCGAGTCGATCAACCTGACAATTGGGGAAGCAGCTCTTACAGGCGAGTCAGTACCGGTTGAAAAGCATACTGATGCGATTGTTGGATCAGGACTCCCCCTCGGTGACAGGAAGAACATGGTATACAAGGGCACGTTCGTGACCTATGGTCGCGGATCTGGGGTCGTTGTAGCTACTGGAATGGCCACCGAGTTGGGGAACATCGCTAAAATGCTTCAGGACGAGGACGAAGTAAAGACACCTCTTCAAAAACGGCTTACCCAATTTGGCAGAAAACTCGCCATTGCGATACTCGCCCTATGTGCAATTTTCTTCATTGCCGGACTATTGAGAGGCGAGGAACTTCTGCTAATGCTCCTCACAGCAATATCGCTCGCCGTCGCGGCAATCCCTGAAGCTCTTCCTGCGGTGGTAACCATCACTCTGGCATTGGGCGCCCGCAAGCTGGTGAAGCAGAATGCGCTGATCCGAAAACTCCCTGCGGTAGAGACTCTCGGTTCGGTAACCTATATTTGTTCGGATAAGACCGGTACACTAACCATGAACCGGATGACCGTAGAAGAAGTGTACGCCGATGGCAGAATAATCGGGAAGAACGACCTAAATACACAGGGTTACCTTCTGGGTGACAGCAGTATCCTCCTAACAGCAATGGCATTAAGTAACGATGCGTTGGCTGATAAAGATGGCAATGTCATTGGTGATCCGACCGAGACGGCGCTGTTTGCGCTGGCACAAGAGCGTGGCTTCGACAAGGAGATCCTACATGAGTCATACCCAAGAGTAGCAGAGGTTCCCTTTGACTCCGAGCGTAAGCTCATGACTACTTTCCACCAATGGAATGACGGAACCTATGTTTCTTTTACAAAAGGGGCCTTAGAGTCTCTCTGTGAACTGTCCAGCGATACATTGACACGGGACGGTCCGGAACCGCTCGATAAAAACACCATTCTAAATGCCGGCGAGAGCATGGCGGCCGACGGTCTGAGAACGTTGGGCTTTTCCTATCGACAATGGGACAAACTACCGGAGACCTTAACTCCGGAGATTGTTGAATCGGGACTCACCTTGCTGGGAATTGTTGGGCTGATGGACCCACCCCGGGAAGAAGCAAGGGAGGCTGTGGCTCTGTGTAAATCTGCTGGTATCCGGCCCGTAATGATAACCGGCGATCACCCGGTGACGGCTTTGGCTATCGCTAAACGAGTTGGCATCGTGGATGATGGATTTGGGGAGGTGATAACAGGTTCTGAACTGGAACAACTTTCTCCTGAAGAATTAGAGGAGCGTGTTGAACGGATTCGAGTATACTCGAGAGTAGCCCCGGAACAGAAGCTGAAAATCATCAAGGCTCTCCAAGATAAGGGTCAATATGTAGCAATGACCGGGGATGGGGTCAATGATGCACCGGCGTTGAGAAGAGCGGATATCGGTGTTGCCATGGGAATCACGGGAACGGACGTATCAAAAGAAGCTGCCCACATGATTCTCCTGGATGATAACTTTTCGACGATCGTCAAGTCAGTGAGGGAAGGACGGCGCATCTTTGACAATATCCGCAAGTTCATAAAATACACAATGACAAGCAATTCGGGAGAGCTTTGGACGTTATTCATCGCACCGTTTTTAGGGCTGCCCATCCCTCTTCTGCCCATTCATATTCTGTGGATTAATATTGTAACAGACGGTCTTCCCGGTCTTGCCCTTGCTGCAGAACCAACTGAGAGAGGAGTAATGGAAAAACCTCCAAGACATCCTAAAGAGAGCATTTTTGCTCATGGTCTTGGGGTGCACATAATCTGGGTTGGACTTCTCATGGGACTGGTGACAATAGGAACTCAACAATACGCTATTAGCACAGGAACTGAGAACTGGCAGACGATGGTGCTCACCGTGCTCTGCTTGAGTCAGTTGGGGCACGTCCTTGCCATCAGATCCGAAAGTGAATCTCTTTTCAGACGAGGGATATTATCAAATAGAACCCTTTTGGGGGCACTTGTACTCACCTTTGCCTTACAGATGGCAATAATATATGTACCGTCTCTGAATCCTGTTTTCCATACAGCTCCCCTAACATTCGAGGAACTGCTAATTACACTTGCCCTTTCATCCATAGTATTTTGGGCAGTGGAAGCCGAAAAATCATTCTTGAGAAGAAACCACAAATAACGACTCGTTTGTCAAATCCATCCAACTGCTCATGTTAATGTAATAGTTGCATATATGACGTATAAACAAGAATCCAATGTTGTTAATCTTGTTTGGTGTCCCGCTTTTCAAGTAACAAGTCGTTGACCCTTTTTCCCCATTCTGCAGCCCACTCATGATAAACTGGAGTGCATGCGTACCCAATCGCAATCTCAATATGTCGTTTTGCCTTCGCAAGATCAGAATCACCCGGGTTTGTTTTGGCTAGCTTATAGTGATACTTAGCCCAATTCAAGTGCATCAGGAATTGGTATACTGAGTCTGTCGGTTCTTTGTGAGCCTGTAACCACTCCAGATCGACCCTTGCGGAATCAAACATCTCGTTGAGATGATCAGCGCTTTCGGCGGCAGCGGTTGCCCTAAGTATTCTCAAGATCGTGTTGGCTGTATCAGATGCCATTGCATCCGAGATCTGCTTGAATCCCTCGCGACCTTCAGCATACGGCGATTTGGTAAGTGGGTTTATTGACCTGAAAACCTTACTGCCTGTGGTCCGGTGGCTCACCTTTATCATCTTTAGAGATCCAGCATACGCCCTGACTAAGGGAGTACGTTTTTTTTGGGGGAAGATCTTCTCAAGGAGTTTTTCTGCCTGTTCGCGCAGTTTCTTGTCTTTGTGAAAGGCGAGGTTGTGCATTAATACAATGCGCTCGAATTCATTGTCACTCGCTGAATGTGTATTCAGGGAATCAAGGCGATATTGCGCCTCGGATCGAAACAGAAAGTATGATTCAGGCTCACATGCCACACCGTACTCGGTCCAGACTGAAAGCAAACCCAGGACACAAAGGCAGGTGAATGCACGAATTGCTGCTCTAAACGTCATACTTTACACTCTTCACTTTCTGTTCTTCATTGGATCCTGGGGTCTCTTTCGCAATGATAACGCCAGTAGCGCGATACCCAAAACCCCGCTGACTGCCGACGCAACCAGTATTCCCGCCTTAGCATTGCTTAGCAGGACTCCGTCCATACTTAGCGATGCCACAAAAAGCGACATGGTGAATCCGATGCCAGCTAAACAGCCTCCTCCTGTAACAGCTTTCCAGTTTGTACCTCCGGGCAATATCCCAAGTCGTACCTTCACTACAAGGGCGAGGCTAAGTATGATTCCCAGAGGCTTGCCTATAAGTAATGCCAATGCAACAGCAACTGCTACAGGTGATAGCAATGCGGTTGTAGAAAACTCTACTCCCGCATTGGCCAGAGCGAATATCGGCATAATGACGAAGGCAGCCCATGGGTGAACATTGGCTTCAAAACGTTCCAGAGGTGAAAGAGACTCACGGGTAGTGAAATCAACTTCTTCCATAACGTCGCTAAGCTTCACACTATCTTCTTTTAAGTCACTTTCAACGATGTTCAGGGCTTTCTTAAGTCCGCGTCCCAACATATTTCGCGATATCAAAGGCACGGCCGGAGTGAGCAAGCCAAGCACTACGCCGGAAATCGTCGGGTGAATCCCAGACTTCAAAGTGCACAGCCAGACACCCGCTCCAACGATCAGATAGCCGACCACAGTTCGCACACCCAGTCGGTTCATGACCACGACACCGGCAACTCCGAAGGCGGCAATCGACAACCATGCAAAATTGAGTTTGGCCGAGTAGAATACGGCTATTATGAGTACCGCTATAATATCGTCAACTATGGCGAGCGTGAGAAGAAAGACCTTGAGCCCATGAGGTACCCGTTTGCCCAGTAACGCAAGGGCGCCGACAACAAAAGCAATGTCCGTTGCCATCGGAACTGCCCAGCCTTGCTGGCCGGGGTGATCACCGAGAAGCAGGAGGTAGATAACAGCAGGGATGGCTGCTCCTCCGACGGCGGCTACTACAGGCGATATGACACGGCGGACGTCCCTGAGCTCCCCCGTAACGATTTCCCTCTTTATCTCCAGCCCGACAAGAAAGAAAAATACTGTCATCAGGCCATCGTTCACCCAATACCACAACGGATACGACAGTTTCCAATCGTCAATTCCCACGGTCAGCGTCATGTTCCACAGGCTGTTATACAAATCCCGAAACTGCGTATTTGCTGCTGCAACCGCAATCAAGGTAGCAACGAATAGTACTACTCCGCTAGCTACTTCGATTTTCAGGAATTGTCTCAGTGGTTTTGTCAATTTAGCTATTGGACGAAGATCGGAATTCACCTGGTCATTCACTGGAACACACCTCCAAACTAGTCTCTAAACAGCATCAAAACTTCGTAGATAAGAACGGATAGCAAAACACTATCGAGCACTGCGATGCCGTGGATACTTAGCTCCGAGCCATGGTAGTTGTAGGGGGGCAAACCGTCGTTGACAGTCACCCAGTGTTCGCCGCCGTTCGCCGAGCGCGAGATGCCGAAACCGGAGGTTCCCGCGAATAGGATGGTGTCATCGCCGGTGAGCGATTCGATGATGCCACCGTAGGGGCCGTCGGTCTGCGACCACTCCGCTCCCCATGCGGTGGACGAGATAATGATGAGATAGAGTGCAGCTATCAGTGCCCGCCCAGATGTCGCGCGCGAGCCGCGACAGGTACGCGCCTTGCAGGTTCTGGTTGTCATCTTTGTACCCTCCACGTTGGAACAGTATGTGTCCCCTAAACTATGTGCGAATCATCCCCAACCCGGTAACCCACAGCTTGCTGCGGGATTGTTCTAACTGCCTGATTATTCGGTGCAGCGCCCAGTATGTCAAGGTTTATTGGTGGAGGTGGGGGGAATCGAACCCCCGTCCGAACTCAACGTCAAGCTGCCTTCTACGTGCGTAGTCAGTCTATAATTTCTCGCCACGTACGCTGCCGACCGACAGGCCACGTACGAGGCCAGCCTTTGTATTTGAACGAACTTTAAAGGCGTCAGTCCGTCGAGCCTCCTTTATCGACGCCGCATCCCAACCCTGGAGACATAGAATCAGGTGCGACGGGCTTTATGGCCTATCAGCAATGCTGATTAGGCAGCCATGGCGTAATCGTATTCGCCAATTAGTGTTTTGCCCGGTTTGTTAACGAGGCCCCAGACAACCCCGGCACGCAAACAACCCCTCGCTAAGCCCGTCGAAACCAGGTCACCCCCATAAAAAAGGTCACATCCTGCCGACAGCACCATCCAGCGCCATCCGCAGTCGTCTCGAGCAGGTCTCGGGCGTTGCTTGTATCACAACGATTTCCCGATGTCAAAGAACATTAGTACCGTCAATATACGGTATCGGCCGGCTTTCGCAAGCCCGGCAACATTATAACGGACAAACCTCTCCAAAGTTGCAGAAATAAGTGCCTTGCCCGCCTCAATAGTGATACTTCTGAACCGAATCGATATTCATGGCTGTATCTACAGGCTAGTACATGTTTGGTAAGGGAGGGCCGACTAGAGCCCATCGATTATCAACCAATAAAACTATGCTGTCAGGTGATGACGGTTTGAGGATGGAACGCAGTCTGACCGCCGTGCTTTACGATTGCTCCACTCCGCCACCCTCGATGTCCTCGTCCTCGAGCGGCGGGTTTACCGGCTCGTCGGTGAAAAACAACGGTTTCTCGTCAGAAATTCGGTAGTTGTCCTTGATGTACCTGATCACCACATAACCCCGTGCCTGCGCGGTGGCTATGATCGCCATGAAATAGCCCGCTATCGTCGCTAATATCACGAATAACATGATCGCCATGATATATCCCGCCGCATCGTCGGCGCCGCCGCGCGTCCACGGACCTATCGAGAACGACCAGTTAACACCCGGGAAGATGTTGAACATTGTGTCGGTCAGGTCAGAGTTGACCGGAAGATGTGACAGTCCGGCCTTGATGAGATCGGTCAGGCGCTCGCGCCCGCCGCCGAGGCCGGCCGCAAAGGTCATGAATTGCACCGCCCGGAAACAGAGATAGGCGTAAACGAAACTGGCCAGCTTGGCGGCCACGATCGAGTAGACTGTAAAGCCCAGCCACCGCCAGGGTTGCCGGATAATGCTGCTGAATGTCTCGAGGAGGGCGGTGAAGACCTCGCCGCGCCGTTCGGAGGCGGCCGTTGCGGGTAAAAGCACCAGCGAAACCTGCCAGACGAGAATGATAAAAACCGTGAAAATGGCGACAATGAAACCGGGAAAGACAAAGAAAAGGGAGTAAAGCCATTCGCCCACCCAGGGAATGCGGCTGGCCAGTCCCAGAATCGCAAACAGGATCACGATGAACAAAACGAAGATGGCGATGGCGACCTCGGAAAGCAGCAACTGGGTGAGACGCCTGAAGGCGAACCGTATGCTCTCGCCGGCCGACATGAAGCGGTTGCCGCGAATTTCCTCAATATCTATTGCCGAGACCGCGAAAAAGCCCATCATCACCGCCAGCGTGGTCAGGATCAGGCCGAGCGCGAACACCAACACGGCGACATGGGAGCTGAAGGCATACTGGTAGAACGGGAAAAAGCCGTAGGTAGAGAAAACATACTCGATATTCTCTCCCTGTATTGCCAGCGCGATGTAGGTGAAAAGATCATAGATCGCCAGGCCCAGGCACAGAAACAGGGTCATGGCAAATATCTTCTTGACCGAGAGCGCCCTGGCCGGGGCCCAGAGGATATCTCGGAAGTCATAATGAAGGGGACGTTCCATAAAGGCAATCATATGTTACGGTTACTTCAAGTCAAGAAAATACTGGCGGCCCACATTGACGGCGCCCGGCTATTCGGCCGGCCTCAAAGGCGAAGACTTGCTGCTCCGGGCAACATAACCGGGGCAATGCTATTTTCTTGACAAAACAATGGCTAAATGGTTATATCCAAAGTTGCATCAAAACGACTGAAAGGAGCCCGCTTGCCAGCAGATGAGAAGACTCAGGTCAGCTATCCTGACCTTTTTGATAAGTGCTTTAGTTACACCGAACCGGACAAGGTCCAGGCCATGGGCATTTACCCCTTTTTCCATCCCCTGCAGTCGGCTCCCGGCAATGAGGTTGTGGTTGACGGCCGCAAGTGCATAATGGTCGGCTCTAACAATTACCTGGGGCTCGTGAATCATCCCAAGGTTAAGGAAGCCGCCGCCGCCGCCGTCATGAAATACGGTTCCGGTTGTACCGGTAGTCGCTTTCTCAACGGCACCCTGGATTTGCATATCGAGTTGGAGGAACGCCTGGCCAAATTCATGAAGCGCGACGCCGCGCTGGTGTTCTCGACCGGTTTCCAGACCAATCTCGGTATAATCGCCACCCTGATCGGCAAAAATGATGCCGCCATAATCGATCGCCAGGTGCATGCCTGTATTGTCGATGGCACCCGGCTTTCGTACGGCAAGGTGTACAAGTTCGCGCACAACGACATGGACGACTACGAACGGGTCGTTGCGAATGTGCGCAACAACAACCATCGCGGGGGATTGATGGTAATTGTCGACGGTGTTTTCTCCATGGAGGGCGACATTGCCGACTTGCCCAGGCTGGTGGAGATTTCCGAGCGGTACGGCGTACGTGTGATGGTTGATGACGCTCATTCGGTCGGGGTTCTGGGCGCAACGGGCGCCGGCACGGCCGAACATTTCGGTCTCATTGACAAAGTGGATATCACCATGGGGACCTTTTCGAAGTCGTTCGCATCGCTCGGGGGGTTCGTCGTCAGCAACAAGGACGTTATCAAATATATCAAGCATCGTGCCCGGTCACTGATATTCTCGGCCTCGATCGCGCCCGCCAATGCCGCGGCGGTGCTGGCCGCGCTCGACATATGCGAGTCCGAGCCGGAACGCCGGGAGAACCTTCACCGCAATGCGAAGCGCATGCAGCGAGCGTTCCGCGAGCTGGGCTTCGACATCGGCAAAACCGAAACGCCGGTGGTCTCGATAGTCGTCGGCGACGATATGGAGGCGTTCGCGTTCTGGAAGGCGCTGTTCGATAACGGCGTTTTCACCAACCCCGTCATTTCGCCGGCGGTCCCTCCGGGGCGGGCGATGATCAGAACTTCGTACACCGCGACCCACACCGAAGCGCAACTGGACCGGGTGGTGGAGGTAGTAGCGAAGATCGGTCGCGAGAAGGGCCTTATCTCATAGTATAAATATGGCAAACACCGAAATCGTAGAAGTCGAATCCTCGGCCCTGCTTCACAGGTTCATCGATTATCCCAATGAGCTGTATCGGGGTGATCCAAACTACATCACGCCGTTGCGTTCGGAGAGGCTGGAGTTCTTCGACAAGAAGAAAAATCCCTTTTATCGTTCTGCCAAGACCCGTTTGTTTCTCGCCATGGACGGATCCCGGGTTCTGGGTCGCATAGCAACCTGCATCGACTATACCCACAACGATTTTCACGAGGAACAGACCGGCCTTTTCGGGTTCTTCGACTGCATTGACGATTTCGAGGTTGCCTCCAAACTGCTCAAAGTGGCCATGATCGAACTTAAGCGGGAAGGCATGGAGCGCATGCGCGGCCCGTTCAACTTCTCCACCAATCACGAGATCGGTTTTCTTATTGACGGCTTCGACAGCCCGCCGGTGGTGATGATGACCTACAACAAGCCGTATCTGCCGCGCCTGGCGGAGAAGTTCGGTCTGAAGAAAGCCATGGATTTGCTGGCCTTCAAGCGTTCTGATGAGGTGCCCATATCGGAACGCGTTCAGAAGACTCTGGTCAGGCTCAAGAAGCGTTCCGAAATTACCATCCGGACGTTGAAAATGTCTGAGTTCAACCGCGAGATAGAAATAGTTCGCGAAGTATACAACCAGGCGTGGCAGCACAACTGGGGCTTCGTGCCGATGAGCGAGGACGAGTTTTCGTATATGGCGCGGCAACTCAAGCAGGTGGTCGATCCCGACCTGATCCTGATAGCCGAGCATGAGGGCAAGCCGGTAGCGTTCTTAATGGCCGTTCCCGACGTCAATCAGGCCCTCATATATCTCAAGGGCAGACTCCTGCCGTTGGGAATCCTGAAGTTGCTGTGGCATACCAAAGTTCGCAACAAGATCGACGGAGTCCGGGTGGTCACCATGGGCGTCATCCCCAGTTTCCAGAAACGCGGCGTCGATATGATGTTGTACGCCGAGATCTATGACAGAGGAACCAAAAAGGGGTACCACTGGGCGGAGTTCTCCTGGATCCTTGAGACCAACGAATTGATGTGTCGGGCGGCGGAGCAGATGGGGGCCACGGTTTACAAACGATATCGCGTCGTGGAAATGCCGCTGTAGATCCCGGTTCTTACCCCTTCACCGCCGGCGGATTCAAAGCTTGACTGATGAGGAGCCGGCCGCTAATGTTTAACATGTACCAATTCAAGAAAAATATCCTGTTTGGCGCCGTTTTGCTGGTGCTTGTTGCCGCCTTGATGGCCGCCTGTTCCAGTCGTTACCGCCTGGATCTTTACATGGCGGTTGAGGGAGAGCGTGATAAAGTCGATGTGGAGCAGACGCAATATGTCGTGGATGCCCGCCTCGGGGAATTCCTGGCCGAAAATAAACTGCTGCCGGGCAAGGGCAATGTGGTGATTGCCACCACCGGCACGCGCCGGTCCTCGGGTGAAGAAGGCAAAATGCCCATCCTGAGTTTCGATGAGTACCTGCGCTGTCGCCTTCATTTGCAGTTACCGGAAAAACCCGAACCCGACTCAATCGACCTGGTCGATAATTCGTTTGTGCAGTTATTGGGACGCTATGACTGGTCCACCGAGGATAAGACCTTCATGCCCCGGTCAGGTTATTTCCTCGTGGATTCGGTGGGTTCGAACCGTGTCTTTATAACCATTGACGGCGCTTTCGAAAATCACAATGGCGTCTCGCTCGGTTATTCGGGGAAATTCAAAGTCAAGGCGACGTTTTAGCCCATTCACTGCCGGATGGATTCAACCGCCTCCGAGAAGGCTTTAAACCCCAGTTCATCGAACAGACAGAACTGCACCCGTTCGATATTTTTAACGTAGGCATCGAACCCGCGCACGGCTTTGACCATGATATTGGCGCAGGCCTTCATGGGAAATCCGCCCACACCGGTGCCGAAGGCCGGGAACGCCACCGACTTCAGGCCGAGCTTCTCGACGATGGTAAGACTGGCCAGGGTGGCCTGCCGGATGAGTTTGTCCGAGGTCTTTAGATTCTGTCCCATGACGGCGGCATGGATCACCGCCCGGTAGCGCATTTGACCGGCTCCCGTATACACGGCCTCGCCCGGCATGATAGGTCCCTTACTCATGGCCTCTTCTTCGACTACCGTCCCGCCGGCGCGTTTTATCGCCCCCGCCACCCCGGAACCCATCCACAGTTCATTATTGGCGGCATTGACAATTACGTCAACCGACGCTTCGGTTATATCTCCCTTGACAACCTCAAGCTTCAGCGGCATTGGTTTTATCCCTCCGGTTCTTCAGGTATTTTTCATCGAACTTCCTGAAGGCAATGGCTATCAGCCAGCCATAACCGCCTCCGATGACCGCGCCCACGAAAACATCTCCCGGATAATGTACCCCGACAAAAACGCGGCTGATCGCCACCACGGCCGCAAATACCCACAGATACCACTTAGTCTGCCGGACTACCAGCGAGAACAGGACGCCCTGGCCAAAGGCGTTGGCGGCATGCGAGGACGGCATCGACAACCCGCCTCCGCAGCCGACGAGGAGATTGATATTCTCCAGCACATGGCAGGGTCGGGCCCGCCCGATAAGGGGCTTCAGCAAATGACTGGAGGTCTGGTCGGTCAGGAGCAAAACCAGGGCCGAAGCCAGCACCAGCCAGCGCAGGCGGGCATCGCCGCGCCACAAAATAGCGCCCATGGCGGCGCCGTAAAGCACGCGCAGGAACATGTCGTCGGTAACCACCGGCATCAGAGCGTCGGTGAATGGGTTGGCCACCGTCACATTCAGAAAAATGAACAGCGCGTGATCGATACCGGCTAAAAACTCAAGCATAGGTCCTCGGTTTGCTCTTCAGGAATCGGTTAACCGCCGCCAGGGTGGGAGCGCCTGTCCGGGCCCCCAGGCGAGTGCACTTCAAAGCCGCCACGGCTGCCCCGAACCGGAGACGATGGGCCAGGTCGCGTCCCTCCAGCAGGGCGTAAAGATACCCGGCATGAAAGGCATCGCCGGCCCCGGTCGTGTCGACGCTCTTTACTCTGAAAGCCGGGTGGCTCACATACTTTCCGTTTTCCAAACCGGTAGCGCCCTGGGTGCCTTCGGTGATTACCACTGTCGAAGGACCGAAGGCGGCCAGTTTTTCGAGCGCCGTTTTGACCGACCGACTCTTCGTAAACGGCAGGGCAAAGGCATCCGCTACGACCAGGTGGTCGACATGGGGCAATACGGGGGAGACGTCATTGCGGACAGACCCGATATCAAAACTGACAATGGCGCCGACTTTACGGCCCCACCTGGCAAGCTTAACGGTGGCCTCGAGATCGCGGCCGTCGAGGTGCAGAAGGCGCGGGATGGGATATGTCGAGGTCCTCAAATCGCGCGGTGATATGAAGATCTGGCGGTTCAGTACAATCGTCCGCCGCCCGGTGCCCTCCTCGATAAAGCCCAGCGCCGTCGCCGAGGGTTTGTTCTTTGAAATGACGCAACTGTGGTCCACTCCCTCTTTCCTGAGTTCCTCGATCGAGAACCTTCCCAGCCAGTCGTTGCCGACCACGGCGGTGACACCCGTATGCAGTCCGAGTCGGGAGAGTCCCACCATGACATTCGGCACCGGGCCGCCGCCCTGTATACAGCCCTCGGTGGCATCGGCTTTACCGCCGGCGGGGGGGAGGCGCTTTACGGTATAGAGAAAATCAACCGGGATAATCCCCATGCCGAAGCAATCGAGGCGGCGTTTAGCTTTCGATCGGTTCAATTTTCGCCTTTCCTCCACTCAATTGCGTTATCTCGTCGATCAGGTTCTGCCGGCGGCTCCGGCGGACTTCGAGCATCAAAGATACATGGTCGGAAAAATCGGCGTCGTGCTGTTTTACCTCAAGGCGGTTGACAACCCGCATCAACTGGTCGTACAGGGGGAATGCTATTTCCACCCGGATCGTCTCGGTCAGGTAGTTGGTTTTAAGACCGCTTTTTTCGAGCACTTCATGGGCGGCATCGCCATAGGCTCGTACAAGTCCCCCGGTGCCCAGCTTGGTGCCACCGAAATACCGGGTGACCACGAGCAAGAGGTTGGTCAGGTCCCGTCCGCAGACGGCGTCATAAATCGGTCGGCCCGCGGTGCCGCTGGGTTCCCCGTCATCGGAGTATTTGAAGGACGAGTCGTCTTTATCCCCCACGATATAGGCAAAGCAGTGATGGGTGGCGGCATGCTCGCGTTTGCGTATCTCGGTCAGGCGCTCTCCGGCTGCGTCCACCGATGTCACCAGCCGGGTTTCGGCTATGAAGCGGGAACCCTTGCGCTTGATCTCGGCCTCGGTCTCACAGGCGATGGTGAAGTAGGTGTCGTCCATAACAGTCGATTACACCAGCGATTTGGCGATATCGTCGAGTTTGTCCAGCCCGACCATGGGAATGGCGCCGTGGGTGACGGCCTCCTTAAGGCTTTTCTCGGTGGCCAGGGCACCGTGACGGGGATCTATCACAAAGAAAACCATTTTACCGATTTGAGAACAGCACCTCAGGAGATCCATAGTGTGCCGGGAGTCGTCATAAACCTCGGTGACCACGACCGCCTGGGAAAGGGCGGCAACGATTCGGTTGGAGGCCTCGAAGGACTTCTTCCCGGGTTTTCTCTCCGGAGAATGCTCGGTGATGACACCGCCGAGGTGGGCGACATCGATAGCCAGCGGCATCTCTTCTTTGGCGTCGATGTGGTCGAAGCCGGAGTCAATGACCGCAAAGGAACCGGCTTCGGTCGCCCTGACACCGAGATGTGCGGCGGCGTCGATTCCCTTGCGCAGCGATGAGATAACCTGCACCTCGTTTTCGACCATGGCCTTGGCCACTTTGATAGTCAATTCAATACCCTCGTTGGTGGCGGACCTGGTCCCTACCAGGGCTACCGTCTTGCGGTCGCGGTCGGGCAATTTACCCCTTACATACAGGAGGGGAGGGGGATCATTCAACTCAAAGAACCGATGATCGTAGTCATCGTCGAAGCGGGTGGAGATATGAATATCGCGGCTTTTAATACTCCGGCAGTATTCCTCGGCTTCGGGAAGCCGCGCCAGTCCGGCCGTGATTTCCTCGGCGAACTCGGCCGTCATGCCGTCCATGGCCATGAGGTCGTCAGTGGAGGCCCGGACTATCGTTTCCAGACTTCCAAACTTGACCACCAGGGATTCCACCAGCCGCGGCGGCATCCCGGCGAATCTCACCAGGGCGACGACCAGGGTGGCGTTGTCATGTTGTTTCGGGTTTGTCATAGTGCAATTTCTTAAGAGAGTGGGCGGTTGTCAACTTGTATAACGGGCCGGCGATGAAGCGATTTAGGCTAACGGGGGGGCTGTGAGTCGCGCCCCATACCGCCCGACAATATTGTCGACAAACAAGGTTGTGTTTTGATGATCAAAAATGTTCAATTCCTGAGACTTCAAAAAAAATCGACCAATTGCCATTTTTTCGCTTGACAACCCGGCAACACATCATTAATGATATAGTGTTGAACAAGGATAAGCACTCAACAAACCGCTTTGAGTAAAAGAGACTATTTTGATGTTGACGCTTTATTAGTTGGCAGAACAATAGTAGTGCCGCACGTGATTGCTGTTTTGTACGCGGCGGTTCATTATGGAGTTCTAAGTTGCTCAGACCGGTCGATTGCCATATCTCGGCAAATGGGTTGATCGCAGCCGGTCATATGCCTGGCTGAAAATCAAAAGGGGAGATAGACGAATGTTGTTAAGGCACAAACTTGCTCTGGTGGTTTTCGTGGTGTTGGCCCTTGTCAGTTCGGCGCCGGCCTTTGATGGCATGCTGGATTACTCGGGGAGTATTCTGTGGAGCGGCGGAAGCAATGTCGTCATGGATGACACCCTTGCCTACTATACCGTATTCAACGGCTTGTTTATTCTCGATGTCAGTGACCCATCTTCGGTGGATACCCTTTCAATGGTTTACCTGTACGGAGGATGGTCGTCGGATGTCGTTGTAGCGGGAACTCGCGCCTATGTTACGACGCAGGATGGGATAGTCTATGTCATTGACGTGTCGAATCCGCTACAGGCTTTCGTGGCCGGGAGTTACGAGACATCGGGGAGCACCAATGGTATTGATGTCGCCGGCGATTTGGCCTTTGTCGCCTATTTCATCTACAATATTGAACAAGGTCTGCTGATTCTTGATGTCAGTAATCCGAATCAGATCGAAGAGGTGGGTTTTATATCGACTGACTACCCGGCTCTTAAAGTTCGGGTGCAGGGTGACTATGCCTATGTTGTGGGCTTGGATCTTTGGATATTCGACGTATCGATTCCGTCATCTCCGGTCCTGTCCTGCCATTTCCCAACCGGCTACGGGCCGGTCGATCTGGATATTCGCGGCGATCTGGTTTTTCTGGCGGACGAGGAGGCGTGTTTTCCGGTGGAGCAGTCGGCTTTCACTATCCTTGATGTTTCCGATAAAGAAGCACCGGTGATCGCCGGCCGCATACCTCTATGGGGCGAGTGTACCGATGTTCTGGTGGCCAATGACAGCATCGTACTTGTGGCCAACAGCGAGTTTATGCGAACGGTGGACTATTCCGATCCGACTCAGCCGGACACTATCGGTAAATACGAGATTTCCTGTCACCGCCAACTGCAATATTAACTCTCTCAGCCGCTGAACCCCGCCCGGAGCATCCGCCAAAATATTAAACTGATCCAGCAGAAACCGGGTCATATCCTCGATCAATTATTCTTCTCCAGGCAGGCAGCAAGTTCCAGTTTCAGCTTATCTCTGGTCTCATCAACTTCTGAAACGATCTT
>CAZVUZ010000055.1:18552-18900 GCA_964630485.1 uncultured Ignavibacteriales bacterium
TTCTACCGGATCACCGTGATCCTCATCCTCAACATGGGGATTCTTGATATCAAGATTGTACCCGGACTCCTTGATCTGCTCAACAGAAACCCGCCAGGCATGGTCGTTCTCTTCCCGGTTCTCCCACCATTCCTTTTCAGGGCCAAACTCTTCTATTCTGATTGGTTTGGTCTTGGAATAGGACTTATATCCTTCCGGGTACGGGTGCTCATAATACCAGACCTCTTTTGTCGGCTCTCCTTTCGTGAAGAAAAGAAGATTTGTCTTTATGCCGGTGTATGGGCTGAATACCCCGTTCGGCAGCCTGACAATCGTATGCAGATTGCATTCGGTCAGAAGTTTCTCCTT
>CAZVUZ010000056.1:0-18605 GCA_964630485.1 uncultured Ignavibacteriales bacterium
AATTGCGGGTTACGCGGCAGTCACGATTCCTTGCCGGCGGCGACGAGCAGTTTTTCCGCGGCGGAACGGCCCAGCGTGGTTTCTTGCCCTGCGACCTTAACGGTGACGACACCAGCTTCAAGACGGTTGGCGGTGACGGTCCCCTTGGCCAGGTAGGCCCGGCCGCCGGGTACCCGGTTGGGAAAGAGGTATGCAAAGGAATTGAAGTAGAGGCCCTTCTGGATCTCCCGTTTCTCGAAACCGTCGAGTTCGAGAGCCTGGCCGTTTTGATCCATTTGCCAGGCGGTCTCACCGTCGTAGGCCTGCACCATGATGAAACCCATCAGATCGATCTTGAGGTAAGATCTGTTCGGCGGCGCGAAGTACTCGACAAAAGACCCCGGCTGGCCGTTGAGGCTAACCGTCCCCGTCGTCTTGTAAGTTGTCATGTTCGAGATGATGTCGGCCGCCCCGGGCCCGCCGACGGACTTTACCAGTAGTGAATCGAGGTTGAATTCCGAACCGGCAACTGTCGTGACCAGCAGGAAACCGGCCAGGAAAACCAGACGTGTTATTATTTTCATAATCTTCAATTTCAGTAATCCAGACCGATTCCTCGGCCCTCAGGGTTGCCTGTGCAAGTGGTATGTTCTACTACATCCTTCGCACGATTTTGTTCCTTCATTTGCCCGTGGAGGTTCTCTCGAACGCCTTGGGGGCGCGTACTAATTCAGGGATAAGTTAAACTGATGCAGGCCGGACGAAGCAATAAAAAAACCGGGCGTATCCTTCGCCCGGTTAGATTCGTAAACGCGCCGTCGTCAATTATGAACGTACTTTCCGAGGATATTGTTCATGCGGGACGTCATTCTCGAATTGGGCAGCACTTCCGTGGCGCCAGCAGTCTTGGCGGCTTTCATCTGATCCTTGAGGGTGTTTGGTGAGTAGCACACGATCGGAATGCCTCTGGTAGCTCCGTAGGAACGCAATTTGTTGATCAGTGAAGGGGCCTCAATACCGTTTAGGTTCAGGTCAATAATGATTAAATCGGGTTGCAATTCCTGAGCCTTGGTGAAAATGTCGTCCGAGCGGATAGCCTTGATTCCCTCAGCCTCCATATCGTCAAGGACGGTCATAATTTTGGAAGTGAAGATCATGTTGTTGGCCGCAATAATTACCTTTTTACTCATGCTCTCAATTCCGTTCCTCTTTTCCTCTCCAAATAAATACGGTGAACAAACCACACCCCACAAGTAAGCACAATATAAGAAATTGATGGCCATATTCCAAGCTTTGCCGTAAAAAATTTGTCGGTTTGCGTGGAGTGTCGCCGTAACGAGTTGATCTACAATTAGATAACGATGTTGATAGTGTCCCGTCAAGTCGTCTTAGATTCTTGCCAGCGGCGTTTTTTGTTGATTTCAAGGGCCGGAGCCGCTTTTCTGAAAACATTGGGAAGGCGATGATTGGGCCCGGGCTCTCGCGTATAGCCGGATAAATGTCGTCATGTTTTTGGACGGTAGTCGTTGCTG
The DNA here is from genome assembly GCA_964630485.1 of uncultured Ignavibacteriales bacterium. Taxonomy (GTDB): domain Bacteria; phylum Zixibacteria; class MSB-5A5; order GN15; family FEB-12; genus JAJRTA01. The sequence continues at coordinate 1,512 of CAZVUZ010000056.1, forward strand.
CAGAAAGGTGAAATTTGGGACGCCCCCTAACCCATTTAATTACAATGTCTTGGCATTCACGGGCGGTGATGCTGACGATGGTCATGGTCTCACTGTTGGTGTTCACCCTTGGCCTTTCAGCGGCGGGGGATGCGGATAAGAGTAAGGGCAAGACCAAAACCGCTAGAACCGGAGAAATATGCATAACATTCGACGAGCTTCCGGTGGCCAACACCTTTGCCGAAGTCGACCGCGAGGCCGTCACTGAGCGTTTGCTGGCGGCATTGGAGAAGCACGAGGTCAAGGCGGCCGGGTTTGTAGTCGGAAACCGTATTGAGGATGGCTACGACATTCTTGGCGCCTGGCTCAACAAGGGGCACGTGCTGGGCAACCTGACTTTCTCACATCAGGATTTGCACGAATTGGGGCCGGATGGTTTCGCGGTGGACGTGATCGCGGGCGAGCGGGCGCTGGAGACGATGCTCGAAGGATTCGGGCAGAAAAAGCGCTATTTCCGATATCCTTTTCTTCACTACGGCAACACCATTGAGGCCAAGCGCGAGATAGGGCGTTACCTGGCGGGTAAGGGTGTGGAGGTAGTGCACGCCACGGTGATTGTCGAAGACTATTTCTACAACCTCAGTCTGGAGAAAAGTGGCGACGACATTGACTCGGCCAGTTTTGTCGGTTTGCGCGATGATTATCTCAATCATGTTCTGGAGGAGCTGAACCGATCGGAGTTGCTGGCCCGCGAGGTACTTAAGCGGGACTGCCGGCATATTTTGCTCCTGCGCGCTAATCTTCTGAATTCGTTTTTTCTGGACGATTTGTTGACAGCTCTTGAAGACGAAGGCTACAAGTTCATATCGGTCGATAGGGCCCTGCAGGATAAACTGTACGAGGCGCCCGAAGCATATTTCGGTACTCGCGGAGTGGGCTATATAGAAATGTTGAGAAACAGTGCCGTCGATCTCCTGCCTGCCGAATGACACCGGGCTGGCGGCGAGAATGACAACTCGCGCAAAGCCCTCTTGATTTTTCAACATATAGTACCTTTCTTAGGGGCCAATGTTTGATCTCAGTGAAATCAGGACTGCTACAGCGGCCGATGAACTTGCCGGCGAGGGTTACTGGCCGGCGCTGGCCGTGCGCTACTTCTCCGAGGGTAAGTACTCGCGGGTTGTGGAACTGTGCCGGGAGCACCTGGAGGAGGAGTCCATCCCCGTTGCGGCCCGGCTGGTATATGCGCGGGCGCTATGGCACGGCGACCGGGCGGAATCGTCGACCGAACAGCTCTACGCCGTCCTGGCACGCGACCCGGACAATCTCGTGGCGTTGAAGTATCTCGGCGATATTAAATTCGCAGAAAATGATGAACACGGGGCGATTTCGCATTATAAGCGTATCCTCGAAATCGATCCGGGTTGTCGGTCCTTGTGTTCGGACCTGAAACGTCCTCGAAAGGCCGGTACTCGCACCATCAATCTGACCCGCCGTGAGGAGAAACCGAGTCTCACTAAGAGCTCGCTGAGAAAGATCCCATTTTACACCGAAACGATAGCCGACCTTTATATGAACCAGGGATACCCCCGTATGGCGGCCGAGGTTTACCGCGTGTTGAACAAGGATGAAGGCAACCCGCGGTTGTCGGAGAAACTTCTTCAAGCCGAGCATGCCATCAAAGCAAAGGAGTAATGCCATGTCAGTCCAACGTATAGCCGATCTTCGCAAAAAGGTCCAGGCCGCAAATCTGGACGGAATGATAATCGCCGATCTGGACCAGGTGCGCTACCTGGCGGGCTATACCGGCTCGAACGGCCTGCTGGTCATTACTGATAAAACCGCCCTTTTCCTGACCGATTTTCGCTATACGGAACAGGCCAAAAAAGAAGTCAAGGGCGCCAAAGTCAATATCATGAAGACCGGTGATCTGGTTGCCGGTCTGGCGGAGTTTCCCGGTTTGAATCGCAGGAATATGCGGTTCGGTTATGCCGAGTCCAAACTCTCGGTGGCGGCGGTTCAGAAGCTTACGATCTCGCTGCCGGACATATTGCTGGCCCCGGCGGACAATGTCCTCCTCGACCTCGGCTGGGTGAAAGATAAGGATGAGATTGAGTACATCAGCAGGGCCTGTGAAATAGGCGACACGGCGCTGGAGAGAGTGCTTAACCTGGTCAAACCCGGTGTGCGGGAAAAGGAAATCTGTGCCGAACTGGAATACCAGATGATGATGCTCGGTTCCGAACGGCCGGCTTTTGACACCATAATCGCCTCCGGTTACCGTTCGGCCATGCCGCACGGGGATGCTTCTCAGAAACGCATCAGGAAGGGCGATTTTGTCACTTTCGATTTCGGCGCGACTGTCAATGGCTACGTCTCGGATATGACTCGCACCATCGTGGTGGGTAAAGCTACCCCGCGTCAGAAGAAGATATATGAAATCGTTTTGAAGGCCCAGAAGGCGGGTGTACGCAAGGTAAAAGCCGGGGTTCCGGCCCGGGTGATCGACGAGACCTGCCGCAAGATCATAACCAGGGCCCGTTTCGGGAAAAACTTCGGTCATGGCACCGGGCACGGAATCGGCTACAACCGGACACCGATTCACACGGGTCCGCGCCTTTCGCCGATCTCGGACGACAAACTCATGGTTAACAATGTGATAACCGTTGAACCCGGTATTTATATAACCGGTTGGGGAGGGGTGCGTATCGAGGACGATGTCGTGGTCACCCGCACCGGAGGGAAAGTTTTGAACCGGACTCCAAAAAACTTGTTGGAGCTGTAAATCATATAATCTATTTTCCTGAGTCGAACACTCAGTCTAAGGCCGCATCTTTGTTTCCTGCAAGGGGGAGATACGGCCGTTGAGGTATGGAATGAATACGAATTATATCAAGAGATTGATCAAACTGGTCGAGGAATCCGAGATTGAATCGCTGGAGGTGTCCAACTGGGGGCGAAAGGTCAGGATTGTCCAGAAACTGGGAGCCTCTCAAAATGGTTCCGGCAGCGCCGCGGCTTTCGTACAGCCCGTGGTGAGTTCGCCGCCGCCGCCGAGTGCGGCCCCGCCGGCCCCGGCGCCTGCGGTCGAGACGCCGGCTGCCGAAAGCATCGGTAACGCCGTTGAGATTAAATCTCCCATGGTGGGTACTTTCTATGCTGCCCCGGCGCCGGATGCCGCCTCTTATGTGTCTCTCAACGAGAAAATCACGGTGGGGCAGGTAGTATGTATCGTCGAGGCTATGAAGCTCATGAACGAGATCGAATCAGAGGTCAGCGGCCGGGTAGTCAAGATATTGGTCGAGAATGCCCAGCCGGTCGAATTCGGGCAAACCATGTTCTTGATCGAGCCGGATTGAGCGACAATCTAACCGGGAAAGGGACTTGAATGAACCTCAAGCAGATGCTGGTTGAAATGCTCAACCGCCGATCTTCGGATTTACACATCCGGGTTGGCAACCGTCCTCACATCAGGGTCAACGGCCGCCTCGAACAAATAGCCACCGATCCCGTCACCATCGACCAGATGGAGCAAATAGTAGCCCAGCTCCTGAATGAAAAACAGCAGGAGCGCTTCAACCGCAAGCACGAGATGGACCTCGCCCTTTCGGTGGCCAAGCTCGGACGTTTCCGCATCAACCTCTACCGTCAGCGCGGCACGTCCGGTATCGCCATCCGCGCCGTCAACACTTCGGTCCCGACTTTCGAAGATCTCAACCTGCCGCCGGTAATCAAAGAACTGACCAAGGAACAGCGCGGGTTGATCGTCATAACCGGCACTACCGGTTCCGGCAAATCGACCACCCTGGCGGCCCAGATCGAAGAGATCAACGCTACCCGGCCGGCCAATGTGCTCACTGTTGAAGATCCCATCGAGTACATATACCGCGACAAGAAGTCGATCATCTCACAGAGGGAAGTGGGCGGTGACACCGAGAACTTCGCAGCGGCCCTGAGACACGCCTTCCGGCAGGATCCCGACATCATCCTTATCGGTGAGGTCCGCGACCTGGAGACGATGTCGATTGCCCTGACCGCGGCCGATACCGGTCACCTGGTGCTAACGACGCTGCACACGCTCAACGTGGTGGAGACGATTACCCGTATCATCTCGTTTTTCCCGCCTCACCAGCACCAGCAGATCAGACTGCTCCTGGCCGGCACTCTCAAGGCCATCGTTTGCCAGCGGTTGCTGACCCGCGATGACACGCCGGGACGCGTACCGGCTCTTGAAATCATGATCAACTCGGCGGCCATTCGCGAGTGTATTATGGATTCCGAGAAGACAGTCGATATCCCGGAACTGATGGAACAGGGCGGCGTCCAGTACGGGATGCAGACTTTTGATCAGGCTATAATGAAGCTGTATAAGCAGGGCTTGATATCCTTCGAGGAGGCTATGACCCAGGCGACCAATCCGGACGACTTTGATCTCAGGGTTAGAGGGATTACCGGCAGCGCCGACCGTTGGGAGAAGGAACCCTCGGAAAGCGAAGGTCATTCTGACGGCGGCTCCGCCAGCGATTTTACCAAGTATTGATTCCTGTTTTTCGAGTCGCATTTGAGGTTCGGCCGACGGCATCCAGCCGCCGGCCGTCATTATTTTTGGGCCGAATTTGGGGCCGAGCGGCGCAGAGGAAGGACCGACAGGCCCCTGAGAGGTTCCGCCGGCGTCTCGTTACTCCGGTTAATTGCTTAAAATTCAATATCTTAGGTCATTAAGACAGGTCCAAAAAAGGGAAACATTTGCCCCAGAATGGTGTTGTCCAATATATGCTTTTAACTTATATTAGCTGCCGGTTAGAAACCGCCGTTGGTGTATAATGTCAGTGTACGCTAACGGCTTAATAGAGGGATGTTTTGTTTCAGAAAATTCTTATTGCAAATCGCGGCGAAATCGCCCTGCGAATAATACGTGCCTGTCGTGAACTCGGTATCACGACGGTGGCTGTTTACTCCGAAGCCGACCGTGATGCTCTTCATGTCCGATTTGCCGACGAAGATGTCTGTATTGGCAAATCACTTCCGGGCGAGTCATATCTCGATTCTAAGCGAATCATCGCGGCCGCCGAGGTGACCAATGCCGGCGCCATTCATCCCGGATATGGCTTTCTCGCGGAAAATGCCGACTTCGCGGAAATCTGCGAATCATGCGGGATCACCTTCATCGGACCGACGGCCGACCAGATTCGCCAGATGGGCGACAAGGTTGTGGCCAAGGAATTGATGAAAGCGGCCGGGGTGCCGGTTGTTCCGGGTTCTGAAGGCGTGGTGTCCTCGTTCGCCGAGGCCCGTGAGATTGCCCATGAGGTGGGTTATCCGGTAATGCTCAAGGCCGTTGCCGGTGGTGGCGGGAAGGGCATGCGCATGTGTCGCGACGATGCCGAACTTGAGCGGGGCTATCACATCGCTTCGACCGAGGCCGCCAATTCGTTTGGCAACCAGGACCTCTACCTCGAGAAGCTGGTCCTGAATCCGCACCATGTCGAGATCCAGATCCTGGGCGATACTCATGGCAATTTCTTTCACTTCGGTGAAAGGGATTGTTCGGTTCAGAGACGTCACCAGAAGCTCATCGAGGAAACCCCTTCACCGTTGATGACTCCCGATTTGAGGGAGCGGATGGGTGATGCGGCGCTCAACGGCGCTCGCATGGTCGACTACCGCGGCGCCGGAACGATCGAATTCCTTGTCGATGCCGAACGCAATTTCTATTTCATGGAAATGAACACGCGTATTCAGGTCGAGCACCCGGTAACGGAAGAAGCCTACGAAATTGACCTCGTGCGTGACCAGATACGGGTCGCCATGGGCGAGAAGCTCGAATACCGCCAGGAAGACATCAAACCACGCTGGGCCGTTATTGAGTGTCGCGTCAATGCTGAAGACGTCGATAAGGATTTCCGCCCGACGCCGGGAACCATTACTGCCCTGCATATCCCGGGAGGGCCCGGTGTCCGCGTTGACCGGGCGGTCTATACCGGTTACTCGATTCCGCAATTTTATGATTCTATGATAGCCAAACTCATCGTGCGCGGTCGCACCCGCGAGGAAGCCATTATCCGGATGAGACGGGCCCTCGACGAGTTCATAATAGAAGGTGTCCCTACGACGATTCCTTTCCATAAGAAGGTTTTCCAGCATCCGGACTTTGTCAGTGGCAATTATGACCTGACATTTGTCGAGAAGGCCTTCAATAGCGAGCCGTCACCGGCGCCGGCCACAGCCGAGATTACGTTAAAGCGCCCTGGAGAAGACAAACAAGAGATTGGACGGCCTCTCGAGCCCGTTGCTGAGACCGTCAGTTCTGATACTGATAACGGTTAGTAATTCTTGGAGGTTTATAGTGAGTATACCCGCTGAACTCAGATACACAGAAGAACACGAGTGGGTCAAACTGGAAGGTAAAGTTGCCACGGTTGGAATAACCGATTATGCCCAGGGTGAGCTGGGTGATATAGTATTTGTCGAATTGCCGGCGGCCGGCGACGAAGTCGAGAAGATGGGGGCCTTCGGCACCATTGAGGCCGTTAAGGCCGTGTCGGAAATGTTCTCACCGGTGACCGGCAAGGTCGTCGAAACCAATGGCGCTCTCGAGGACGATCCCATGATTGTCAACCGGGACCCGTACGGCGAGGGCTGGATCATGAAGGTCGAGGTTGCCGAAGTTGCCGAAGTGGAACAACTGCTTACGGCCGACGCCTACAAAAATCTCATTAACGCCTGATCGTCGATTGGGCACAATACCGATCCTGTTCGCTTTTCATAGGAAGTGTGAAGAACAACTATGCCCTATGTTCCCAATACAGATGATGATCGCCGCCGCATGCTTGAGCGCATCGGCGTCGATAGTTTCGATCAGTTATTGAGCGGGATTCCTCCGGAACTACGCCTCACGCGCCCCCTGGAAATTCCGGCTCTCTCCGAAATGGAGCTGCTCCGGGAGATCGAGTCCCTGGCAACTCAGAACCGTACCGACCTCGCCTGCTTCGCCGGTGGCGGTCTCTATGATCACTTTATCCCTTCGGCGGTCAATACCATCGTCAGCCGCCCCGAGTTTCAGACGGCTTACACGCCCTACCAGGCGGAGGTTTCCCAGGGGACCCTTCAGGTTATTTACGAGTTCCAGACCCATATCTGCCGCCTGACGGGGATGGATGTCGCCAACGCGTCGCTTTATGACGGTGCTTCGGCCACGGCCGAGGCCGCCCTGTTATGCGCCCGCGTTACACGGCGAAGTAAGATCATTGTCTCCGAAACCCTGAGCCCGATCTACCGCAGTGTCATCGAGACCTATCTCAGCGGAAAGCCGGTGGAGCTGGTAACCCTGCCGATGGCGGGCGGTGTCACTGACCAACAGCGTCTGGCGGACGTCGTCGATGAGAGCACGGCCTGTGTGATAGTTGCCCAGCCTAATTTCTTCGGTGTCCTTGAAGACTATGATGCGGTCGTGGAGATGGTTCACGGCGTGGGGGCGAAGTTTGTTATGGCCGTCGATCCCGTGGCCCAGGCGATACTCAAAACGCCCGGGGATTTCGGCGCCGACCTGGCCATCGGCGAAGCCCAGCCGCTGGGTTTGCCGCTGTCATTCGGCGGTCCCCTGCTCGGTTTCTTCGCCGGCCGCAAGGAACTGGTGAGAAACATGCCGGGACGTATTGTCGGCCGAACCAAAGATGTTGACGGTCGGACCGGATTCGTGCTGACCCTGCAGACGCGTGAGCAGCATATCCGCAGGGAGAAGGCGACCTCCAATATCTGCACCAACCAGGCGTTGTGCGCCACCGCCGCGACGGTTCACCTGACTTTGATGGGCAAAACCGGGCTCAAAAACGTCGCCTTACTGTCGGCTGAAAAAGCGCAGGCGGCGGCCAAAGGTATCTTTGCGCTGGAAGGGTTCGAGCCCTATTTCAAGGGCTCCTTCGTCCGCGAGTTCGCGGTGAAGACGCCGATTCCGGCCCGCGAGGTGATACGGGCGATGATGGAACACGGTATCCTTCCCGGGATCAATGCCGGGCGCTGGTATCCGGGTCTCGATGATTGCCTGATTGTCGCCGCGACGGAAAAGCGGACGTCTCAGGAGATCGAGCAATTGCTGAGCGGGCTCAAGGAGTTGTCACAGAGTCATGTGCTGTCCGAAATGTAAAAGCGAATTGCCCGACGGCAGTGTTGCGTGCGATGTCTGCGGCTGGGAGCTGTCGGCGGACGAGCAGTCCGAATGGGTTGTTCTCGGCAGTGTCGAGCAGCAGGTGTTTGCCGATCTCGCCAGGGAAACCCTCAATTCGCAGGACATCCCCAATGTGATCGTGTCCAAGGGCGGGTTTTTCGGTTCCGTGGGACTGAATTTCAACCCTCTCTTTGACTCCCGCAAATCCTGGGTGTCCGAGGTCTCGGTGCCGGTGGCACACGCCGCCGCCGCCGCTGAACTTCTGGATGGTATCCTGGGTGACAAATGGAAACGGAAGGATCCCTGATTGGCCTACTGTCCCCTCTGTAAATACGAGTATAGGAAGGGCGTTGAGATCTGTCCGGAGTGCAACGAGCCCCTCGTGAAACGCTCACAGGTGCGCCACACTGCCGCCGTCCAACCCGATGACAGCTGGGTGGTGGTCGCCGGCGTATCCAGCACCATGGAATCACAATTGGTCCGGGGATCGCTGGATTCAAACAATATCCCGTCGGTGACGATGTCGTCGGATCTGGCGCCGGTGATTTCGAAGGAAATACCGGTTTCATTCGCGGCCACCCGTGGGAACGATGGAAAACTGGTTCTGGTCCCGCGCGATTTCCTGGAAGAAGCCGTATTGCTTCTGAGGGCCGTTCTGGGTGAGGACTTTGAGGAGCCGGAAGCAAGATAACTTAGATAGACTTCTGTTAAGGAGAGCCCATGCGACTTTCAAGCTTAACCGCCATTCTGCTGGCCGTCATGTTGTTGGCGGTGTCTGCCATCGGCCAGGAGGCTGAGAAACCGCTGCCGAAGATATCGGTCGAGGTTGAGACTCCCAAAGCCAACGCCTATGCCAGCCTTGCCGAGGCCCGGGCCGCCGTGGGGGGAACCGAGAAACCCATAATTGCCTACTTCTCGGCCGATTGGTGAGGGTACTGCAAAAAGATCGACACGGTCGTGTTGACGGATGCTGCAGTAATCGAGTTCTTTGACAATGAAATGGCCCTCGTGAAGCTGAATGACAAAAAAGATTCCGTACTGACAAAGGAATTCAAGGTCTCGGGTTTTCCGACGCTGGTTATGCTCGGGTCCGACGGCAAGGAGATTGACCGCCTGGTCGGTTATTACCCGCCGGCGAAGTTCATCACGGAATTGCGTAACTATCAAAACGGGATCGGGACGCTCGACGACCTCCTGAACAAGGTTGCCGAAAACCCCGACCGAACCATGTATGAGGCGATCGCTGAGAAATATCAGTACCGGGGCGGCGCTGAGGAGTGCAAGAAGTGGTATCAGCGCATCGTCGATGAAGGCGATCCGCGTGATTCCCTGTCCGGCGGCGCCCGCTCGGCGCTGGCGACGATGTTGATGCGGGAGAAAAAGAGCGATGAAGCCATCGCGGCTTTCACTTCCATCATGGCGGACTTCCCGGAGGTCAACGATGGACTCGTGGCCGAGATTCAGATCGCCCGGATATACCAGCAAAAGAAAGACAGCGCCGAGGCGATAACGAGATTCGAGGCCTACGTGGCCAATCACCCCGACTCCAAATATGTCAAGTTTTGCAATAAGCAGTTAGAGTCCCTCAAGGGACCCAAGAAAGAGGAAGAGGCCGCGGGAGGCAAATAGGATGCTCCGGCGGCTATATCCTGACGTTGAAAGAAAGCAACTTTGATGAACGACAAGAATCTGATCTATGAAAAATCCGTAGCGGGTCGTCGCGGGTACACTTTGCCCGAGACAAAAAGTCCCGATACTGAAATTCTATCGGCCATTCCCGAGAAGTTTCGGCGTCAGACCGACGCAGCCCTGCCCGAGGTGACCGAGGGCGAGGCGATGCGGCATTTTGTCGGCCTGTCGGTTAAGAACCATCATATTGACAAGGGTTTCTACCCGCTGGGATCGTGCACCATGAAGTACAATCCCAAATTGAACGAGACCGCGGCGGCCTTTAAGGGGTTCAGCGATTTTCATCCGCTGGCGCCCTGCGAGGCAGCGCCGGGCAGTCTGAAGCTCATGTATGACCTGGCGCATTACCTGGGCGAAATTTCCGGTTTTCCCCATGTCTCTTTGCAGCCGGTGGCGGGCGCCCACGGCGAATTCTGCGGTCTGCTCGTTATGAGAGCCTATCATCTCTTCAAAGGCAACACGAAATCTAAGATCATTATTCCCGATTCCGCCCACGGCACCAACCCGGCCTCGGTTGCTTCGGTGGGGTTCAAACCGGTCCTGATCAAGTCCAATGAACAGGGTGTGGTTTCTCCCGAGGCGGTGGCGGAGGTTCTCGACGACGACGTTGCCGGTATGATGCTCACCAACCCCAATACGCTGGGCATTTTCGAGACCCACGTGGCCGAGATCGCGAAGCTGATTCACGGTGTCGGCGGTCTGATGTACATGGACGGCGCCAACCTCAACGCCAACATGGGCATTTTCCGTCCCGGCGATGTCGGCTTTGACATGATGCATTACAATCTGCACAAGACGATGTCGACGCCTCACGGCGGTGGCGGTCCGGGCGGCGGAGCCCTCGGCGTTACCGAAGAACTGGAACGATTCCTGCCCACGCCGGTGTTGGAAAAAGACAGTGACGGACTACTGCATTTCAACTACGACCGTCCCGATTCGATCGGCCGCCTGCATTCTTTCTATGGCAATTTCCTCGTCATGGTTCGCGCCTACGCTTACATAAAGAATCTCGGCGGAAAAGGCCTGCGCCGGGCGAGCGAGACGGCGGTTTTGAACGCCAACTACCTCAAAGAGCAGATTCGCGAAGACTACGATCTGCCCTATGATGTCCACTGCATGCACGAATTCGTGGTGTCGGGCAATCGGCAGAAGAAACTCGGTGTCAAGACCCTCGACATCTCCAAGCGCCTGCTCGATTTTGGGATGCATTCGCCAACGAATTATTTCCCGTTGATCGTGCCCGAGGCGATGATGATCGAGCCGACGGAGACGGAAAGCCGCGAGACGCTTGACTATTTCGCTAAGGTAATGAAGCAGATCGCGCGCGAGGCCGAGGAAAACGCCGACCTGGTGACCTCGGCGCCGCATTCGACGCCGGTTCGTCGTCTCGACGAGGCCACGGCGGCCCGCCAGCTCGATGTGGCTTTTGAAGACTAGTTGACCTTGATATGCTTGTGTTTTTCAGCCGGTGCCCTAACTTGGGGCATCGGCTTTTGTTATGATACAGTTCGATAAAGCTACATTCTGTTATCGCGGCCATGAACGGCCGGCGCTGGACAACCTCGATCTACGGATCTCCGGGGGGGAGAGGGTTTGTATCATGGGCGCCAACGGGTCCGGGAAATCCACCCTTGCCCGGGTCATCGCCGGCCTGGCAGAACTCACCGGCGGTTCGCTGAAGCTCAATCATCTCTCCGGCCATCGCCTGCCGGTAGGTATGCTTTTTCAAAATCCAGACAACCAGATGGTGGCGGTGACGGTCGAGAAGGAACTTGCCTTTGCTCTCGAGAATCTCGGGGTTCCCCTGGAGCAGATGGAAGTGGAAATAACCCGGACGCTGGAGAGTTTTCATATCTCTCATCTCAGGCTGCGGCTTACCTCGGAACTGTCCGGGGGCGAGAAACAGCGGGTGGCGCTGGCCTCGGTGATGATATTCCAGCCGCCGATTCTGGTTCTCGACGAACCGGACTCTTTCCTGGACCAGCGCGGGCGCGAAGCTCTCGAGGAGGAATTAGCCGCGGTCCGCCGGACCAACCCGGAGCTGGTCGAGCTACGCATAACGCAGTACCCGAGCGTAGCCCGTCTGTACCGGCGCCTGATTGTACTCGACGGGGGAAGAGTGGCCGCCGACGGCGACCCGCAGGAAATTCTCTCCGACCGATCACTCCGTCTGCGCAGCGGCCTCTGCTACGAGCTTGACGCGCGGCGTGAACTTCACCTGCCGCCGCCCGGGAACGGCTCCATCGACGGTGATCACGCCCTGTCGAGAATAGTCGTCGAGGGTGTATCCTTCGGCTATCACCACGATAATAAGGTGCTCGAGAATCTCAGTCTCGATTTCAGCCCGGGGGAGATAATCGGCCTGGTGGGGCCATCGGGCTCGGGCAAAAGCACCCTCGGCCTGTTGCTGTGCGGCTTGCTCGATCCCGCGGACGGCGTCGTCGGATATCAGTCGAAGGGAGGCAAGCCCCTTGCCAAAAGCGACATTCACGGTCAGGTGGCGGCCTTGCTGCAACAGCCGGAGCGCCAGTTCTTCTTACCGACCTGCACCGAGGAAATCGAATTCGGGCCGGCCAATCTGGCACGCCCCCTGACGCCCGACGATACCGCGGCCTTTTTTGCGACGGCGGGTCTGGATGTCGAGCGATTTTCGAAACGCGATCCGTTCACGCTCTCGGGCGGGGAGAAGCGCCGTTTGGCCTTTGCCGCCGTGTTGTCGATGTCACCGCGCTTCGTCATCTTCGACGAACCTACCTGCGGGCTCGATCAGGAGGGGGTGGGACGATTCATCGATATGGCGCGGCGGCTTAAGGACGGCGGTGTGGGAATCATGATTATCAGCCACGAGGGCGACCTTATCCGCACTTTGGCCGACCGGGTTCTGTATCTGGATGGGAAGACGGGAGCGGTCGAATTACCCACCGGGGATTTCTTCGAAAATCCCCAATATGCCTCGATCCTGTCGCCGATTTCCCACAGCTGAAACATCTTTTTGCGCTTTTTCCCATCATTCGCTTGACTCTTTGCCGCCGGCGTATATTTTCTATTAAACCGGTCATTAAAACGCCGCCCACCGGCGGTCGTGACCCCTTTTAAGGTGATCCCGTGAGGTCACTAAAGGAGTAGAATCGTGCGCCTTGAGACTCACCATAAAATCGAAATCAAATCACCCGTATTATATTTTCCGGGTTCGGACATTCGCGCCCGGCTTAGTACATGGAGGTCCTCTTGACAGTCACAAGCGACATTGTCCTGAGTGATAAGAAGATGCACCGGGCTATAACGAGAATTGCCCACGAGATCCTGGAACGCAATTCCGGCCCCGAGTCGGTTGTCATCATCGGCATTCTCACCCGCGGCGCCCACCTTGCCCGACGCATAGCCGCCGTCATCGAAGAAATCGAGGGCGTGAAAGTGCCGGTTGGTCTGATGGACATCGGCCTGTATCGCGACGACGTTCACTCCAAGCTGGATCAACCGGTGGTACAGCGCACCGATATCCTCTTCGAGGTCCGCGACCGCAACGTGATCATAATCGACGATGTGTTGTACACGGGCCGGACGGTGCGCGCGGCACTTGATCAGATCATCGATTTCGGCCGGCCTCGGACGATCCAGCTGGCGGTGCTGGTGGATCGCGGTCACCGCGAGTTGCCGATCAAGGCCGATTATGTCGGGGCCAATGTGCCTACAGCCAAAGGCGACCGGGTGGTAGTCCAGCTCGACGAGAAGGACGGCGTCGACCAGGTCTTTATCGAGCGCGGCCAGGACGAGAGCGCCCCAGGGGCAGATTCGGGCGCGGACAACAAGAAGTCCAAAAAGGGAGGCGAGAAATGAGTCGACTAAGCTCACGACATCTTCTTGGACTCGAGGGTACGCCCCGTGAGGATATCGAGAAAATTCTCGATACCGCCCGCACCTTCCGCGAGGTTCTCGACCGGCGTATCAAGAAAGTCCCCACGTTGCGCGGTATCACGGTGCTCAATCTGTTTTATGAGCCGTCGACGCGCACCCGGATTTCTTTCGAGCTGGCGGAGAAACGTCTCTCGGCCGACACTGTCAATTTCTCGGCCTCGACCTCCTCGGTGAAGAAGGGTGAGTCTCTGCGCGATACGGTTCAGAATATCGAGGCCATGAAAATCGATATGACGGTGGTTCGGCACAGTTCCTCGGGGGCGCCATACTTCCTGACGCAGTGCATGGATACCAATATCATTAACGCCGGTGACGGTTCCCACGAGCACCCGACCCAGGCCCTTCTGGACATGTACACCATTCGCGAGAAGTACGGCCAGCTCGACGGCCTGCGGGTGGTCCTGGTCGGCGATGTCAAGCACTCCCGGGTCATTCGCTCCAATGTTTGGGGTCTTAAGACCATGGGTGCCTCGGTGGCGGTGTGCGGCCCCTCGACCCTTCTGCCCTACGAGGTGGAGCAATTCGGTGTCGACGTCTACAGTAATCTCGACGACGCTCTCGACGGCGCCGACGTCGTCAATGTCATGCGCATCCAGATGGAACGCCAGCAGGCGGGGCTGTTCCCCTCCCAGCGCGAATACACCAACCTTTTCGGCGTCGGACGCGAGCGTCTCAGGTTGCTCAATAAGAACTACACTATCATGCACCCGGGACCCATCAATCGCGGCGTGGAGCTTTCCAGCGAGGTCGCCGACAGCGACAGCTCGGTGATCCTGAGCCAGGTGACCAACGGCCAGGCGGTGAGAATGGCCGTCCTGTATCTTTTGTCGGGACGCGAAGAGGGAGAAACAGAATAATGGCTAATGCAAAATACGATCTCGTGGTAACCGGCGGAAGAGTGATCGATCCGGCCCTCGGTTTTGGTAAAGACGCCACCGTGTTCATAAAGGACGGTTGTATCGCCGGCGTCGAGGACGACGAAAAGGTGGTTGCGCAGGCAATGCAGGGGCTCGACGTAAGCCAGATGATCGATGCCACCGGGAAGTTCGTCGTGCCGGGCCTCATCGACATGCACGTGCATCTGCGCGAACCGGGCCGCGAGGACGAAGAGACGGTGATGACCGGCTGTCAGGCGGCCGCCGCGGGCGGGTTTACGACCGTGTGCTGTATGCCCAACACGACGCCCCGCATCGACAACCAGGAGACGGTCAAGTTCGTCCAGGACCGCGCCACGAGCGCCGATGCCCGAGTTTTCGTCGTGGGCGCTATCACCAAGAACATTGACGGCAAGGAACTGGCCGAGATCGGCGACCTGGCCAAGGTCGGGGTGGTCGGTATTACCGATGACGGCCACTATGTCCAGAACCCGGCCATCATGCGCCGGGCGCTCGAGTACGCCAAGATGTTTGACATCCCCGTGATGCAGCACGCCGAGGACCAGTTCCTCTGCGAGGGAGCGGTGATGAACGAATCCTATCAGTCGACGCGACTGGGAATGAAGGGGGCCCCGCCGGTATCGGAGGAAATCGCCGTCCTGCGAGATATCGCCCTGTGCCGCATGACCGGCAGTCGCCTCCATGTCCAGCACGTCTCCACACGCGGCGCGGTGGATGCTATCCGCAAGGCCAAGAAGGAGGGTATCCGGGTGACGACCGAGGCCACTCCCCAGCACCTCATTTTGACCGATGATGAAATAGGCAAGGCTTTCAATACGAATTTGCGGGTCAACCCGCCGTTGCGCTCGAAGGGCGACCGCGACGCCGTGGTCGAGGGGCTGGTTGACGGCACCATCGACTGCATAGTATCCGACCATGCCCCGCATTCGATCGAGGAAAAGGACTGCGAGTTCGACCGCGCCCCGGCGGGGATGATCGGCCTCGAGACCACCCTGGGGCTGGTGAAGACCTATCTTGTCGATAAGGGGTATCTCAGCTGGGCGGATGCCATTCGGAAAATGACCGTCAATCCGGCGCGCATCCTGGGCCTGGATCTGGGTTCGCTGGCCGACGGTGCGGTGGCGGATATTACGATTATCGATCCTGACCGGAAGTGGACGGTGCGGGCGAAGGACTTTCATTCTTTGTCGGCCAATTCGCCGTTTATAGACTGGCGTCTTTCGGGCCGGACGTGGCGGACGATTCTCGGCGGCCGGGTGGTATTTTCGCGGTAGGTCCGCACGGGCGACCGGCCGGTAGCCCCTACAGGATCCGGATTCATCATGTGCGCGGCGTACGTCCCCGTGCGCCGCGGGTACAAACCGATTTTAATCCCACCTGAAAGGTGGGGCACCGGACGTGGTGGGCAAATGGGTTCGTTTTCCCATTTTTTATTTCGGATAACAGGATCGGTGTTGATTCTGAAGCCTGGACGCAATGGTGGTGTTGAATGCGGCAATCTGTTTTGCGCTGACGGTCATGGACGAGTCCTCTTTTTGCATAGGGGCAAGCAGGGGCAGTTTGCGAGGAGGTTGTTGGGGATTTGTGGTGCGGCTGCGGCTACAGGAAGTTGGGAGTTTCAGATTCCCACCCGACAAGCGGGTGGGCCACCGACTTTAGAGGGGCTGGGCACCGCAGGGCGGCTTGGCTTCAGGAGGGTTACAGGGCTAAGGGGTTCCTTGATGGCAGAACCCCAAAGCGGGTGCTGCCCTACGGGATTAAATCCAGGAAAGCAAGAGAGCCGATTGCGTCTGATATGACAGTCTTACTGGGATCGGCTGAATACCGTCCTCTGCCGCACCAGTTTCCGAACCGCCACGCCGATGAGGATGACCGCGGTCATGGCGGTGAGCAAGAGACGCGCATATACACCGGTACTATCAACGCAAACAAGGCATACGTCCTGTATCCAGTGCTGTGAGAGCACCAGTATGATGAAAGTGCCCAGGATACTCCACCACGCCCGTGGTCTTTTTGTCTTGAGTGTCCACCATAGGCCGATAAGTGCGCCCGCCGCCAGAGATAACACGACATTAGTACTTGCGAACTCGTCAAACATCTGAGTCTCCTTCCCCGTAAATTGTGCTTGCATAAATCCGGCATGTCAACGCCCGATTCCCTACTTGTCAAGTCTCCATTAAGAGAGATCCGTGTGATTGCTGTTCCATTATATATCTCTCCGTCGATTGAGTCAACGGTGATTTTGGGCATGCTGATTCGCAGATAGGGTGGCCCGGGTCTTCAGCCCCGGGATCATGAGCTCACTAAAATTCGTTGACAGAGAACACCATCTAAAGTAATTTGTCGGGTGAGGAACGGACACGGGGAGTGTCGCGATTCGATACTCCATGATATTCACAGACAGGCGGGAGGTTTGTTTGAGATCTGGATTACACAACGGGTGTCCGCAGG
>CAZVUZ010000057.1:0-850 GCA_964630485.1 uncultured Ignavibacteriales bacterium
GGGCCGTTGTCTGGGCCAGCATGCCGCGTCCGCCGCCGCCGGTTTTCTCTATAAGGTTTTCGTACTCGGCCGCGCCCCGCAATCCGCCGACCATGGCGTGCATCTGTCCGGAGGCCAGATAGGGATCGTAAGTGGTGGCCATGGCCGCCGTGACCGCTCCGAGCACGGTCACGCCGTAGCGCCCGCCGCCGTATTCCATCCAGTGCGTGGTCAGAGAACCGTCGGCAATCGATATCACCGCCGCGACATCATCATAGTTCTCAATTGATTCCAGCATCGGCAACTGATGGTAGGGGGTACCCGGATAATCCTGCGGAAAGGTCGCGGGCAGGGACTCGCCCATCGAAAGAATCGCGGCGATATACTGCGGCTTGAATCCCAGGTAAACATAGTCACGGCCGTAAACAAGGCCGTATTCGGCTGCTATATTCTGCATTAGTCGATACCCTATGGCGGTCCCCTCGGCCAGGAGCGCGACGCCAATCAGGCGATGTTTCTTTTTGAAGGCATGCCGCAGGACAGCTTCCCCGATGGGGCGTATTTCCGGGAGAGACGAGGCTTCATGGTCGAACGACACTATCAGTGTCGATCCCTCCGGGAGGGTCTCCATATAGTCGTACATTCTTTGGGTCTCCGGCGAGACCTCGACATTGATCCTGATTCCCGAGGCCATCGCCACGCCTATACACACGAATAGGCCAATAAAGACCCAATGCCGGGCCTGCAAGGCCTTCATCTTTCCCCTCCCAGCCACGTGCGCTCGATACCTATGATGACGCGCAGCGAAGTTGTCAGCGAGCCCAGGCCGGTGCCTATCAGGATGGCACGTCGGGCCGACATGGAGGGATTG
>CAZVUZ010000057.1:860-18575 GCA_964630485.1 uncultured Ignavibacteriales bacterium
CCAGTCGGCGATATCGGGCAGCCAACTGCTCAGCCAGCCGCCCATGGAACTGCGGCTGGCAAGGATTATCAGAGCCGAGATCAGCAGTACCGCGGCCGGCACGGAGCGCGCCCGGAAACCGCGATACGAGGCCGAGGCGACGAAGAAGGCCAGCAGGGCGAATACCGTCGACTGCATCGGCGCCTGGATATTCTCGAAGGTCCACATGAAGGGAGTGTCGGCTTTGATCCCCCAGATAGCGGCCATGACCGGCATGGCCACGAGCCCGATCATACCCACCAGCAGATAGGGACGATCCTGGCCCCGAGAAATTTTTCGAAGGCTATTGCGCGCGAAACTGGCCACCCCGACGACGAGTGTAAAGGCAAATATGATTTGCCAGTATTCGAGGATGGCCTGATTGATCGAGCGGGCCACGGGATGCGTCGAGAAATACTGGGCGAACATCACCAAGCCGAAGGCAAAGCAGACTCCGAGGGCGACCTTGCGATCCATCAGAAATTCCACCAGCCTTCCCCGCCGCCGCCCGACACAGCCGAGATCGTACTCCAGATGACGGCGACGATGATGAAGACCGCGATGAGGACCTTGAGCATATCCTGGGCGCGGACGGACGCGAGAATGGACTTATCTCCCGAGAGGTATCCCGAGGCGGCAAAGAGTTCTTCCCCGATTAGCGTGTAATCGCAAGCGACGATAAAGAACGAAAGCTGGATGGTCGAGTCGGTGCCGGCGATTTGAATGGCGCCGACGCTGTTGCCGGTTTCGGCCAGGATCAGGGACTCGGCCTCGAAAGTGCCCAGCAGGAATATGGAAGCCGGTTTAAGGCGCGCAATCATACCATCCACCGCCGCGGCATAGCCGAACTGGGATGAGGTTACGTAGGAAATATCTTCGGCACGGTAGCGATCCGGGAAACCAGCCCGGGCATATCCCTCGCGGACAACCTCCTGGGCCACCGCCTGGATAACCGGGTCATGGGTCGGATAGATAAGACTGCATCCGTACTGGGCCGTTTTGGCGGATACGTTGGCGAGGATATTCATGGAGGCTATCGTGGTTGGCCGCTGGATATCGCCACCCCAGCCCGGGGTGAAGAGCAACGGCCGCGCCATCTCCGTAGCCCGGCCGACGGCGTCGTCAATAGCGCTCAGCCCGGCAATGCGGCGCACCTGGTATTTATCGCGACTCTTCTTGTGATAGGTTGTATACAATACGATGATGATTGATGCGAGGGCGATAATGAAGGTCGACAGTTTACTCTGGTCAAACCAGGCTACTTCCGATGCCACCGCTACAACCAGTAAAATGCCTTCCATGAGCGCAAGTAAGCGGCCCGACGCCGGGCTTCAACAAAAACATTTTATCGTTGACGAGCCCGGTTCGCCCGCCTATCCTGACAGGGATTTTAAAAGGCCAATTACGAGAGGAAAAATATGCTTCGCACTGTCTGTTTCGTCTTTTTCGCCCTGCTTTTGACCGGCCGGGCCATGAGCGCCACCACCATTGAATGGTGGCAGTTTTGGACCGACCCACAGGTAAAACCGGTGATTGAGAAAATGGTCGCCGAATTCGAGAAGGCGAATCCCGATATCGATGTCAGGTTGACCGACCTGACCTGGTCCAACGGGCACGAGAAAATCGTTATCTCGCTGGCTTCGGGCACCGGTCCCGATGTCCTTGAGCTGGGTTCCGACTGGATTGCCCAGTTCGCCGATGAGGGCCATCTCTGGGATATGACGGCCGAGGTTGCCGACGACACCGGCCGTTTCCACGGCTGGGGAATGTCAACCTACAAGGGAAAGGTCTACGCTTACCCATGGATTCTGGGTACGCGCGTTCTTTTCGCAAACCGCGACCTGTTAACCAAAGCGGGTTTCGAACCAAACTGGGTGCCGGTGACTATTGCCGAGCTCAAGAAAGCCGCGGGTAAGGTCGGCCGGCTGGGCGATGGCATTTACGGCTGGGGCTCCAACGCCGCCGAGAAACACCGTCTCTATAAAAAATTCATGCCGTTTTTCTGGTCGCATAACGCCCAGATTTTTACGGACGACGGCAGACACTGTGTGCTGGCATCCATCGACGCTATTAACGCCCTGCGCGAATACAAGCAATTGCATGACGAAAGTGGGTACGTCGCCAATCAGCGAGGTATTGAGGACGCCTTCCTTGACGGCAAAATCGGTTTCATTATTTCGGGCGACTGGCTCCTCAAACGAATCGAGCTGGAGAAGCGCGATATTAACCTGGCCTCCACCCTCTTCCCCGGCCTCCAGTTCCCCGGGTCCTCCTTTCTCGGTGGGGAATTCCTGACGGTCAATGAAGCGTCAGGACACAAGCCGGAGGCTATGAAGCTTATCGAGTTCATTACGTCGCCGGAAAACCAGATTCGTTTTTGCCGCGCCAACCGGTCCGCCAATCCATCGAGTCTCGAGGCGCAGGAGGACGAGTACTTTCAATCGAATGTACACCTGCAAACTTTCGTCAAACAGATAGCCCTCGTCAAACACCCGCCGGTAACTCCCGAATGGGTCAATATCGAGACCTACATTGAAGAGGCGGTCGAGGATGCTCTGTTTGGTCACGGTCTGCCGGGTGAGGCCTTGCGTAAAGCCCGACACCGCACTGTCGAGCTGATGAAAAAATGAATCGTAAATGGTCAGCGGCCATACTCCCCACGCTTCCGTGGGGCCTCACGCTGGCGCTTTTCTGGGTTTTTCCGCTTGCCTATTCGCTGGTAATGGGCTTCACCGATTACCAGTTATTGTCGAAAGAATGGTCCTGGATCGGCTGGGACAATTACCGCGAGCTTTTCGCTGACGAGGACTTTCTCGCCTCCCTCAAGAACACCTTCGTGTTCGTTTTCGGGACCATTCCCGTGACGACCGTCATCGCCCTGGCCATGGCTCTGCTGGTCAACCGGCAGTTCCGGGGCCGAGGCCTTTTCCGGGCCGGCTTTTTCCTGCCCTCGGTCACCTCGATGGTGGTAATAGCGCTCATTTTCACCAACCTCCTGCAACGAGGTGGTTACATCGCCCTGCTTGCGAAGATGGTGGGTCTCTCGGTTCCGGAGCACGGTTTCCTTTTCGACAGCGACACGGCCCTCTATTCGATCATGGGCATGGATATCTGGATGTCGGTGGGGTATTACATGCTGATATTCCTGGCCGGACTCAAGGCCATTCCCAATGAGCTCTACGAGGCGGCCGAGATCGCCGGAGCCTCGACGACCCGGCAGTTCTTTTCGATAACCCTGCCCATGCTCCGCCCGGTGGCGCTCTTTATCCTGGTCATTAATTCCATCAAGTCCTTCCAGGTATTCGTGGAGATATTCGTCATGACGCAGGGAAAGTTCGACACTTCGACGGTGGTGTACTTTCTTTACGAACAGGGCCTGCGAACGCAGTTTCGGTTCGGTTACGCCTCGGCCGCGGCCTATGCGCTGTTTCTGGTTATAGCCGTCTTTTCGGCAATCCAGTTTTACATTCTGCGCCGGAGGCAGGCCCTGTGGTAGCGCACCGGAACATTGTTGCGACCGTGCTGAGATACGCGGCCATGAGCGGTATTCTCTTCATAATGATCTTTCCCCTGCTCTGGATGTTTCGGGTGTCATTCATGGGGACCGGCGCCGGCATTGATCTGGGGAGCCTTCTCGGCTCCGGTTTCACGTTTGGCAACTATGTCGATCTGTTCCGCAGCAACAGCCTGGGGCGGGCGCTGTTCAATTCCGCCCTGGTCGGGGGATCCGTGACGCTGGGTAATATCCTGTTTTGTTTCATGACCGGCTATGCCCTGGCCCGCTATCGTTATCTGGCGCACAAGGTGCTCTTTGTGAGCGTTGTAATGGTGCTCATGATTCCCGCCCACATTGTCATAATACCGTTGTACGTGATGTTGCTGAAAATGCACCTTTACGATTCCTACTGGGCTCTGATCCTTCCTTTTCTGGTTAACCCGATAGGGATTTTCCTCGTCAAGCAGTATGTCGAATCGATTCCTCCGGCCATGGAAGAGGCCGCCCGTATTGACGGCGCCGGTGAATTGAGGATTCTTTTCCGCGTCGTGATGCCGCTTTGTAAGCCGGCCCTGGCGGTGCTGGCCATACAGGTATTCTTCACCAACTGGAATTCCTTTCTGTACCCCTTTATCCTGACGTCCAGCGAGGGCCTGCGCACACTGCCGGTAGCCCTGGCCATGTTGCAGGGGCATCAGGCGGTCGATTGGCAGCATCTCATGGCGGGTTCGGCGGTGGCCGTCATCCCGGTGCTGGTACTGTTTATTGTCATGCAGAAGCAGATAGTATCCGGCGTAACCGCCGGTGCTATCAAGCAATAGAGATTAACCAAGACCGTTTTCCGGCATAGACTTTGACGAATAATAAGAGCCTGCCAGCCCTTTTTTTCCTTGCTTTCGCAATCTGAATTGTTAAGTTTTCCACCTAAACAGGCTAGATCATCATTAGCATTAAGTTCATTACATGGAAAGGAAGGCGGAAAATGAGGAAAACCCTGTTACTGATCCTGGTCGTGGCTCTGATGGCGGCCGGTTGCGGTGTGAACAAAGACTACGTTTCCGAGCAGATCGCGCAGTCGGAAGGCCGTACCAGCGCCCAGATCGCGACTGTCGATGGTAAGACCAGCCAGAATACCGCAGAGCTTCAGAAGCTCAAGACCCTGGCTACCGAGCTTTCGAGCAAGACCGACATGGCCCTCAACAAGGCCAAAGGCTTTGAAAACTACCAGATCATCTGGTCCGGCGAAATCCGCTACGATTTCGACAGCTGGAAGTTGACCGCCGCCGCGGAACAGATTCTGACCGAATGCGGTGAGAAAATGGAACAGAATGCCGGATCGTTGCTTGAAGTTGCCGGTCACACCGATGTTACCGGATCCTCCAAGTACAACTATCTCCTTGGTGAGAAGCGCGCCAACGCGGCCAAGCGTTTCCTCGCCGAGCGTTTTGGCGTCTCCCTGTACCGACTCTTCACCGTTTCCTACGGCGAAGACAAGCCCGTTGCTATGCCGGACGAGAGAGAGGCAAACAGCAAGAATCGTCGCGTCACAGTCAAACTGTGGGGCGCCCAGTAAGACAGGGCATTCAGGATTTGAAGAGGCGGTACCTTTCGGGTATCGCCTTTTTTGTTGGTGTTGATTTTCTGTCGGGTTTACCGGAACTCGAAGATCACGCCTGCGGTCTCAAAACGTTCCCGAACGGAAATGGTGTCGGAAGAGAAGGCCTGTGTCTCGGCATGGCGGAAGGGGCTGACCGCGCCCAGGTCGCGCAGGCCGTTGCCGTCACTGTCAATGAATCCCGACATGAGGTATTTGCCCGCCGGGACCCGTGTCTTGAACTGCCCGCCTGTGGCGGACACTTCAAAGCTCTGTTTGGAGCCAACCTGGTCCAGCGTCAGTTTTACCTGGTCGCCCTCCCGGCCGGGGAGACTTATTACGACGTCGCCGGCTACCCAGCCCAGCGATTCCTCATCAATCATGCTGAAATCAAAACTGCGCAGGCTGTCTCCAAGGAGGTTTCCGGCCATGTCGGCCAGTTCGAATTCGGTGACATCTACCCGATACTTCTCCCCCGTCAGAGTGTCCTCGGGTATCAGCCGCACGTAAAGAGGATTCACCCATTCCACGCGCACCGGAACCACCGTCGATGGTTTCTCCAGCAGGACGAAAGTTTCGGCCGTCATGACGGTTGTGTCCACCGCCTCGGTGAACCGAAACTCTATTCGTATCTCATCAGGCAGGAGTTTCAGCTTGTCGGGGTAGAAAGCCGCTATCTCCGGAGCCTGAGAGTCCTGTCTTTCTCTTACGACAAAATCGGGGAATGCCATTACCGGCTTGAGACTGTCATGGTTGAGTTGCAGCGCGTAGGCGCCGGTATCCAGTCGGCCGGCGTAGAAGCTCACCGCCGAGGCTTTTTCAATGTCAGTTTCGAGAAGGGCCAGCGAGCGTATCGATCTTGAGCTGTCAGCGGCAGGGACAAGGGTCAGCCAGTCCGGATTCTGCTGAAGTTGGAGCAGTGGTATCTCCATCGAAAGCCGCACCTTGACCAGGCCATCGGGCGTGTACGCCGCCGATATGATCTGGGGCTTCGAGGTGTCGGAGCTGGTGAGATCCATGATCAGGCTGTCGAGCGGGATGTCGCTGCCGACGATTACCGGGCGGTCCGTAACTGCGTAGCTTTCTTTCAGCGGGTTGAGGCGCTCGCTGTTGTTGGCGTCGGCGAAGGCGAGCAGGCGATATTCCTTCTCGGGAAGGTAATCAAAGGCGAACACACCCTCGGCGTTGGTCTCCGTCAGATAGGTGCCGTACAGTGAATCGAGGGACATCAGTGACAGAGATTCCATGTCGTAAAGGCCCACCAGCAGGCCGCCTTTCGCTTTGCCGTCCGCGAATATCAGTCCCCCGACATGCCCGGCGTCAATTGTCGGACCGGTTGAGAAGGCCATGGTCAGGCCGCTGTCGAGTTTGTTTTTACGCAGGTCGGTTATGCCCGCCCCGGCAGAGATGATGTAAGTTTGATTCGGCGCGAACTCTTCCGCAAAGACCACCACCACGCGATCCGATTTCCACTTTACTTTGGGTTCCTGCTCCGGGCGCGGCGAGATGAGTACCGAGCGCCCCGTGGCAGGTTTGACCACCGTCTCGGAGAAGAAAAGGGTCACCTCTCGTCCCGGGGGAACGTTTACCGAGCCCGCCTTCGGCACCGATGTCATCAGGAAGGGGCCGGTCTTATCGACTTCGCCGCCGGGCGGTGCGACTATCTGCGCACACTGGAGAAAAAACGAAGTGGAAATTAAGCAGAGAGCGGCAGAGGCGAGATGACGCCACCCGCAAAGATGCTTCACTCGTCGAGCTTGCTTCGAATTGCCTGATTCTTGGGATCTACCTGGAGCGCTTTTTGCCACCATTCGCGAGCCTGTTGTATTTGTCCTACGGCTTCGTATGCATCTCCCAGATGATCGAAAATAACCGGATCATTGTCAAGTGTCGCCGCCTGTTTTAAATGTCCCAGGGCATTTTCGAACTCGCCGAGGCGATAGAGCACCCACCCGTACGAGTCGAGGAAGGCGGCGTTTTCCGGTTCTGCGGCAACAGCCTTTTCGATGAGTTCCCGGGCGTAGTCGAGTCTTTCGCCCCGATCGGCCAGCATGTAGCCCAGGTAGTTCAGGGCCTTCGCGTCATCCGGGGCCTTGCTCCGAAGTTGTTCAAAAACGACGATGGCGCTGTCAACACGGTTGTTTTGCTCGAGAGCCGATCCCAGGGCAAAGAGAAGCCTGACGGTCCCGACCGAATCGGCGACGTGCTCCATCCCCACCTTGTAGGTTTCGATCTCTTTCTCGGGTTCACCCTTGAGACGATAGACGGCCCCCAGGTCAAGCCAGCTTTCCCACAGCGAGTCAGCCAGTTGCGTTACGATATCGAATTGGACCCGGGCTTTTTCCAGGTCGTCATTGAGGAGTGCCGTACGGCCCAGGTAGTAATGATTACCGGCGTTGCGCTCGCCCGAGTCGATGAGGGCGGTGAAAATGGAGTCCGCCACCGACAGGGAGTCCATGGCCAGATATATAATCCCCAGCCGGCGAGCCGCGAAGCGATCCTGTGGAGTCCCCTGGACGACCCGGTGAGCATAAGCGAGGGCCTGGGAAAGCGAATCCAGATTGACATAGTGAGAGGCCAGCATGCGATTTATCAGGACATTGTTCGGATCTATCTGGCAGGCCTCTTTCAGCAAAATAGCCGCCGAGTCGTGTTTCTGCTCGGCCTGATAGATTTCACCGAGGCGAACGAATGACATGATGTTGTTGGAATCGGCACGGGCCTCGATGGAAGATGCAAATGAGATCCGGGCGCTCTCGGCGTCGCCGTTTTCAACCTGCAGGCGGCCGAGATCATACCAGAGCGAAAAATCGTCCGGGCGTAACCGGGTGAGATTTTCATAACTCCATATGACGGAGTCGATGTCGGCCCGGTGACGGTAATGATTGGCGAGAAAGGCATAGGCGGCCGGGCTGTGATCGGAGAACTGGACGACTCTCTTATAAGCCTCTGCGGCCTGGTCGATCTTACCCAGCGTGCGATACGAGGCCGCCCGCAATTCCCAGACCCCTACATCTTCCGGCTGGATAACTTCCAGGACCTCGATAACCGAATCGAACTCCTGCAGGACATAAAGCATATGCGCGTATGAAGACCGAATGACATAGGAGTTGGGGTAGTATTGCAGGGCACGCTTGTAATTATCAGCGGCCCGCATAATAGCCCCGGCTTCTTCATATATGGTGCCGTTGACGTAATAATCGAATGCCCTGGGGTGGATGCGAAAACCGGCCGGCTCCTCAATTATGTCACTTCCGGAAGGTTCCGCGACAATCCTGCCCTGTTCGGCCTCGGGCCCAGACTTAACGCGGGAACTGCAGCCCGAACCGGCCACGAGGCCGATCATAGCCAGAAGTATGAAGATCGTTTTCGAGGAGCTATTGAGCATCGGTCGTGTCTTTCATGTCTTACGTCGTTTGGGTGGCGCCGCCCTCGGCGGGTTCCTCCCTTATAACCCGTCAGTCAGGCATCAGTTTCATGAAACGCCGCTTGCCGACTTTGAGAACCATCTCGCGATCGAGTGCAAATTCATAGTCAGGGTCTGAAATCCTGTCATTATCCAGTGTAACGGCGCCGGCGGTTATAAGTTTCCGAGCCTCGCCATTGGACTTTGTCAGTTTGCTTTTGGACAGCAGGTGGACGAGATAGATCTTGTCGGGATCCAGGTCTAGTGCTTTGAGGTCGGAAGCTTTCAACTCCGGCATATCGTCGGGAAGCTGCTTCTTCGAAAACACCCGTTCAAACTCCTCGCGGGCTCCTTTACCGGATCCGGGAGAATGGTACATGTCCACCAGAGTCTCCCCCAGTTCCTTCTTTATCACCATGGGGTTAACATCGGGCTGCGACAGCTGTTTCTTGACTTCCTGCAGTTTTTCCATGGCGACATCGGTAGCCAGCTCGAAGTAGGAGTATATCAGGTCGTCGGGGATGGACATGACCTTGCCGAAAATGTCCCGCTCGGTCTCGGTGACGCCGATGTAATTGCCCAGTGATTTCGACATTTTCATTTCACCATCGAGCCCCACGAGGATGGGCATGGTGAGGACCAATTGCGGGCGTACGCCGTAGGCTTCCTGAATGGTGCGTCCCGCCAGGAGGTTGAAAGTCTGCTCGGTAGCGCCAATCTCGACATCGGCCTCGATCGCGACCGAATCGTAACCCTGCATCAGCGGGTAGAACATTTCATGGATTGAAATCGGTGTTCCCCGGCGCATGCGTTTCTCAAAGTCATCTCGCTCGAGCATGCGGGCGACGGTGAACCGGGCGGCCAGTTTCATGACCTCGGCGAATTCCATCTTCTTGAACCACTCGCCGTTGAAACGCACCTCGGTCTTCGACCTGTCCAGCACCTTGAAGAACTGGTCCTGGTAGGTCTCGGCGTTGTGCATGATATCGTCGTAGGACAGTTGAGGGCGAGTGGCCGACTGACCGGAAGGATCACCGACCATGGCCGTGTAATCGCCGATGATCAGGACGATCTTGTGGCCCAGTTCCTGAAACTGCTGGAGCTTGCGAATCCCCACCGTGTGACCGATATGAATGTCCGGCGAGGTGGGATCGAACCCCTGTTTTATTCGAAGCGGTTTGTTATCGACAAGAGAATCGCGCAATCGAGCCTCGAACTCGCCCTGGGGCAACATATCCACCGTGCCGCGCGATATGAGAGCGAGTTGACGCTGTACTTCCTGCTTTATTTCCGGGTTGTCGCCGTCGTTAGTCAATTTCGTCTCCTTAAATGAATCTAGAATCCACTATCGGCATATAATTGAAGGCGGTTGACAGGCCCTGGGCCGTCGGTGTGCCTTTGTAGCCAGGACAAGTTTAGCAAAACGGTGGCTAAAAATCAACGAGATAAGCCCGTTTGTTGTTTTAGCTTGACTTAAACGGAGTCCATAAATCAATTTAGCGGCATGAACAGATCAGTAAATCAGCGTAGGTTTAAGAGCAATCGGCTCCGGAATATCATCCTGACCGTTCTTGTGCTCGGGTTTGTCCTGCTGGTAATCGCAGGGTTCAAAACATACAGCGTATATCAGTCGGACCTGCCGTCCTTCGAGCAGTTGCACAACATTGAGCCCAGCCTCAAGACCAAGATATACGATCGCAACGGCTATTTGCTCAAGGAGTTCTATACCGAGAATCGGGCCCTGACATCCTACCAGGATATCCCGCCGCACCTTATCGAGATGCTGCTGGCTTCCGAGGATCGTGAATTCTACGACCACTGGGGTATCAATGTCCAACGCCTGTTCAGGGTCGCGGTTACAAATGTCCTCAAGTGGCGCAAGGCGGCCGGAGCTTCGACTGTCACCCAGCAACTGTCGCGAATGCTGTTTTTGACCCAGGACAAAACGTATGAACGCAAGATCAAGGAGGCCCTGACGGCGATCAAGCTGGAGCGGACCTACTCCAAGGAAGAAATCCTGGAGATGTACCTTAACCAGTATTATTTCAGTCGTGGCGCCTACGGCATCGCCGCCGCATCCAATCTGTTCTTCTCCAAGAAGCCGGCGGAACTAGGTCTTAACGACTGCGCCATACTCATCGGATTGCTCCCGGCGCCAAATATCAATTCGCCCTTTAACAATCCCGACAAAGCCCTGAAAGCCCGCAACCGGGTTCTATATTCCTACTACAGCTGGGACAAAATTACCCGCGATGAGTACGACTCGTTGAAGGCGGAACCGCTGACGATCACACCTCCCGAAGAGGAAATCGGTACGGCCCCCTATTTCACCGAGGCCATCCGGCAGTATATTTATGATAAATACGGTGAGGACGAGTTGTATTCAGGCGGTCTGAAGGTTTACACTTCGCTCGACATCGGACTCCAGAAGGAAGCCGAGCATGCCGTGGCCAAGAAAGTCGACTCACTCCGAGCCCGGATCGAGCGCACCCATGATCTGGACAACAAAGCCTATACGCTGTTCCTGCCGGACACCGTCAATGACATCGGTCAGCCGATTAGAGCGTACAAAAAGGTCCAGGGCGCCATGGTGGCGATTGACAATGCCAACGGCGATGTGCTGGTAATGGTTGGCGGCCGCAGTTTCGAAGAGAGCAAGTGGAACCGTGCCTACCAGGCCACCCTTCAGCCCGGCTCGGCGTTCAAACCCTTCGTTTACACAGCCTGCATCGACAACGGCTTCCGCACCACGGATATTATTGATGACAACCCCATCGTGCTGGAAATCCCCGGCACCAAAGACTGGCGACCACACAACTACGACAGCAAATTCAAGGGGCCGATCACCCTGCGTCAGGGGATCCGTGAGTCCCGCAACCTGGTCGCTATTCGGTTGTTGCTGAAGATCAACCCCCAGGAAGCTATCTTCTACGCCCAGCGTATGGGTATTTCCACGCCGCTCGAGCCGGTAATGTCGCTTGCCATCGGCACCGAAGAGGTTCGCCTGGTGGAACTGGTGTCGGCGTTTTCGACCTTCCCTAACAAGGGGATTCATATTCCCTACCGCATGATCCACCGTATCGTCGATCGCTACGGCAGTGTTGTCGAGGACAATACCGCGGTTGAAAAGGAAGAGGTCCTCTCGGCCCAGACAGCTTATATTATGGTCGACCTGATGCGGTCCGTCGTGGATGCCGGTACCGGACGCGGTGTCCGATATAGAGGCTTCAGCCGACCCGCCGGCGGCAAAACCGGCACCTCGAACAATTTCTGTGACAACTGGTTTGTCGGGTACACGCCGCAGATCACCGCCGGATGCTGGGTCGGGTTTGACGACAAGACCTCGCTGGGACGCAACCAGGACGGCGCCAAGAACGGTGTGCCGATATGGACGGAGTTCATGATCGCCGCCCACGACTCCCTGCCCATCGCGGGATTCGAGGAACCGGACGGGATCGTACATCTTGATGTCTGCCTGGAGTCCGGCGAGATAGCGACCGACCGGTGCGTTGATGTTCGCAAGGAGATTTTCACGGCCGACAATTGCCCGACCACGACCTGTCGCCTGCACCCGTCTACGGGACTACACATTTCGACGTCGAAGGACAACGACGATATGCTCCCCGAGGACACTTCCGACGAGCGGGTCCATTTCTGAGTGGCAGGCCACTTTCAGAGTGGCAAACCACTTTCAGAGTGGCAAACCACCTTCAGAGTGGCAAACCACCTTCAGTTTCGCGCTGTCGTCTACTTGTTAAAGGACGGATTCTTGCAACCTAATTTCCCGCTTGCGTAAGGCGCTGAGATTTCTTAATATTGCCGAGTTACAAATCGGGTTTACACCCGTATGAATGCCGGAGTGGTGAAACTGGTAGACGCAGGGGACTCAAAATCCCCCGATGGCAACATCGTGTCGGTTCAAGTCCGACCTCCGGCATTTTTTCATGGAAATGATTTTCTTCTTGTGCTGTTCTGAGTCTTAAACTAACGCATACGTTTCTGGTCCGCGCTGTCGACATCGCTATATGTCGACTCCTACTGTATGCATGCCGCAACCGAAATCCTACGTCTCGATTGTAAGATCAAAACGTCCTATTCTGTGGAAATGGAACTCGTTAAAAACCAATCAGGCGGGGCTGAGTCAAATAACACTTATCGTGGAGTCAACCTGTCGGTGTGAAACACCAGCGGGATATTTTGTTAACCTCTTTCGAACTGTTCACTGCCGGAGGAACAATTGCAACAAATTGTTAAGAATCCAAGATCTAAGACAGTCTAATTACCAAGCTCGACTGCCTCTTTGTCGCGTAGCCAAAAAATTAATCAGGTGCGACGGTCTGTTATGCGTTTTGTGGATTGCCAAATTCAAGAATAGTATCAAACATTTCACCGTTTTCCCTCCGTGAAGTATGTTCACATATTT
The DNA here is from genome assembly GCA_964630485.1 of uncultured Ignavibacteriales bacterium. Lineage (GTDB taxonomy): Bacteria > Zixibacteria > MSB-5A5 > GN15 > FEB-12 > JAJRTA01. The sequence goes on from CAZVUZ010000057.1 coordinate 13,798, forward strand.
CATCGAGGGCCATACATAATGTCGCTAGTGCATCTGATATGTTCTCGGTTTTTACTACTACCGGTTGATATTTTGTTGTTTTTGCGATTCTTATGAAATTAGGACTTTTCTGTCGAGCTATGAGAACATCTGAGTCACTGATTATCTTAATAACCTCTTTCATTTTTTCGATTTTTGCATGTCCCATATTTTTTGCAGTATTGGTTCTCTTTTCTACAAACGCATATTGCGAATCGTCGACAATATCAAAAATATAGAAATACTCCGTATCGCCCATATGGGTTTCAGCTATATTCTCACCGTCATTCGTTCCTATACATACTCTGATCTTCTTCATGTTGTCCCCTTGTTTTACAACGTAATCAGTGTGTTCCTGTCGGTTGCTACTTGATAGCCACCTATTCACCAATTCGGCACGAAGAACATTTTCCGACGGGTGGAGGCTTGAACTCAAAGCGTGGTTGTAATACACATCGCACAACACTCGTTCGATAGCTAAAACTGGAGATCGTTGATTCGTCAGTATCGAGGGTTAATCATCCGGCTTTATTGAAAATAATCGTAATAAAGGTGAAACTCACCTTGCTTATCTCTTTCACCCGGGTGATTTACATGCAGCGTCCATTATCTTTGCACTGAAGTACTTCTGATCCGATGCGTAGTGGCACTTTTTATATTTCTTGCCACTACCACACCAGCAGGGATCATTGCGCCCAAGATTCACAGCAGACTTCGGAGGACGATTGAACAGCTTGTCAAAAAAACCCATGATCAAACTCTCTACAGCCACACAGTATTGTCAATACATAAGGTGTCGGTATTGAGTGCTTGTTTCTATGTAAGAGAAATATAACTATAATTGCTATCCTTCGCAACTTAAGAGCCAATTTGGTTTGTAATCACGTTTGTGTAGACAACAGCAGTGACGGATTCGGCAATCCCGGTTACGCTGAGAATGCCTGTGATAGTGCCAACCTCAACCTGTTAATACGTAACCCCTGCCGGAGTGGTGAAACGGGTAGACACAGGGGAGTCAAAATCCCCCGATGGCAACATCGTGTCGGTTCAAGTCCGACCTCCGGCATTGTTTTTGTGGCAGGTTCCCGATTCAACTCAAGCCCCCTCCCCCAGCGCATTCCCTACGCCCCGCCTCTGCGTCGATTATAGTTGACAAAATAGAGTGGTGTAGTATCTTATAGCCCGTACGGTGCCAACGTTTAGCCGTTGTCCCAACAGCAGTTATCGAAGGCCGTATATACTACGAGAACAAAAACAACATTAAGATCCGCCAATCGCCCCCAGGGAGTCATCATGAGAACATTGTGTCTGCTGCTGTCGTTTATTATCCTTATCCCCCTCGTCGCCACCGCCGGCGATCTCTACAAAGTGAAGGTCACCGGTCCCCTGGAGGCGTCCCAGCTCAAAAGTATCGGTGGGGAGCCCATCGCGCGACTTCATGATGGCTACCTTATCCTTGTCGAAAGCAAATCCGCGGCGGGGCTCGCAACCAGCGAACTCGATTACGAGCTTGTCGCCACCGGCGTAGTCACAAGCGAGCTTGCATTGGATAACCGCTTTGACGAAACCAACTCCGGCAGATACGAGGTCATCTTCGAACAGGAAAACTTTCGTTTATTCAGGGTCGAGGCTTATGATGTAACCAAATCCGCACCCGCGGAAGGGCTCTCGCCCGTTCGCAACGAAGGACTCGAAATCGAGTATTTTTCATCGCGCGCGACCTCCGAGGAGATGATGGCGCGCATGAGCGCCCTGGACCTGGATCTCGATTCGCTCATCGGTCTCGTCGAGGAGGACTCTCTGCTGTCCTACGTTGAGCGACTCCAGGCCTTCTACCGGCGCACGGCCGGCACCGACTCCAACTATGTCTCGCGCGACTGGATTGCCGGCAAGCTGACTTCGTTCGGTTACGACTCGGTCGTGATTGACAGTTTCACGGCCAGCCTTTCCGGCGTCACCCGTCCGTGCCAGAATGTTCTGGCCTACAAGATCGGCACCCGTTTTCCCAATCACTATATCGTCGTCGGCGGACACCGTGACGCCGTGGCCGCCTCACCGGGGGCGGACGATGACGGTTCCGGGACCGCCGGTGTGCTCGAGTTTGCTCGTATCTTCGCCGATATCGAAACGGAGATGACCATTGTTTTCGCCCTTTTCGACGCCGAGGAATATGGCCTGTACGGATCATATCATTACGCCGACGAGGCCGAGGCCCGGGGCGACACGATTGTCTACATGTTCAACATGGATATGATCGGGGCCATCAACAACGACTACGACGTAACCGTCTATCACGGCAGCCAGATGGGATTCACCGATCTTTTCAATTACCTGGCCGACTCCCTGCAAGGTGTGAACGGTGTTCTCTCGGGCACCAGTGCGCAATCCGATCACTACCCGTTCCAGCAAAAGGGCTGGGAGGTCACATTTATCATTGAGTACAACTTCTCCCCCGTCTATCACACGTTCCAGGACAGCGTCCGGTTCATGGATTTCACTTACATGACGCGCCTGGTGAAATCCGGGCTGGCGACAGTGTACACCGTCAATGCCACCGCCGGGCCGTACCCGAGTGTCGCTTTCGACTTCCCCGGCGACACCCCGGTGATTGTGGAACCGGAAGAAGCGGTCACCTTCGATGTGCAGGTTTCCGGCGTTTTTGAGGGCGTCCCGGTACCTGGCAGTGGCATGATGTATTATTCGCTTGACGGGGGTGCCTATACCGCAACAGCGATGACTGACATGGGCGGCGATCTCTACGAAGCTTACTTGCCTGCAGCAGATTGCGATCAACGCTTCGAGTATTACTTCACCGCTGACGAGTCGACCATGGGCACGGTGACCTTCCCCGATCCGTCGGAACCCATCCTCACCGTCGTGGCTACCGAATTGCTGACCCCCCTGGCCGATGATTTTCAAACCGACCAGGGCTGGACAACCGCCGTGGTCGGCGCCACCAGCGGCGGTTGGCAGCGCGGGGTACCGGTGAACGATCCGAGCTGGGCCTATGATCCGGAGACGGATGGCGACGGCTCGGGAGCCTGTTACCTGACTCAAAATGTGGTCGGTAACACCGATGTCGACGGCGGCACGGTTCGTCTCACCTCGCCTGAGTTCGAAATGGCCGAGGGCGGTTATCTGGAATACGACTATTTCCTCGTCCTGACGAATACCTCCGGTGGCGTCGATGCACTGCTGGTGGAGATCAGCGATAATGGCGGCACTTCGTGGCATGAGATTGCCCGACATACTTCCGATGGCGGCATGGCGTGGAGTCACAGTCGTGTGGAAGCCTCCGCCATGCTGGCCGCGGGCGCCTCGCTCACGACCAATATGAAGGTTCGGTTTAGTGCCAACGACGGCGACCCACAGAGCATTGTGGAGGCGGGCGTTGACGGTTTTGAGGCCTCGTACTATTTCTGCCAGCCACCGTGGGTTTGCGGCGACGCCAACAACAGCGGCGACGGTCCCGATATCGAGGATCTCGTTTACCTGGTCGACTTCATGTTCGCCGGCGGTCCGCCGCCGCCGAATATTGAGGCCATGGATATGGACGGCTCCGGCGAGGGACCCGATGTGAGTGATCTCGTTTGGCTGGTGGAGTTCATGTTCGCCAACGGTCCCGACCTTGCCTGCCCGCAGTAAAACTTAACCACAAGAATCTTCTATACAGGGTGCGATGACGGTGTTCATTGCACCCTTTTTATTATGGACCCACGCTTTCAAGAACATGACCCGCAATTCCCTGTGCAACCTTTGGTTGCTGAAATACGTACGCTGGACTATATTGCTCACGTCACCACTATCGGACCCAATCGTACCGCCGAAGGAGTATCCGCAATGCGCCAAAGGTTTTCCCCCTGGATTATAGTTGGGCTGTGTCTTTTTGCCGCCGTGGTTTCGGCCAGCGACGAGATTTACATTCAGGCCCGTCTGTTCATCGACACCCGCGACAATGCCGTCGCGTTACATAAGTTGTCCCTTGACCAGATTGGCCAGGGCGATGACTACGTGGATATCGTCACCCATGCCGACCAGCTTGCCGAGATACAGGCTCTCGGCATTCGCACAGAGGTTGTGATACCTGACATGACTGCTTTTTATCAGTCGCGGCTGGACGCGACCAAGGATATGGGCGGTTACAAGACTCTGGATGAAATCTACACCGCCCTCGATGCTATTGTGGCGGCCAATACGGATATTATGGCGCCACGGGTAAGCATCGGTCAGACGCTTGAGGGCCGAGACATCTGGGCCGTAAAGGTTTCCGACAATCCCACTGTCGATGAAGATGAACCTGAGATACTTTACACGGCCGCCATCCACGCCCGCGAAGTGATAACGCCGGAACTCCTGCTGCGCTTCCTACAGTACATTTCGGATCGCTATGGCATGTGGCCCGATGTCACCGAGATCGTCGACGAGCGCGAGATGTGGTTCGTCCTGGTCGTAAACCCCGACGGCTACTATCACAACGAGGTAATTGCGCCAGACGGCGGCGGCATGTGGCGCAAGAACCGCCGTGACAACGGTGACGGCACCTGGGGTGTCGACCTCAACCGCAATTTCGGTCACGAATGGGGTCACGACGATATTGGCTCCTCCCCCGATGGAATCGAGGAAACCTATCGCGGGACCGGTCCGTTCTCGGAACCCACCACACAGGTCATGCGCGATTTCACCGAGGCGCATGCTTTTGCCATGACCATATGCTACCACTCTTACTCGAACCTTGTCATCTGGGCCTGGGGTTACCAGCT
>CAZVUZ010000058.1:0-14745 GCA_964630485.1 uncultured Ignavibacteriales bacterium
CGGCAGAATCTGCCGAGAATACAGGTTGTTATTGACGCATGCATGAACTGACTTTCCTCAGAGACCTGATGGTGGTACTTAGCGTGGCGGTAGTCGTCGTGATCGCCTTCCATCGTTTCAAACTACCGGCAATCGCCGGTTTCATACTCTCCGGGATGCTGGTCGGCCCCGACGGGCTTGGTCTGATTGGAGATCCCCGCCAGGGCGAAGCCCTGGCTGAGATCGGCGTCGCGTTGCTCCTGTTCGGCATCGGTGTGGAACTGGAATTGAACAAACTGCGGCGTCTCTGGCGTCTGGCTCTCGTGGGCGGGTTCCTACAGCTGGTGTTAACGGCGGCGGCCGCCTTCGGGATCGCGGTGGCAATCGGAATAGCTCAGAATACGGCTGTCTTCATTGGCTGTCTGGTGGCTCTTTCCAGCACCGCCATTGTCCTGCGCGGCCTCCAGCAGCGAGGCGAGGTCGATGCCCCCCACGGACGCTTGATTCTGGGTATCCTGATTTTCCAGGACTTTAGCGTCGTCCCGATCATGCTCATCATGCCTCTGCTTGTCGGCGCCGATGTCGGCACCGGTACCTTCCTGATCATGCTGGCGAAATCGCTGGGAATAGTCGCCGCCGTCTTGCTTTTGGCCATACTCGTGGTTCCCCTGATACTCAGGCTCGTGGCCCAGACGCGCCAGCGACAATTATTTATCCTAACGGTTTTTGTCGTCTGCCTCGGCACAGCCTGGTTGGTTACCCGCTCCGGGGCCTCGCTGGCCATTGGGGCGTTCCTGGCCGGACTGGTCGTGGCCGGGAGTGAATATCGTCACCAGGCTATGGCCGAGATGATATCGTTTCGGGAGGTGTTCGCCAGCCTGTTCTTTGTGTCCATGGGCATGTTGTTGTCGCCCTATGCCATCCTCGACAATCTCGTTCCCATCCTGACCATCCTGATCGGTGTCCTGTTCGGTAAATCGCTTATTGTCTTCTTCACTGCATGGCTTATGCGCCTGCCGATCCGGGCCTGCCTCATCGCCGGTTTCGCCCTGGCCCAGGTCGGCGAATTCTCCTTCGTCCTCTTATATGCTATGAAGGACACCGCCCTGATTCCCGGCAACGTCGAAAGCAACCTGGTCTCGGCCGCCATTGTCTCAATGTTCATTACTCCCTTTGTCATGTCCCACGGCCCGAAACTGGCCGCAGGACTTGGCAAGTTCGCAAGCATGAAGCGCCACTTTGAGGTTGACTCGGCCGTAGAGGCTCCGGACTCGGTATGCAAACTGTGTGACCACATTATCATTGCCGGATATGGCTTTGCCGGCAGAGAGCTGGCTCACGCCCTCGAGAAGCACGGCATTCCCTATGTGGTCGTGGATCTGAATATCGAAAACGTCAGACGGGCATCGCAAGAGACCGCGCGAGCGGTATTCGGCGATGTTACCAGCGATGGTGTCCTTTCCCAGTTGAGTATCGAACAGGCACGTGAACTGGTCCTTCTGATAAACGATCCCGCCGCCTCGGAACTGGCCGTCCGCGTTGCGAGATCCGTGGCCCCCGATGTGTTCATAACCGTCAGAACAACCTATATCCTCGACATCGGCCCCCTTCTCGCGGCCGGGGCTAATGAAGTTGTTCCGGCCGAACGGGAGGCGGCCGTTCGGGTTGCCAGACAACTGCTCAGGAGGAACGGCGTGGATGACGACAAGAGTGCCCGGCAAGCCCTGGCCATCCGCGATCAAACCGAAGAATAACACCCCCACGCACCGCAGACCGCAATAAATAGAAAAGGGACAGAAGTCGAGCTTCTGTCCCTTCTGTAAAATGTTGTCTTATGACGCTTACCAGCCAAGGGCTTTCTTGATACCGGCGGCGTACGCCTTATCGGCTTTGGCAAAATGCCCCAGTTGCCGCTCGATGATCTCTTTGGGCACTCCCGCCATGGCTCCGGCAATGGCCGCGTGCAGCCGCCCGCGCTCGTCGTCGGGCATGAGACGGTAGAGATTGCCGGCCTGGGTGTAATCGTCATTACCCTCCCGGTGATTGTACCGGTCGGCATCGCCGGAGAGTTTAAGCGACGGCTCCTTGTAGCGGGCGTCCTCGACGGGCCCACCCATGCTGTTGGGCTCGTAATTGACATCGCCGTTGTGGTTACCGTCAAAACGCATTTTGCCGTCACGGTGATAGGTATTGGCCTCACAACGGGGGCGGTTCACCGGCAGGCTCTCGTAATTCACGCCTAGCCGATAGCGGTGCGCATCGGCGTATGAGAAGATGCGGAACTGAAGCATCTTATCGGGGCTCTGGCTGATTCCCGGGACCATATTCGCCGGTGAGAAGGCCGACTGCTCGACCTCGGCAAAGTAATTCTCGGGATTGCGATTGAGCTCCAGCACGCCCACATCGATCAGCGGAAACTCGCCATGCGGCCAGACTTTGGTGAGATCGAAGGGATCGTAATCCGTCTCCTCGGCCTGCTTCTCCGTCATCACCTGAATCTTGACATTCCACTTTGGGAAGTCACCGCGCTCGATGGACTCGAAGAGATCTCGCTGATGACTTTCTCGATCTTTGGCGATGATAGCCTCGGACTCTGCGGAAGTCAGACACTGAATCCCCTGGGCGGTCTTAAAGTGGAATTTGACCCAGAATCTCTCATTGTCCTTATTGAAGAAACTGTAGGTGTGACTGCCGTAGCCATTGACATGCCGATAGCTTCGCGGAATACCGCGATCGGAAAAGAGAATGGTGATCTGGTGCAGGCTCTCGGGTGACAGCGACCAAAAATCCCACTGCATCGTATTGCTCCTGAGATTGGTCTTGGGATCTCTCTTCTGGGTATGAATGAAGTCCGGGAATTTGTATGGATCCCGGATAAAGAACACCGGCGTGTTGTTGCCGACAAGGTCCCAGTTGCCCTCATCGGTGTAGAACTTGAGCGCGAAACCGCGGACATCGCGCTCGGCATCGGCGGCGCCTCTTTCCCCCGCAACGGTGGAGAAACGCAGGAGGCAATCGGTTTTCTTACCCACTTTGGAGAAGAGATTCGCCCTGGTGTACTTCGTAATGTCATGCGTCACGGTGAGGGTGCCATAGGCGGCAGAGCCCTTGGCGTGCACGATGCGCTCGGGGATGCGCTCGCGATTGAAATGGGCATGTTTCTCAAAAAGCTGCCAGTCCTGCACCAGCAATGGTCCCCGCGGTCCGGCGGTCAGTGAATTCTGGTTGTCCCCGACCGGTATCCCCGCCGAGGTCGTCAACTGCTTCTTCTTCGGCATAACTAATCCTCCTGAGTCTGGTAATTATTGAGCTCGTATATCTGTCTCACCGGCAAGGCCGGCTAACGTTAAATTCTAAAGTTGGATGACGTGCATCCTGCCCCCGCAGTCACGCCCGTTACTTCTTCTTCCTGCCCCGCAGAATAACCTGAAATTCTCGAACATGAAAGCCCTTTAATGAACTCTCACCCGCGACCCTGAGAGCATGCCATGGAATGTCGTAGATGTTCCCGGTCTCGTCGTCGATGAAATGATGATGTTTCGCGATGTTGGAATCGAAAACCACGATGCCTTCCCGGAGAATCTGCGTTTTCAACAAGCCTTTGTCCACCAAGAGATTCAGCGTGTTGTAAACCGTGGCCCGGGAAATCGTCGGGCAATGCGAACGAACACCGTCAAGAACCTGGTCCGCGGTTGGGTGCGAGTCGGCCTCAATAACGAACTTCGCCACGGCCATGCGCTGCGGTGTGGGGCGAACCCCGCACTCGCGCAGTATTGTAAGAACTGCTTCCATGTATTTAGATTAAGTCTAAACTAGTACTGTGTCAAGACAATTATCAACCGGCGGCCGTTTTTTTCAGGATTCCACCTGCCGGCAACGGCATAATGAAAGAGTCTACTCAGGGCACCGGGTCAGGCGCCGCAGTCGCCATTGCGCCAAAGCAATCCAGCCAACCGCGAGAATCAGAAGGTGCAGCAGATCCGGCCAGATGTGCTGCCATCCGGCACCCATTTGTGTAACCCGTACAAAAACCTGGAAGAGAGGCGTGCTCGGAAAGAGCTGTGTTAACAGACGAAGTGGTCCGGGCATCGACCAGATTGGCCACGAGTACCCGGACATCAGAAACAGCGGCATGGACGTAAACACCAGGAACTGAAGAGCCTGAATTTCCTGTTTGAAAAAAGAGGAAAGGCACATCGCAAATCCGATGATACCAATATAGAATAAGAGCAAAAGCGCCGCCAGGGCCGAGAAACTACCCAGAACATTCAGCCTGAACATCGAAAACAAAACAGCAAGTGACAGGGTCGTGTACACTCCGTAGAGCAGGAAGTACGGCGCACCTTTGCCGATCACAGCAACGAGCGAACTCCCGCCGGCCACGTCGTTAAATTCCCTTAAGGTCTTTTTCTCTCGCTCTCGGGCAACGCTCAATGACAGCCCAAAGATGAGCGTCTGCTGGAGAATGAGGACAAACAGCCCCGGCAGGAGAAAATCGCCATAACTTCCGGCAGTATTGAAGAGCGGGCGAATATCGCCGTTCAGTGGTTGCACTGCCTCCCTGGCTTGTTCGGTGTTCATGCCTTTCGATTCGAAAAACCTGAGTCGAATGCCTGCTGCCATAGTCAGGGTAACCTCGGTGACAGCCTTGTTAATGTCGTTCGAAGGCAAGAATCGGACCGTGTTCAGGTATACGGGCAGGTCCACCGCCCGACCCGACTTCAGACCGATCTCGAAATCAGGTGGAATGTAGACAATCGCCTGCGCCTCTGACGCTATGATGTCATCGCGAGCCGATTCAAAGTCAGGTGAGACCTTAGATACCTGCAGCTGTTGATGAGAATCGAGACTTCGTATGAACGCGCGTGATATTTCACTGCGGTCATTATCGACAACAACGATCGGAACCTCGGTTTCGACCTTCTTGCTGAAAATGGTGCCGAGAAAAAGTGCATAGACGATCGGAGCCAGAAACAGCACGATGATAATGTTTCGGTCGTGCCGGATGATATCCACTTCCCGCCGGAAGACAGACTTGAGCTTACGCCAGATCATGCTGTCACCCCGCGCGACGGACTTGCCTTCCCAACCATCGGCTTAATGCGATATTTCAGTAACAATGCGCCCGCTATGGTCGACCCCAGGACAAAAATCGAAAGAGCCCCGAACTCCGGAATGAGGGACAGCGCCGGGGCATCGTACTGATAGATCTTAATAAATCCGTTCAGGAAATGCGTGAACGGGAGAAGCTGCGCGTAAAAATAGTGCGGGCCGGGCATCGCCCAGAGCGGGTAAGTGTAACCGCTAAAGAGAAAGGCCGGCGAATTAAAGATAGCCGCGATATCGGTCGCGACAAATCTGTTTTTGAACAGGCAGGATATGACCAGGCCGGGGAGGAAGCTCGCCGCGATAAAGCACAACATAAATAACACGGCGAGTAAAAACGAACCCTTAATCGGGATACCGAAAAGCGGGAATAACAAGCCCAGAACTCCCAGACCGGTAGCCGTGTGAATCGCCAGATGGGCCAGCGTCTTGCCAAAAAGAACGGCTGACACCTTACCCCGCGCGGTCTGAAACAAATCGGCCAGAGTCCCGTCATTGACTTCATCGTTGATGACTACGACCGCCAGTATCATTATCAACATCTGAAGCAGGACCATGATGATGCCCGGCGGAAGGAAATTGGCATAATTGTAACCGGGGTTGTAGAGCGAGTGGCTGGTTATCCTGATCGGGTTGGCCAGAGTCAGAGCCTGATCGGTGGAAAGGCCACCGGCCTCGAGCCTCTTAATCAGGATTCCGGCCGAAATTGTCTGGCTGATCGTAGAGGCATCTTTCAATATCAAATTGCCGATGATGATATTCGCACTGGCCTTGTAAACGACAATTGTCGCCGACTTACCTCTCTTGATATCCTCCTCAAGGTCGGACGGAATATAGAAAGCGCCCTGAATCGTCCCCTTGCGCATCTCATCCCGGATTTCGTCAACAGATGAGAGACTGCTGACGATTTTTAATGAACGAGTCGCCTCGACAGAACGGATAATCGTCCGCGACAGTTCGCTATTATCGAAATCGCATATGCCGACCGGAATATCGACTACCACCCGATCGCGATAGATGTATGCAAGAGAGAAGAAAAGGATGAGAGGGACAACTATCATGAGGGTGTACACCGCTTTTCGCTCGCGAATGCGCCGAAACTCCCGACGCATAACATTCAGGGTAGGTGAATTGAGTAGCAGGCGACTCGCGTTGCTGTTCCATTTCGTCATCTGAGGCATCTTCCCGGCAACAGGTCTAGAGTTTCACTCTGGCAGTCATACCGGCGCGCAGTCCGGGAATTGGGTCAGCCGGACGAAGGTGGATTTCAAAGGTCTTGAGATCGAAATCACCTTTTTGATTAGTCGCTTTCCAGGTGGCGAAATCGGCCATGGCAGCGATGTATGTCACACTGGCGTCGTGCTCTTTTGAACCCATCGCGGGAATCACAACCCTCGCCGCACCATCCATCTTAACGCCTTCCATCAAATCCTCGCGCAACTGAACGACAATCCAGACATCGTTTGGATTTATAATGGTGAAAAGCGGATATCCGGCCGCCGCCATCTCCCCGGCATCGATAATTTTCTTGCTCACTTCGCCATCGATAGGGCTAACCAGCTGGATTTCGTCCTGGTAGCTAACGGCCTCGTTGTAGGCATTCTCGGCCTGGTGAAATAGTCCTTGTGCGCCGCGGATCTCCTCCTCACGGGCTCCCTTGAGTACCATTTGATACTTGGCCGAGGCGGCCTCCATTTGTTCCCTGGCGGCCAGGTATTGAAATTCAACCTGGTCCCGTTCCTGAGTTGAGACCACGCTGTCCTGGTATACTGCCTGAATACGATTGAAGGTCTTTTCCGCCAATTCGAATTGATGAACCGTCTGCATATACTGCTTTTCTACGGCCTCCTTCTCTTCCGCGCGAGCGCCCTTCAGGGCCATATCGAGTTTGGCGCGCGCGGCAGCCATTGCACCCCGGGCCTGCTCGACTTTGGCGTCGACCTGGGCGCTTTCCAGCCTGGCCAGAATCTGGCCTTTGACGACCTTATCCCCTTCTCGCACGAAGAGCGAATCCACTCTTCCGGGGATCTTCGAAGCCACATCGATCTCATTTACCTCTACCATGCCGGCGACGATGTCCTCATCAGGGGAGATAGCGCGGCCAACGAGTACGGCGACCACCGCCAGAACGATTATTATCGGGATATATATAATCCACCGCGAAAACCTGACCTTCATAATTAGATATCCTCACTATTCCAAACCGTCAACACATGCTCGGGATGACCGGCGGCGACCAGCAGGTCGGTCAGCGATTTATAGTAATCATAGAGAGAGACTATCCTCTCAATAATATTCTTCTCCAGCGACAGGCGGGCGTCAATGACTTCCAGCGAGGTGCCCAGCCCGGTTTGAAAGCGCTTTTCGTTCAACCGAACGCTCTCGTCCGAAAGTCCAACCGATGTTTCCAGCTTATGGTAACGGGTTTCGGCATTGCGCATCTCGCGATATGATTTGTTGACCCAGAGGTTTACTTCCCGCTGAACACCGGCCTCCAGATAGTCAACTTCCCGTTTTAGCATGCTGGCCGCCTGAAGGCGGCTATGATTCTTGAACCCGTTGAACAGACTCAGGTTCACCTGAAGACCGACAATCCAGCGTGGCTCCAGGGCCGAGAGATCTTTGTCGTACAACTCGTACTTGCCATAACCGTACAACTGCGGCAGAAAATTCGATCGTTCAACATTATACTTCTGTGAGGCGGCCGTCTTCTTTTCCTCAATCATCTGCAAAATCGGCTGTTGGGAATAGGCCTGCCGGCGAAACTCCGAGAGCGTATCCACGACGGGATGGTACCACAGCGTATCGATAATTGTCACCGGCGCCTCGTCGTCCCATCCCAGCGTATTGCGAAACGCTATCATGGCCAGTTCCAGACGATTGCGGTCGTCAAAGAGATTCCGCTCGGCATCGGCCACCGCCACTTCGGCCCGGAGCAGATCGTAACGGGCAATCAGCCCTTCTTCAGCAAGATGCTTCGCGTTCCGGCGATGCTGTTCCATACCGACCAGAACATTGTCTCGGGTCGTTACCACCTGTTGAAGAAGAATGATATTGAGGTAGTTATAGACTACGTCGCGGGTTATTTCGTTTTTGATCCTGGTCAGTTCATCCTCGGCGGCGTTTTTCCGGGCAGCCGCGATTTTCTTGGCCGCAATCAGCTTCCCGCCCGTATACAGCGGCTGAACCGCCGTAATTGTGGCCGAACCATAGTCCTGATCCTTGAGGGTTTGCTCGAATGCCGGAATGCCGCCGTCAAGGGCCGTCGCATACTGGCTGTAAAAGGCGGCTCTCTCCTCCGGGGACAAAGCCGACTGTCCCTGTACAAGCCCACCCAGGTCAGTAAACTCAACCTGGTTACTCGCCTGCATCTGAATCATGGCATCCCGAATTGGGCTCAGATCTATCGACAGCGGATCGTTCATATGATTGTATCCTGCCTGCAGACTTACCGACGGCAGGAAATTGCCCCAGGCCTCGCGGTCGGCATATTCCGCCTGACTGAGCCTGGCCCGATATTGCCTGATCTTATCATTGTTCTCCAGCGCTGTCTGAATTGCCTGATCGAGGGAGACGACCCGGGCAACAATCCTCCCGGGCAATAGCGCCACAGAGGACACAATGATCACAAGTAAACAGTGGAGAGTGCTTCTCATAAACATTACTTTCTTCAAAGGCGCAGTCGTACGCATAATCAACCGTCCTGCGAGAGATTTTCGGTATCCGCGGCGATGCTTATCCAGAACTGCTCGAAGGAAAACTGCAGCCAGCCCTTTAATTTTAGAGGTGGTTCCAATGCCCAATACATGAGATTTCCGAAATAAGTCTGTAGAAACCAGGTGGCAATTAACTCCGGTTTGACATCCTGCCGAATCTTGCCAAGTTGCTGTCCTCTCTTCACCAATTTGCTCAGCCACTTCACGCGGTCGGCCACATTTGTCGCCATCAGCTTACGGGCTGATTCATTGCCAAGGTTTGCCAGGGTAAGATTTCGCGCCAAAATGGGAATGTCGGCAAACAGGCCTGTTAGGGAAAAGAACAGTTTCCGGAAAATTTCGTTCAGATTATCCGCATCGACGAGGTTGTCCTCAACGGTTTGGCGTATTTTTGCCAGTTGTTCCTTACCAACCTCACCGAGAAGGTGTTCCTTGGCCGGAAAGTAATTGAAATAGGTACCCTTGCCGACATCTGCCGCCTCGGTTATCTGCTCAATCGTGGTGTCGTTATACTCTTGCCGGGAAAGCAATTCCAGCGCGGCATCAACAATCCGGGCACGTGTAGCTGCTTTGCGCCGCTCTCGCCTGTCGGGGGCTGCCGCTGGGGACTGCTTTCCTCGTGACTCAACTCTTGCCATACCAAACTCCATTTTGACCAACATTCATATATGACTATCGGTCATAGATGACCATAAGTCAAGCGCTATTTCCCTCGTTTTTCGTTTTTGAAGCTTTTTTTTTAATTGCGAGTCAGCCCAGGGAAAGCAACCTGCTTCTGGATCGTCAGATTGACGCGGTGTTATTCCGTATGAAAAAGCAGCTGGAGGCCCTCCGGGGTCCTCTCGCCGACAGACGTTTGGCGAACAAACCCTTCCCAAATACTGTTTGTTTTATTACAAATTGAATTGACCAGAAAAACCAAAGCTATTACAGAGAGGAATATCTAATGAAAAACCTCAGATACCTCGCCGTCTTACTGGCGGTGTTCACTGTCACCACCGCCTCGACCTTCGCGCATTGCGAGATCCCCTGCGGGATCTATGACGACTCCACGCGAATCGTCCTCATGCGCGAGCATGTCACCACCATCGAAAAGTCCATGAAGCAGATCACGGCCCTCTCGGCCAAGGACAGCGTCGACTACAACCAGCTCGTCCGGTGGGTCATGAACAAGGAGAAGCATGCCGAGGCCCTGCAGGAAGTGGTCACCCAGTATTTCATGTTTCAGCGCGTCAAGCCCGTGGACCAGGGCGATCCGGCCCATTTCCAGAGCTACGTAAACCAACTGGCCCTCCTGCACACGATTACGGTCTATGCCATGAAGGCCAAGCAGACCACCGATCTCAAATACATCGAGCAGTTGCGGACCGCGATTACCGAGTTCGAGGCGGCCTATTTTGCCAAATAGTCTCGGCCGGGCGCCGGTTTTGAAGAGGGGGGGTTGACCGGTAGATTTGAGCCCTGCATATTGCGCACAGATAAGGAGGAAATATGAAAATTGCCGTTGCATCCGAAGGACCGGAGCTTTCCAATAAGGGCGAACCGCGTTTCGGTCGCGCTCCCTATATTTTGATACACGACACGGGCACCCGGACCACCGACGTCCTCGACAATCACGAGGTAGCGGCGATGCCGGGTGGCGCGGGCGTTCAAGCCGCACAAAACGTGGTCGCACAAAATGTCGAATATGTCGTCTCGCAGAATTTCGGGCCGAAAGCCCTGCAGGTATTCAAGGCGGCCAATGTGAAAGCGGCGGTCTTCTCCGACGGAACCGTCGCGCAAGCCATCGAACTGGTAAAGCGCGGTCAGCTCAATATTATCTGAGGCGGCAGAGTCACCATGAAACGTCGTACGTCACCTTTAGCTAAAGGTAACTATTGATGGAAACTGTATTCAGGACCGGCCTGCGGCGGCAGTTTCTGGCCGCGATTGACATGCTCGAGAATGCCATGAACGCCTGCCCCGAGGCCCTCTGGAGCGATCGCACGCAGAAACAGGAATTCTGGTACTGGGCCTCCCACACCCTGTTCTGGCTGGATTTTTACCTCTCCGACTCCACCGAGGACTTCACGCCACCCGAGCCTTTCGGACTCGAAGAGCTTGACCCGGCCGGGAAAATGCCGCCCCGAGTGTACACCAAAGCCGAACTGCGGGGGTATCTCGAACACGGACGCAAAAAGTGTATTGCCGCCATCGAGAGCATGACGGACGACAAGGCGCGCGAGGTCATCCCCCACGGCAAGGTGGATCTCACCCGCGTAGAATTGCTGATGTACAACCTGCGGCACGTCCAGCACCATGCCGCCCAGTTGAATTTGCTCCTTCGGCAAAACATCGACTCGGCGCCGCGCTGGGCAGTCGTTGGCAGGGAGTGAGTCGGTACAACCGGCATTGACTTTTCCGCGACGATCTGTTACCTATCGCCTATGACACAAAATCTCTATCTCCACGAAGAATTCATGCTTCTCGCGTTACGGGAAGAGAAGGGCACGACGGCTACGTCGCAACCTATAGAGTTTCCACTCGCGGCGGCGATTCTCTCAGAATTGCTCCTGGAGAAGCGCATCGAAATTGATCCGATCAAGAAGAAGAAGCTCTTGATCAACGTTATTGACGCCACTCCTTTCAACGAGCCGATTCTCGATGAAGCTCTGGCGAAGATCAATGACGCCAAACGTCGGGCCTCGCTCAAAAACTGGGTGAAGCGCATAGCGCAACTCAAGAAGCTCAAGCACCGGGTCGCGCTACAACTCTGCCAGAGGCGTATAGTGCGTGCCGATGAGGATAAGATCCTATTGATATTCACGCGCAAGATTTATCCGGAGATTGACCCGCGGCCGGAACTGAACCTGGTGAAACGAATGCGCAAGGCTATTTTCAGCGACACCCGGGAAGTCGATCCCCGGGACGCCGTTCTTGTCGGCCTGTCCCATCACACGGGTTTGTTACGGAAGAAATTCGACAAGCAGGATCTCAAAGCGAGAAAGACTCGGATCAAGGAAATAATGACGGGGCAGTTGACCGTCCAGGCGGCGAAAGAGGCCATCGACGCCATGCATGCAGCCATTTTCGCGGCGGTCATTATTCCCGCGGTCGTTGGCGGCGGCAGTTGATGGACGGCGTCGCTACTTAGCTTCCAGTCGCGACAGCGGGAACTTCTCGGCCAGCATTTTCGATTGCTTCTTGCGCTCCATGCGCCGCTGATACCTTCCCGGGGCGGTGCGGTGGAGCTCCTTTTCGAACTCGGTCTCGGGGATCGACTCCGGGACCTGCTCGGGCTTGCCGTTTTCGTCCACCGCCACAAAAGTCAAAAACGACGATGCACACACCCGCCGCTTACCAGTATACAAATCCTCGCTGATTATATTGACATAGATTTCCATCGACGTCTTGTGCGTCCAGGTCACGAACGACTCCAGGCAGATCATCTGCCCGACATTTATCGGGTACAGAAAATCCACCGAGTCGGTCGAGGCTGTTACGACCTGCCGTCGAGCGTGCCGGAAGGCGGATATCGAGGCGATATCGTCGATATAGCTCATCACCTTGCCGCCGAACATGGTCCCGATGGCATTGGAGTCCGGCGGCAGAACCAGCATGGCTTTTACCGTTCTTGATTGCGAGACTTTCTTCGATTCCATAGCGTCTTTTACCTTAATGGTGAGTGGCTTGTTCGTTTGCCGATTTTAGATATTGTCCGGGAAAAATCCTTTCAGGTAGGTTTTCATTTTGTCGGGCACCTCAAGTGCCTCCAGCTCTTCGATCTCCGTCACCTGCAGGCGAAGATCCGCGATCCGGCCGGATCTGACCTTGTGGGCCCAGCGCAAATCGTAGAGTAAAACGCGACCGAGGGCCACCATGTCGATACCGTCCTCTATCACCATAGCGGCCTGGTCGGGCGTCCTTACCCCTCCAACGCCGACGATGGGCACTCCCAGCGCCAGCTTGATGGCCTTGGTCGGATGACCGCCCGGAAGGAGCTTCGGCCTCAGGGCTATGCCATACTCCCAGCTGGAGACATGGACGGCATCAATACCGAGGCCGACAAGGCGCTGCAACAACTCCAGGGCATCCTCCGTGTCATAGCCGTCAGGATCGGGCTCTTCGGGGGACACGCGATACCAAACAGGATAGTCGGGGCCAACCGCGTCCCGGACGGCCCTGACGGTTTCAGTCGCAAAACGGCAGCGATTCTCCCAGTTCTGGACGCCGTAGTCATCGTCGCGCCGGTTGGTGAACGGCGAGAAGAATTGCTGGAAGAGATAGGTGTTGGCGCCGTGAAGCTCGACCCCGTGAAACCCGGCTTTTTTAGCGCGGACGGCGGCGGCGGCAAAAGCGGCCTGGATCTCCCCTATCTGCTCAATGCTCATTTCCGTCGGAAGCTCGGAGGTGCCCCGGCGGTTCTTCACGGCCGAAGGCGCCCAGGGCCGTTCGCCGGAGTACTTCTCGTGAGCGGCATTGCCACCATGGTGAATCTGGAGTATCGAAACCGCTCCGCTGACATTGATCGCCTCGGCGCATTTCGTGAGTGACGGCAACATGGCATCGCTATGCGCCCCCACCTGTCCCGGGAATGAGTGACCCGACTTGTGGCAGTAACATGCCGGCGTTATGATCGTCCCGATACCGCCATGGCCGCGGGCGGCCAGGTATGTGATTTCCTGATCGGAAAACGAGCCGTCGGCCTCGCCAGCCGTGGTCGTCATGGGCGCCATCACCAGCCGGTTGGGAAGTGACAGATGCCTGTTTATCCTGACTGTCTCAAAGAGTTCTTCGTAGTCCATAGATTGTACCCCTTGCCCGGAAGTTATGGTACATGATAACAGGAGCGCTCTCCTGAGCGCAATAAGAAAGCGCGGTCATGGGATTGAGAGGTTGCCGGGAAGACGCGGTCCGGTGGGGGCCGGTGTTAATTGTCCCTATTGCGATTTTTGTCGCCCGGAGGTTGTGGCATGATGGGAGTTTTCTTTTGAGACGACAGAGACACCTTCAACCGCTTGGTAGGCGCCACGCGCAACGGACAGTCGAGTTCACCACCGGATTCGTGAGTTGACTCCCAGATATTCTCAACCGCCCGGAAAACATTCGGGTAAAGGTTCTCCTCCCCTATCCTCGCCAGCAAGCCCGTGCGGCGCATGGTGTCCAGCACCGAATCATTGAGTCCGCTCATCGAAAGGCCCAGCCCCTTCGCATGCAGGCGGTCGATGAGGGTGGCCAGGATCTCCTCGCCGGAGGCATCGAGCTCATTAATGCCGTTGCCGACAATGAGGATATGCTTCAGCTTCGGCATGGCCCGCACCGTGTCCATGACCTTCTCTTCCAGATAACTAACGTTGGCGAAGAAGAGCGATCCGGCGTAACGGACAACGGCAATGCGATCGCATTGCTTAAGATCGAAACGGGCCTGGTTGCGATAGGTGCCGTCGGGATGCAGCGAAAGCATGGCTAACGAGGGGCGCATATTGCGCAGAAGGTACAGTATCAGCGAAAGAGCTACCCCGATGATAATGCCGCGATCGAGATGCGGCGCGAAGGCCAGGGTACAGACGAAAGTGATGACGCCGATGATGCCATCGTATTTCTGCGCCCGCCAGCTGTGGATAAAAGTTTTGACACTAATCAGACCGATCACGGCCATCATAATGATCGCCGCCAGCACCGACTGCGGCAGGTGGTACAACAGCGGCGTCAAAAACAGGAGAACGATAACGACCACGAGACTGCTGAAGACATTGGACAGGCCGCTCACCGCCCCGGCCTGGAGATTGACCGCCGACCGCGAGAACGATCCGGAGACGGCATAACTGCGCCCCATGGAACCGATGATGTTACTGAGTCCCTGGCCGATAAGTTCCTGGTTGGGATCGAGGCGCTGGCCCGTCTTTGCCGCCATGGCTTTGGCAATAGAGATGGCCTCCATAAAACCCAACAGCGAAATAATCAT
>CAZVUZ010000058.1:14845-18496 GCA_964630485.1 uncultured Ignavibacteriales bacterium
CCGCCACTAACAACAGAGAGCGAATCCCGGTCCGACTCTCATGTATCTCCTCCTTCAGGGTCTCCATATCAACGGTGAGCAGATTTATCCGGTGTTCCAGTTCCATAACGGCCACCGACCTCTCCCCCGCCGTGTCGGTCAGCCTCTCGTATTCGGATCGCAAACTCACGCGCTTGTCGGATACGGCCGCCAGTTCCCGCATTCGGGTATTGAAAATCTGCACCGTTTGTCTTGCATCCTCCGACACGATGCGGGACACCGGGACAGTCTCGTTGTGTTCGAAACCCAGCGCCCAGGATATAATCGTAGTGACGGCCACGGCCACGAGGACATTAGGGATGCGCCGGTTGACGCGGCGCAGAACAATCATAACAGCAAAGGCCAGCACCGCCAGAGCAAACGTCGGCCAGTGGGTAAACGAAATCGCCGCCAGGACCACATTGTAGATTGTCTCATAATGATGCTCGGCCTTGTCGACATGCACCCCGAACAGCTTTGATAACTGCGACGAGGCGATAATGATCGCGGCGGCGTTGGTGAAGCCGTTCACGACCGGATGGGATAGAAAGTTTACGACCAGCCCCAGCCGCAGAATCCCCAGGAGGAGCTGAAAGACGCCCACGAGCAGGGCCAGTAAGACGGCGTAGGCAATGTATTCGGGACCTCCGGCGGTGGCCAGTGGCTCTAACGCGGTCGCCGTCATCAACGACACGACCGCCACCGGCCCGGTGGCCAGTTGACGGCTGGAGCCGAACAGCGCCGCGATCAGGGGCGGCAGAAAGGCGGCATAGAGACCATAGTACGGAGGAAGTCCGGCCAATTGGGCATAGGCCATGGACTGTGGCACGAGAACCAGAGCCACCGTCAACCCGGCAATTATATCCAGACGGAAAACCTGAAGCGAGTAATTCTGGAACCATCCCAGGAAAGGGAACACCCGAAGGACCTTCGTCGACATCACCTGCACTGAGAAATCGTCCTCCTCCGGATTATACGGTTTTATTCATTGGCGGAGTTAGTCGCGGCCGCCAGACGGTCATCATGGACGTCGGGATTCGCAGTTCTGTATACCTATCCCTGCCTGTTTGATGGAGACCCGTTTCCACCTGCGAGTTACAATAACGGGCTGGTTCAATCGACGCAAGACTTTTCTCACCGGGCCGATCTTCGACCGCCGGCCTGAATCGCCGCGGTCAGATCATCGATTCTTTTTAAGACTTGCGCGCCTAACCCTTACACATTAGGTTTGGATACTGCAACATAACTTCTCGATAGAGGGACCAGAGTGGCTGTCATCACTTTTTTCGCCGGTTCTTTTTGCCGGGCCGAGTCGGTCGTCGCAGATGTTGCCCGACAACTCGGCTATGAGGATATAACGGCTAAGGTTTTGGAAGAAACCTCCCGCCGGTTTGATGTCGAACCCGAGAAACTTACCCGCGCCCTTTACGGCCCGGAACCATTCCTTAACAAGATCACTCACGATCGGCGGAAGGCGCTGGCAAATCTGAAGGTGTGTCTGTCGGAGATCATTCAACCGGACAACCGCCTGATAACGGGCGGCGTCGGGCACCTGCTTCCCCGTACAATCGCCCACGTTCTGCGGGTCTGCCTGATCGCCAATCATGAATACCGGGTTGCGCAGGCGGTCAGCGAGACCGGCAAGTCAGAAACCGACGCCGCAAAGATGATCCATGCCGACGACAAGCAAAACTTCTATTGCACCACCAACCTGTTCGATAAGACGGCCTATGACGAGTCTCTCTATGACGTCGTCATACCGATGCACGAGATATCCCCGGAGGAGGCCGCCCGACAGATATGTGAGTATGCCCGGAGAGACGCGGTCAAGACTACCGAGCGTTCGCGGAACGCCGCCCGCGACTTTATCCTCTCGGCGCAGGTGAATCTCGCCATGGTTAAGGAAGGCCACAAGGTTGACGTACACTCGGAAGGCGGCAATGTAGTTCTGCTGATAAACGAATACGTCGTCCGGCAACAGCACCACGAGGAAAAACTCTCGCAGTTGGCCTCCTCGATCCCTGGGGTTCAAAGCGTCACCACCCGCCTCGGCCCGCAATTCAGAGCACCCTCGATCAATCCCTGGGCCGACATTGAAGGACCACCGAAAATTCTCCTGGTCGATGATGAGAAGGAATTCATACATACGCTCTCGGAACGCCTTCGCACCCGCAATCTCGACTCGGCCATCGCCTACGACGGCGAGCAGGCCCTTGATATGCTTCAGGACGATGTCCCCGATGTAATGGTCCTTGACCTGATGATGCCGGGGATTGACGGCATTGAGGTCCTTCGACGTATAAAACGCGACTATCCAAAGGTGGAAGTAATAATCCTGACCGGGCACGGTTCGGATCGAGAACAGGCCCTGGCCGACGAGTTGGGTGCCTTTGCATACCTGAACAAGCCGATCGACATCGATCACCTGACCCGGGTCATGAAGGCGGCTTACAAGAAAACCAGCCGGTCGATCACCGAAGACCCGGATGAAAGTGGCGCCTCGGATACGTAAGGCCGAACACGGGAATCGGACATCAATTGGCACATCCCGGTAGAATATGAAAAAAGCCAGAGAACAGGAACATGTCGAACTCCCGCCGGAACTGGCGGGCACCCAGCTTCCGCGCTATCGGCGGTTTCGTCGCAATGTTGTCCTGATCGTTTCGATCGTCGCCCTCACCCCTCTTTTTATTCTTACGATCATCAATTACGTCCAGGACCGTCAGGCAACTCGCGCCGAAAGCCACTTCACGGTTTCACAGGCGCTTTCGAATACGAAACGGACACTGGAGTTTGTGGTCGAAGAACGCCGGTCCGCACTTGCTCTGGTCATCAACGACAAATCATACAATGAATTGGCCAGCGACAGCGCCCTGGCCGTAAGCATTCAGCATCTCAAGAATTCTTTTGGCGGGTTTATCGACCTGGGCATGATCAATGCCGCCGGCAGCCAGGTTTTCTACACCGGGCCATACAACCTGAAGAACCGTGTTTATGAGAATCAGACCTGGTTCCACGAGGTCGTGCTCCGGGGATCTTATGTCAGCGATGTTTTCATGGGCCACCGCAATTTCCCCCATTTCGTCGTGGCGGTGAAACGTGACCGGGGGCTGGACGGCTTCTACATCCTCCGGGCCACACTCGACATGAAGCTGATCAATCAACAAGTTTACTCGCTCAATCTCGACCGCTTCACTGACCTGTTTATCATCAATCACGACGGCATCCTGCAAACCGACTCCAAATTCTTCGGTCCGGTGCTCGATACGGCCGAGATACAGGTGCCGACCGGGTCGCGCAGTCGCGAGGTCATCGAGGAATACGTTGACGATGGTGGACACACGGTTACCGCCGGCTACGCTTATATTGAAGGTTCACCTTTTATTTTGATGGCCATAAAACGCCTGGAGAATCCCTTCACTCACTGGCTCGGGCACCGCAGTGATGTCCTCTGGTTTTTGATGGTCAGTTGCATCTTGATTCTGGGGGTTGTTATCGTCGGCACCCGCCGAATGGCCAAGCAGCTTCAGCAGGCCGACCTGCGACGTGTCCGCGCTTTCCACAGCATAGAGTATACCAACAAGATGGCGACGATCGGGCGCATGGCCGCCGGGGTGGCTCACGAGATCAACA
>CAZVUZ010000059.1:0-18225 GCA_964630485.1 uncultured Ignavibacteriales bacterium
GTCACCGTAAATGTCCGCGACGGCAGACCGTTCGAGGTTTTCGCCCAGATAGGCAAATCCGGTTATACCACCATGGCCGATACTGAAGCTATCTGCCGCCTGATTTCACTAGCCCTGCGCTCGCGGGTGCCGGTCATACAGGTTATCAGGCAACTGCGCGGCATCGGTGGGTCCAGCCAGGTTTTTTCCGGCGGCTCCAAAGTGACGTCGATTCCCGACGCCATCGCCCAGGTACTGGAGAGACATTTCTCCTCGGATTCGACGGACGAGCCCGGCCAGACTGTCATGAACGAGATTTGCCCGGAGTGTAGTGGCGCCATGATCTTTGATTCCGGTTGCTTTTCGTGCCCATCCTGTGGTTATTCCAACTGCTGAAAATGCCGATATAGGGTGAAGGGCGCCAATTGCCCAAAACTTTGATATGGTTGCAGAAACTTACATACCGGCCGGCCGAACCTCCATGGTCAAAAGGGGACAAACCCCCCTTCAGGTCCAGACGGAGTACGCCGCAAGGCCTCAACCTCGGATTACGACGACGATTCTCAATTCCGGGCAGGTTCTTTACAAGATTGAGAAGAAGCTCGACTACGCCATCGAATCCATTGAGAGGCAACAGCTTGCAGAGAGTGTAATCATGCGCCAACACTCCGAGGTCATGGCCCTATTGCGTAAGGAAGGCCGGCAAGCAGAAACAGCCATGCCCCCTTCAATGTCGCCGGCGGCCGTAAGGGAGGAATCTCGGGCGGCGGTTGAGATCGCCCCTCAAGGCGATGCTGCAGACTCCTCGACATCTGTCGATAGGTTTCGTGATCTCCCGGGGGTAAAGTATATTTATTGCCTTGATGCCGACGGTAATTTCGCGGGCCGAACGACGGAACGGCAATTCAAGAAAACCTATTCCCGGATATTCAAGAACCTGGCCGAACTCATGACGGTTTTCGTCCGTCTCCCCGGCGAAGACCGGGGCCGCGAATCGGGTGTCTACGAAGTTGAACGCGACCGCCTATACTTTGTCTCCGATGGCGATTTATGTTATTTCATCACGGTTGAACGTTGCGATGACAAGACCGATTTCGAGTCGGCGCTCAAGGAACTCCTGACAACCGATTGAATCCACCGGTTCCCAACCTCCCACATCAGACCGATAGAAGGCGATTCCGTTACGAATTTATTTTCTTCAGGATAGCGGTACTTGAACGGCCTCGGGTAAGGCGTACGCGGCGCACCTGACCACCGCAGGATTTGACGAAGTCGGCGCCCACTATTTCCGAGATACGGTAATCGGCGCCCTTCGCAAGCACATCGGGCCGGACCAGACGAATAAGTTTTTCCGGGGTATCCTCACCGAAGAAAATAACGTAGTCTACGGCCTCAAGGGCGAGCAGTATTATTGCCCGATCCTGCTGCTTTTGCAGCGGGCGCGAGGCCCCTTTGAGCCGCCGGGTGCTGGCATCGCTATTGAGCCCGACGATGAGAACGTCACCGAGCTTGCGTGCGGCCGCGAGGTACTCGACATGCCCCCGATGGAGAATATCAAAGACACCGTTGGTGAAAACGACCTTCTTGCCCGACCGTTTCAGACGAGCCGACAAGGCAGCGGCTTTGGATTTGGGAATGAGGTTGCGGGAAGACATGGAATTATCCCCGGCCGACTTCAGGCCCCGGTGGCGGTAAGGGTGCCGTTGCGGACATTCAGCATCAGCTCACTGCGCAATTGACTCGGCGTGACACTGGCCGTGCCGACCTCACCGATGGTAATACCGGCGGCGGCGTTGGCGATCACGGCCGCTTCGGCCAGATCGGCCCCTGCGCAGATGGCCGAGACAAAGGCGGCAATAACGGTATCGCCGGCACCCGTAACATCAAAGACATTGCGGGCAAAGGTCGGAATATGGGTCGGTTCGCCACCTTCGCGGAAAAGCGACATGCCGTCAGCACCACGCGTGATCAGTATCGAGCGGGCCTCAAGACGCTTGAGCAGGCCATTACCCACTTCCACAAGATCTTTTTCCGAGGTGATACGCCGGCCATAGGCAAAACCGGCCTCGTGGTGATTGGGCGTAATTACCGACACCTTCCGGTAATTGAAAAAATGAGTTTCCTTGGGATCAACGGCCACGAAAATGTCTTTCTCAACGCAGATTTTGATGACCTTTTCCAGCAGGCTCTCGGTTATGACACCCTTACCATAGTCGGAAATGATGACCGCGCTGATAGAATCGGCGAAGGCCATAAAACGCTCGATCACAAGACCTTCCAGGCGCTCGTCGAGTTCCAGCCGGTCTTCCCGATCAATGCGAACGACCTGCTGGTTATGAGCCATCACCCTGGTTTTGATAGTTGTCGGCCGTAATTTATCGGTGACCAGGGCATCGCGGGAGATGTCCTTCTCCTTCATCAGGTGGCCGAGTTTATCCGAGGCTTCGTCCTCGCCCACCAGGCCGAGCAGGATCGGTTTGTCACCGAGAGTGCGGATATTGGCGGAAACATTGGCCGCTCCCCCGAGAAGCAACCGGCTGGAAGTAATTTCAACCACCGGGACCGGGGCTTCGGGTGATATTCTGTCAACCGTGCCGAACAGGTATTCGTCCA
Source organism: uncultured Ignavibacteriales bacterium (assembly GCA_964630485.1). Classification (GTDB taxonomy): domain Bacteria; phylum Zixibacteria; class MSB-5A5; order GN15; family FEB-12; genus JAJRTA01. The sequence continues at coordinate 2,593 of CAZVUZ010000059.1, forward strand.
GCATGATATCACCAAGGATCAGGATCTGGGATTTCCCGATTGCCCGGGTGATTTCATCGACGCGCTGTTTTGTCAAGGCCATGGTAAAGGCTATATCCTCACCGGTGACGGAGTTCGCACACCATCAACCGATCTACAAATAGGTTGACTCAGGGTCGGAATATATTAAAATGCCATGACCAGTACAAGCAAAGAAATTGGATGCGGAAAAAAACCGGGAAAGGCCAAAAATGCAGCAACCCGCTCAACAGCAGATAAATATCCAGCTGGACGAAAAAGAAGCCGAGGGCATATATGCCAACCTCGTCATGATCATGCACTCGCCAACCGAAATAATCTTCGATTTCGCCCGCATTATGCCGCGATCACCGAAGGCCCGCGTCCAGGCCCGGGTTATCATGACTCCGATGCACGCCAAGATTCTCCAGAAGACTCTCGAGGACAATCTCAAGAAATACGAAGCCCAGTTCGGTGAGGTCAAAGTCCATGGCTCACATGATAAATTGGCAAAGAATATCGGATTCGAATCCAGCAGTTCTAAGCGCGAAGAGCAGTGAGGGACCAACGGCTCCGAACACACCGGGGCCGTTTTTTAGTTGATTGAAACGCCCCCACGGGGCCACCATGCATCTATGACAGTAGTCAAGAACATGGCCCGGTGTCCGTTCTGTCTGGAGCCGATACTTGAGGGCGCCAAACGTTGCAAACACTGCCAGGCCGATCTCACCGAGGGTTCATCCGACTCGAAGGCTTGGTTTGGGCGCATCGATAATTTCCGGGCCGGGTTTATAACCGGCCTGGGATTCGCAATAGCCATCGCCGCCCTTATCTATGCCCACTTCATCCGGGGCTGATTCGCCACAGGCAATCCACCCGGACGAATCTATACGTCCAGCGGTATCCCGCATATCCCCTGACATCGCATCTTAGGCTGGAGAAAAATGACAGCCGCGTCGCGCGCGATGGTTCTCAGCGCCGGACCTTGACCGTCAGGATGCGCTGTCCCTCGACTCGTTCGACTTCAAACTCGAGGTCATGCCACTTGATCCGCTGTCCCTCGGAGGGCACCGAGCCCACCAGGTCATAGATGAGCCCGCCAACGGTGTCGTAGTCGCCCTGCTCGTAGTCGGTATCGAGATGATCCTGCAGGTCTTCAACCAGCAGTGAGGCGTTGACCAGAAATTGTCCGTCCGCGAGGGGCGAAATATCGGCGATCTCGGCGTCGTGCTCATCCTGGATCTCGCCGAAAATCTCCTCGATAATGTCCTCGAGAGTAACCAGGCCAGCCACGCCGCCGTATTCATCGACGACAATGGCTATGTGGGACTGGCGGGTTTTGAACTCCTTGAGGAGCTTGTTGATAACCTTCGTCTCGTGGACGAAATACGGCTTCCGCAGATACTGGTCGATATTGAAATTCTCGCCGGGTTCGGGCATCTTGTTGAAAAGGTCCTTGACGTAGATCAGGCCGATGATCTTATCAATCGCGCCGTCATAGACGGGATAGCGAGAGTGACCGTCCTTTAGGACGATTTCCCTGATCTCTTTAAAGGACATACTTTTGTCGATGGCCGTGATATCCATGCGGGGAACCATGATCTCGCGGGCCACGGTTTGATCGAGAAGGAAGATCTGTCCGATCATCTCCTTCTCCTCTTCCTCGACGATAGTCTCCCCGATTCCGGCCTCGTCGGCCAGGGTCTCGATGGCCCGTTCGACCAGCTCTTCTTTTTCCTCTTCGGTAACCGGGGTGTCGTCGCGGGAACGTCCCATGGCCCGGTGATAGAGCCAGAGCATGGGATAGCACAGGTAGTATATAGCCGCTATCAGCCACACCCAGCGCATCATCGAGGGTTTTATGGCCCGGCGCGACATACTGCGGGGAAGGTACTCGATCAGCAGGATATATCCGGTCCAGACCAGGAGAAGGGCCGGAACGATTACCCACGCCGGTGAGACTCCGGCGGAGACGGCCAGTTTTACGGCCAGGAATCCGGTCATGGTGGTAATCAGGATCAGGGCCAGGGATTTATAGACGACGGCCACCCGCTTGAAGGATCTCGGATTGTCGGCCAGTCGCAGCAGAAAATTCTTACGCCTCGGTGCGAGACCGGGGACGACCGTCTTGACCTCATCCGGGTCGATGTAGATCGCCAGCGAATAGAGGGCCAGCAAGTAGGCGGTGAAGTGACCGAAAATTATTACCAGAATAGCAACAGCTTCGGACATCTAATTCTCCCCGCTCAGCAATTGAAGGAAGTGTTCTTCGCGCGACTTCATTTTGGTCGCCTCGGCATTCTTCTCGTGATCGTACCCCAAAAGGTGCAAAAGCCCGTGGCAGGCCAGCCGCAGGATCTCCCCAGTGAGACTGCCGCCGTACTCGCCGGCCTGACGGCGGGCAGTTTCAACAGCTATGTAGATCTCGCCAAAGGTCGCCTCGGGATCGACGGGCTTCTCAATATTGAACGAAAGCACATCGGTCGGTTTGTCGATTCCCCGGAAGTTGCGGTTGAGATGCCTGATTTTGCCATCAGTTGTAAACACCAGGTTCACCGTACCCGACCATGTCCGGCGGGCCTCGGTTTCCATCACCATCTCAAACAGCTTCAGAAGGCGCGATCGCGGGATTCTGACGTCGGCCGTGTCTTTGCAAATATCAAGGGTCATCATTTGCTCTCATCCTCGTCTTTCTTGGGATAAACCACCCGGTGATGGAAAGCGGCAATGAGGATCTGGGCGAAGGCCTCGCGTATTTTTGCCAGGTCGCGCAGTGTCAGGGGGCATTCGTCCAGTTCGCCGGATTGGAAGCGATCGTTTATGATGCGCTGGATGAGATTTTGAATCCGGGCCGGCTTGGGATCGTCCAGCGTCCGACTGGCGGCCTCGACGGCGTCGGCCAGCATGGCGATGGCAGTCTCACGAATCTGAGGTTTCGGCCCGGGGTAGCGATATTTGTCCATGTCGGACTCGTCCCCGCCCTGTTCGAGAGCGCGGTTGTAAAAGTACGACATCACCATGGTTCCATGGTGTTCTTCAATGAAATTCAGAACGTCGTCGGGAATGTCGGCATCCTCTCCCAGCTGCCTTCCGCGTTTGACATGCGACGTCAGGATCAACGACGACATTGACGGCGGCAGTTCGTCGTGCTTGGACTTCACGCTTAACTGGTTCTCGACAAAGTACTCGGGCACCTCGATCTTGCCGATGTCGTGGTAATAGGCGCCGACTCTTGCCAGGAGCGAGTTCCCCCCGATGGCTTCGGCGGCGGCCTCCGACAGGTTTCCAACCACAATCGAGTGCTGATACGTCCCCGGGGCCTCCACAGCCAGGCGCTTCAACAGGGGATGATTCATGTCCGACAACTCAAGTAGAGTGATGTTGGTCGTGATACCGAAGAGTGACTCGAAGATAGGCAGGATACCGATGGTCAGAAGCACGGCTACGGTGGCATTGACCAACCCATATCCGACCTCCGTCAGGACATCCGGATTGGACGTAAATTTGAGATTTTCGACAAGGAAAATGAAGACAGCATAGGTTGCCGAAAGAGCCAGCATAATCTTGAAAAAGTCGCTCCGTCGTCGCACCCTTCGCGACGTCAGGCAGGCCACCGTCCCCACAACCATGGTCAACAGCCCCACCGTAAAATTAAAGCGGTGCATCATCCCCAGTAACAGGGCCAGCACGATGGTGCTCAAGATGCCCACCTCGGCGTCGAAAAGAATCGTAATCATGATAGGCAAGACAGCCACGGGATAGAGATAGAACGACACATCCCATCGGTCAACCAACTGGACCATAAAGAGCTGCAGGGCGAAAACAAGAAACATCGTCAGCAGTTTCGGATTGGAGTTGAAGATCTCCCGCCGGAAGTAGTACAGGAAGACATACAACGTCGAGAAAGCCGCGAGAACCAGCAGGATGCGGGCGAGGACCGGTATGAAAGCCGTGAACAGGCCCTTCTCGGCCGCCTCGGCGCGCTTGATCCGCGACAACTCCTCCAGTATCCGTTGCTGTTTGGCGCTCACACGGGCACCGGAGCGCACGATAATGTCGCCCTGTTCGACAGTCTCTTTGACATTTGAGACAGACGCCAGGTCGGCATCGAGACGCCGCTGATATTCGGTGCGATTGACGGTAAGGTTGGGTGTTATGAATGTCCGGCCTATCAGATAGCAGTACTCGACATCAATGGTGTCGCGGGCGGCGGCCCGGTTGAGGGCTCCGAGGAGCCTCACATTGGCCTGAGGTGCGGTGAGAAGCTGTTCGCGGGGATGGATACTTTCACGATCACCGCGGCGGACGAGTATATTCTTACCCGGGGCATTATCGAGGCCCGTCATATCAAGCAGGACACCGACTTTGAAAATCTCTTCGGCATAGACTCTCTTGAGGGCCGCGCGCGATGCCACCAGGTCAATATCGCCGAACGACCGCAAGATAGCGTCCCGGCTCAGCAGAGGAAAACGTCCCGATATCAGGGTGACAAATCGTTCTTTTTCCAGTTCGGCGGATGATCCGCCCCTGGTGCGAAGGCTGTCAATCAGGTCGAAAAGCTCGTCCAAACGGTCATTGGCCGAGCGCACGACACTGGTGTCGTAATCGAGCAGGTACGGCATCGACAGGCGGATGACTTCCATCTCTTCCGACAGCTCGCGATCGCTCTTGTAGATTATTATCTGAAAAGGCGCGATAACGTCTTCAAGGGAGATTTCTCCACGGCGCGGCATATCCAGGGGATCGTAGAGATTCTCTCCGGGATATAACACACCCACCAGCAGTGACGCCAAAAACAGAAGAACTACTTTCCGGGTGCGCGAGTGGACCGACGACGGCGGTTGCTGCCGGCTTTCACTCTTGACCTTAAGGATCTTCTTAATGCGTCTCTTGATTTTTAAAATGATAGAGAACATAGGGCGAAAATCCGTTTCGCCTTAACGGCTTCCTTTCGGTTTCTCATATTTCTCGTACGCCTTTATGATACTTTGTACGAGATGGTGCCTGACGACGTCCTTTTCCGTCAGGTACACAAATTCGATTCCCCTGATATTCCTCAGGATCTTCTGGACCTTAACCAGTCCTGAGCTGTCGGGTTTCTCCAGATCAATCTGAGTTATATCGCCGGTAATCACGGCCTTCGATTTTTCCCCGATGCGCGTCAGGAACATCTTCATCTGGGGATTGGTCGTATTCTGCGCTTCATCGAGTACCACGAAGGCCTCGTTGAGCGTCCGACCTCGCATGAAAGCGAGGGGGGCTATCTCAATGACGCCCATTTCCAGGAGCTTGCGGATCTTATCCGGCTGCAGCATATCGTACAGGGCATCGTAAATCGGCCTCAGGTAGGGATCCACCTTGGCTCGTATGTCGCCGGGCAGAAATCCGAGGGTCTCACCGGCCTCCACGGCGGGGCGCGTAAAGACAATACGATTGACGCGATTGGCCTTCAGCTCGGCCACGGCCATGGCCACCGCGAGGTAGGTCTTACCGGTTCCGGCGGGACCGATGGAGAAAACGATATCGTTCTTGTCGACCGATTCGACGTATCTGGTCTGGCCGACCGTCTTCGGCTTGATGACTTTCTTGAGAGAGTTAGTCAGGAGTCTTTCGGTCGAGATGGAATCCGCCGGACCGTAACCGGTCTCCTTGACCATGCCAATGGCATAATTGACATACTGCTCGGTGATGATGTCACCCTGCTTGACGCGAGTCAGGAAGTCGTTCAGGATCCGCATCACCCGGTCAGTGGCATCGGCGGCGCCGATAACGGTTACCTTGTCACCGCGGGCCACGATCTGACAATCGAAGCCTGATTCTATCAATCGCAGAAAGACATCATTCTGACCGAACAGCAAACGCTGATCAACGCCCTCGAACGTGAGGATGCGTGTCTTCTTATCGTCTATGTCGAGACTCATAAAAGCCGCTCAGGCTTTCCCCTCCTTTTTAATCGAAAGTCCCAGCTCCGCGAGCTGGTCCTCGTCAATTTCCGACGGCGCGCCGTCCATGAGCGAAAAGGCGTTGGTGGTCTTAGGAAAGGCGATCACGTCGCGGATGGACTCGGAATGCGTCATGAGGGCCACAAGGCGATCGAGTCCCGGGGCTAGACCGGCATGCGGCGGCGCCCCGTAATCCAGCGCCCGCAAAAGGAATCCGAACATCCGATTGGCGCGCTCGCGATCGAAACCCAGAATTTCCAGTATCTGCTCCTGCAATTCGCGCGTATCAATTCTCTGCCCACCCGAGGCTATTTCCGAGCCATTGAGCACCAGATCGTATTGCTGGGCCCGAGCCCTTCGCCAGGGGTGCTCGGGATTGGACAGCGGCATCGAAGTGCTGAAACCCTCCTCAATAAGCACCAGGTCCTCTTCCACAGGATACGACACAATGTTGTGCATGGCAATAAGGCGATCCGCCTCTTCGTCGTATTCGAAGAGCGGGAAATCATTGACCCACAAAAACTGCCACTGCCCTTTATCGGCGAGGTCGTGCACACGCCCCAGGTGCAGTCGGAGCTGACCCAGGATAGACTCCGTTTTCATCTTCTTATCGGAGACAATGAGAACAGCGTCGCCGGTTTCGGCCCCGGCCGTCTCACAAATGCGATCCTTGATATCTTCGCCGATGAATTTCAAAATCGGTGATTTGTCCTTGCCGGGCGTACGGAGTATATACGCCAGGCCACCGGCGCCGAACTCACGGGCCGTGCCGGTCAATTCGTCGATCTGCTTGCGCGAATACGAAGCTCCCCCCTTGAGGACGAGTGCCTTAACCACGCCGCCGCTTCTGACGTTGTCGGCAAAAACCTTGAAGTCGCATCCGGCGACAACCGCGGAGATATCCACGATTTGCATACCGAAGCGAAGATCCGGTTTGTCGATGCCCCAGCGGTTCATCACCTCCTCGTAGGTATACCGAGGAAAGGGCGTTTCAATGGTATCGCCGAGCACTTTCTCAAAAAGATCGCGCACCATCCCCTCGCCCACGAGAAACACGTCATCGGGCGTGGCGAAGGACATTTCCATGTCGATCTGGGTATGTTCCGGCTGGCGGTCGGAACGAAGGTCCTCGTCGCGCAGGCACCGGGCGAGTTGGAAATACTTGTCGAATCCGGAGATCATCAGGATCTGCTTGAGCAGTTGCGGCGACTGCGGAAGGGCGTAGAACTTGCCCTTAGACACCCGGCTGGGCACAACATAGTCGCGGGCGCCCTCGGGCGTCGAGCGAATCAACAGCGGCGTTTCGATCTCGTAAAAGCCCTGCCCGGCGAGGTAATTGCGCACGGCCATGGTGGATTCGTGGCGGATGCGCATCTTCTCCTGCATCGGCTTACGGCGCAAATCGAGAAAACGATATTCCAGGCGCAGGACTTCTTTCGCCTGCGTCTCATCTTCGATCTCGAAGGGTGGTGTCTTGGACGCCGAAAGGGTGTGGAATTGTTCGACCACCACCTCAATTTCGCCGGTATCCATCTTCGGATTGACGGTCCCCTCCGGTCGGGCGGAAACGGTGCCGGAGATGGCCACCACGTATTCATGCCGGGCCAGATTGGCCTCGGCCAGCATATCTTTATCTATTTCCTCGGGGTTAATTACCACCTGAGTCAGACCATAGCGGTCCCGTAAATCTATAAAAAACAGTCCGCCGAGATTGCGGTAGCTGTTTACCCAACCATTCAGCCAAACCTTTTGGCCGACATCGGATAGCTTCAGCTGTCCGCAGGTATGAGTTCTTTTCAATTGGGAAAACGGCGGCACTAAACCCTCTCTAAGTGTCTGTTGCATTGTAATATCGACACATACGCCGAAGGACTGAACGAAGCATATGTGCCCGTGTCACGCGAATAAGGTACTGGATTTGCCGGGGCAAGTCAAGGGTGACGGGAGAGCAAGGTTTCTCTTTAGGCGGCAATCACTTAGAAGGAAGAGCGGGACCTCATTGACGGCCATAATTATGCCAGGCGCTGTCGAGGTTCGTGCGGAGAATTTCCGGCATCTCGGCGCGGTTTTCGAAATACCCGTAGTAGACCACGCGGGCACTATCGGAGGTGAAGACCCAGAAGTTTTCAAACTCGCAATCCGGGTTGCAGTCTCCCCAGGCATCGCGAAAATAGTAGACCATGTACGGATCGTCCTCCCACAAAAGCAAGCCAGACTGATCGGCCTCATACCAATTGGGGGCGGCAAAACGCACTTCGGGCAGAAGCTCATACTCCGCGGCCAATACTTCCGGATTCTGCCGCCCTTCGAAGAGTGCCGAGACAAACCGGAATTCCGGCTGAAAGGCCATCGCGGTATCCAGGAAATACTCCCGGTTGAGATCGTCCCAGGCGTCGTATTCCCCGGTCAGAAAATCGCCGTACGCATCCTCGGTGAAACCGATGATGATCCGGGCCGGTTCCCAGGGAGGCCGAAACGGAATCCCGACACCGGCCAGGGAATCGGACCAGTGCGTCCGGATCAGATCCAGCTCCAGTTCGATCTTGTCGTAAAGCTCGGTTGGGGCGACCAGTTCTCCGGAAAGCCAGATGGCCGCCAGCTCCGCTTCCATGTTGGGCAACGGTGTGCCTTCGAGAGTATCCACAACAACCGGCCCCACATGGCCGGGGTCGTCATCCCCGCCACATCCCACGAGACCGAGAGCAAGCAGGAAAATCGCGGTATATACCAAATGCTTCATGTAAACGGACCTTTGCAAATCTTCTGAAGGAATAATCGAGCAGAAACACCCTGAATGCAACGTAAAAATCCAAGGCGAGAGCGCGGCAGGAATTTGCTCCCCCGGGGAAGGCCGGGGCAATTCAAGGGCGGCAAAAGCTATCGCATAAATAACTACCTTCGGGCAGTAATCCTATTGACAAACCGCCCGGCTTGAAGTTATAATCGGCTAAATTGCAAACTACTGGGACCGATACAGTTAGTATGAACATTTCGCGATACCTGACAGAAGATCTTATTAAGCTGGAGATGGCCACTCGCATCGAGCCTCTTGAGGAAGGGGCCTCCGAGGAGAAATGGCGCCAGGCGAGCAAGGAGGCTATCCTTGACGAGCTGGTATCTTTGCTTGAGTCGGGCCATCGCATCGGCAATCGTACGAAGTTTCTCCTGGACTTTATCAACCGGGAAAAGAAAGCCACCACGGCCCTCCTTGAAGGTATCGCCCTGCCGCACATTCGCTCCATGCAGGCCAAGGACTTCATGATCGGCATCGCCCGCTCGAGCAAAGGCTACGATTTCCAGGCGCTCGACGGCGGACCGACACATCTGTTCATCGTGACGGCGGCCCCGCCCTACGATGACAATCTGTACTTACGGGTGTTCAAGGCCCTGATGGAGATGTTGAAGTACGATTCTTTCCGTGAAGAGATCATGAACGCCGAGTATCCCGGCGAGATTATCCGGGCCATCCGGGCCATGGAGTAGTCCTCGGTCCCCCCGGCCTTTCGACCGGGAGTTTCTTCTTTCACGACATACGCAACCGCTCTAAAGGGGCTACGTGACCGTTCTATTTGGTCATGCCGCGCTCGGAGGACTCGATAAAATCGAGGATAGTCTGAGTCTCGGCCGTAATTTCCAGTTCGCCCTGAATCTTCTCGACCGCTTGGGAGGTATTCAGGCCGCTGAAGAACAGCAGTTTGAACACTTTCTCTATATGTTTGAGAACCTCGCGTGTGAAACTGCGGCGACGAAGCCCGATGACGTTCACGCCCATGACTTTCAAGGGGTATCCCCCAACGAGGGCGAAGGGGCAAACATCCTGCGGGACGCGGAAACCTCCCCCGACCATGGCATGGGTCCCAATTTTAACGAACTGGTGCACGGGCACGACCCCGCCGATGATGACGTGATCGGCAATCTCGATATGGCCGGCCAGGTTCACCGAGTTGGCCATGATAACGTTATTTCCGATATGGCAGTCGTGGGCCGTATGGGAGTAAGCCATCAGCAGGCAATCGGAGCCGATGCGGGTCTCACCGGAGGCTTTGGTGCCTCGGTTGATGGTGGCGTATTCGCGCACGACAGTGCGGTCACCGACAATTGCGGAAGTTATTTCACCGCCGAACTTGAGATCCTGCGGTTTGGTGCCGATCACGGCGCCGTGTGAAATTCGAACGTCTTCACCAAGGACGGCGCCCGAGGCGAGCAACACCGAGGAACCCACGATGGTGCCTTTGCCTATTTTGACGGTATCTTCTACTACACTGTAGGGTCCTATCGCCACGTCCTCGGCCAATTCGGCCCCGGACGATATGATTGCGCTGGGATGTATCTTGCTCATCTGTCAACCACCATTGCCATGAAGTCGGCGCTGGCCACCAGGCCATCGTCGATATAAGCCTTACCGGACATTTTGCAGGTATTGCGCCGGAAGGCGGTCATTTCCAGTTCGAATCTGAGTTGATCACCGGGGAGAACCGGTTTGCGGAACTTGGCTTTGTCGATTCCCATGAAATAGACGACCTTCGATTCGGGGTCTTTGATTTCGTGGAGCATCAAAACCCCACCCGCCTGGGCCATAGCCTCAAGAACCAGCACTCCCGGCATGATCGGGTGACCCGGGAAGTGGCCCTGGAAAAACGGTTCGTTGATCGTGACGTTTTTGATTGCCACGACCCGTTTGCCCAGTTCCAGGTCGAGTATCCGATCGATAAGTAAAAACGGGTAACGGTGCGGCATGATTTTGAGAATGGCACCGATATCCATGAAGGCCTTGCCTTTCCCCCCGGAGTAACGGCTGGCCAGCTTTTTCTTGTGATACAGCTCGCGCATTTTCTTAGCCAGGGCGACATTGGCCTTGTGGCCCGAACGGGCGGCAAGGACATGTCCCTTGAAGGGCACCCCGATGAGGAAAAGATCCCCGAGCAGATCAAGGGCCTTGTGGCGCACGGGCTCATTGTAGAAACGCAACGGGACGTCATTAATAATACCCGTCTCGCCGACGAACGCTTTACCCTTGATATTGAGAGCCTTGCGAATGCGATCGACCTCGACCTGGCCGCCGTCGCTGTCGTAAATCACCACGGCCGTATCCAGACTGCCGCCCTTTATAAGGCCGGCATCTTTGAGTTGCTCCACCTCGGAGAGAAAACAGAAAGTGCGTGCCGGGGCAAACTCCTCGACGAACTCCTTCTCCAGGCTCTCCAGGAACGTGTACTGGGTACCCAGGGCCGGGTTCTTGTAATCGATCATGAAAGTGATGCGAAGCTCATCGGAGGGGGTGACGATCACATCGACATTGCGATCCGGCTCGCTGTAGGCCATGGGGGCGTCGATCTCGAGATATACCTTGGCGGCATCCTGAATCTCGAGACCCGCCTCGAGCAGTTTGTCGACGTAGGGCTTGGCGGAACCATCCCCCACCGGCGGCTCGTTATTGTCGAGTTCCACCACCAAATTGTCGATCTGGAGCCCGGCCAATGCGGCCAGGACATGCTCGACGGTGTGGACTTTGGCCTCGCCGTGCTGAAGGGTGGTGCCCCGGGAAATATCCACGACATGGTCGATATCGGCTATCACCCAGGGTTGCTCCGGCAAGTCGGCCCGGACAAAACGGATACCGTGATCCGGGGGGGCCGGCTTAAAAGTCATATTGCAATTGTTGCCGGTGTGGAGTCCCACCCCCGACATGGAAATCGCGGTCTTGATCGTTCTCTGCTTGTCAAGCATATGGGTATATTCCCTTTCTGGATACCGAGGGATTATACGACCTGAGGCAGGCCGGCTCAAGTCTTTTTTGATCGCGCGCCCCGGCGATCACACGTCCTTGAGACTTCGAACCCGGCGCAGCTTGCGAAACAGGTCAATATACTCGCGGACCATGATTTCCTCAGCCTGCGACAGGCCCTCCATCATGGGTATGCCAATGCGCAGAACGGCTCGGACCATGTCGGAGGTTGTCCGATCATACTTGCGGGCCAGTTGCTTGAGACGGTCTTTTAGTTCGTACGAGACAAAAACATTGAGGCAGTGCTCGCCCCGGACCTGACGCGATTCCGAATTACCTTTTGACATATTTCTTCCTTTCCGACGGTTGATCCGTGATTGTTCGGATTTAGGGTTTGGGATGATATTTCTCGTGACCGATGAGAAGCTGCGGGGTCACCCGAGGCAGACCATATTCCTCACGTATTTTCTTAAGGATGGCCCGATAGGTTTCGCTACGGTCCCGTCGGGCAAGCACGTCGTCGATTGCCTTACGGTGCGGCGAGCAGCAAATGGGACACTCGTTGGCTTCAATGCCAAGGCCAAAAACCTCGCGTACGAAAGGCATCAGGCGTTTTCGCAGTTTCCGCAGACAGCGGCTGTTCATCGATTCAAGTTTGTGAACGGCGCGGCCGGTGCGCTCCGACAATGACCGGTAGCTCTCCCCCATGAAATAGAAGCGGTGGACGAATTCGCGTTCCTCGGGATCGAGATTTGCCAGCGCCGAGCGCACCTGCGCCCGCAGTTCATCCGTGCGTCGCTCCTGCGCGTTCCGGGCCGGAAGGTCGTCCCCCGGTATGTTTCGCGCACCCGGTGCATCCAGGGATATTGTCGAGGGCATGGCCAAAGGATCGGGCGGCCGGTCGGGATCATGGCCGAGATCGACAATCCAGTTCTGGTATACGATGCGTCGTTTCTTCATAGACATCCTCATGACTATTGGCGGGGTTCTGTCCCGTGTTTCGCGTTGGCGTCGCAGGAAAGCTAAGGCCCCACAGCGCGGCTGTCTATACCAAGGCCGTTACGTGATACTCGGGAAAGCAGAGCGCCGGAAGAGGACGTGATTCACCTTTCTGCCGACGATGCTCCAATAACCGCCGACGGGCGTTTTGAACTCGCTTTTTGAAAGGACATTGATTACCATGAAAGGGCATCGTTGATGCGTTTTCGGCCCGTTGCAGGGGCCTGGATAAAAAGTGATAACAATTTTGATGCGGACGGCAGGTTAATCTGAATCCCGAAGAATATCAAAGAATTCCGGTATACTCGCCGGATGAGGAGATCATCGACGAGCATACGCTCTATCGTGAGCGGAGCGGCAATGCCAACTTCCGCATCTCGACCCTGACCTATGTCTCCTTGATTCTATTGCTGGTAATCTACCCGGGCATCTCGGTTCTTTTCGCCGGGGATCCTTCAGAGCTGGGCCAGATGCTCGACAAAACCCTGCTTCTGTTCACCCTGATCGGGACAATTTTCATTCAGTGGCTCATTTTCCTGCTGATATTCGCCACTGCCTATCGTGAGCGCACCGGCCTTCGCGGATTGGGTCTAAAACCGATACGGCTGATGGACTTTGGCTGGGCAGCCGCGTTTTTACTCGCTTCCAACCTGATCCTTGCCGCACTCGCATGGGTACTGGCTCAGGTGGGGCTGCCCATGCCGGGAGAACTGGCCTTTCTGATACCCACCGATCCCGTGGGTCGCGTGGTCTGGGTAATGGTGTCATTTACGGCCGGATTCTGCGAGGAGATCGGTTTCCGCGGATACCTGATGACGCGCCTGCGCATTCTCGGCAAAAGCAAAAGCTGGATTATCCCGACCGTGGCTTCGTCGCTGGTTTTTGGCGTCTGCCACGCCTACCAGGGCCTTCCGGGGCTGATTTTGCTCTCGATTTACGGGGCCTTGTTCGCCCTGCTGTTTATCCGCACCGGGCGGCTGTGGCCGTGTATTATCGCTCACTTTTTCCAGGACTTCACTGCCCTGTTCATCCCGCAGTAGAGCAGCATCATAATCTCTATCATGTGACTCACAAACAAAAAAGCCCGGCGGTGGGAAAAGAATCCCGCCGCCGGGCGTATTCTACACAGTTAATGGCCGTTCAATCAACGTAGCCTTGCAGAGTCTAACACGGCGGCGGTTCGGGGCCACCGGTGAACATATAATCCACAAGCCAGACCAGATCACCAATGTCGACCGGGGCCACGCCACTGGCATCAATATCGAACTCATCCCAACAGAGATCCTCCCACTCGTAGGGCCAGGGAAGACCTCCGCCAAATATTACTTCTACGAGAATCCTGAGATCGTCAATATCGATGACGCCATCGTGATTAAGATCACCTCTCATTACACAGCAACCGAGATCCGGAAACAACCCCTGATCCTCTCCCCACTGAAGACATTCATCAACACTGGCCAGGAAATGAGTCTCACCATCCTTGCCGGTGACCAGACACATGTACACCCTGATCGTGTCGGTAGGAGCGAGATCATAGTCCCAGAGGAAGGTTGCCACTGTATGCAGATCGGCATCAACGGAGTCCGAGATACTATAATTGTCATTGGCCATGTACTTCCAGAGCGAATCCGGAACGAAGGAGCCCTCCGGGTATACCTGTTGCGAATTGTCGCGGGTATACGCGCCGTAGGCCTCACCGTTAACATCGCCGTGCGGGGCATCCACACCTTGCACTGCAATGCCGCCGTATCGAAGGCTGTTGTCCTGGCACTCGGCCGGGTCGTCATTGAATTCGGAGCCGTACTGATAGATCAGGTTACGGCTGTCATCGAAACCGGAACGATTCCAGAGGCCGGAATCGGAGGGAATATCCCAGTCCATGCCTTCGCCGATGGCCAGACCGGTGTGAGCCTGACCGTCAAGGGCATAGACTTCGAGAATCTGAATCATCCAGTTGCATTCGCCGGTTTTAGGCGCAATCCACTTCTGCTCCAACATGATACCCGTGTCACGGGTGGTAAACTGCGTTTCGTAAACCGAGTATTCGGCCTCCTCCACAACCGGAACACTTCCCACAGGAATGAAGCCATGGTCGGAGGTATAGCCGTCACCATACATTGACCAGTTGCAGCGAACGGTATCGGTTTCATCCGTCCAGCATATAATCGGTGATCCGTCATACAAATACACCTCGGACATACCCGGGATGGTATCCTCGAAACCTTCGAGATCGTCGCAGTCGCCGTAGTCGAAGTAATCCAGATTGACGTGGCCGATACCCTGGTTACCGAAGTTGCCATTGTTGCCAATCGTCAGCGCTAAACAGGCCGAAGCCTCACCACCGGCAAAGATAGTATCCCACTGCGGCAGGTACAGGGTATCAGTAACCCAGCACTCGACCGGGAAGGTGTCGGGGCTGGAGGAGGCATTCGAGGTCAAAATCAATCGTCCGATTAACGGCTCGATAGTGCCGGGACTGTTGACTATTCCTCCGGTGTTTACCGTGACGACACCCTCGAGAGAATTGTCGTATCCAGCCGGTATGACCCCGGATTCGAATCCGGAAGTGGACAGCCAGCCGGACGGACCGGTGTCCTCCTCGGTTGTCAGAGTAAACGTCATTTCGACATTACCGAAATTGTTCAGAACCAGGGGCGTATCCAACGGCACCCCATGAGGCGTCCAGGCCGGGTATTCCAGTGACCAGGGCACCGGTGGTGGCACCGATGACGGCGGATCTATACAGGCAAGGCGCATCCAGCGAATGTCGGCCTCCTGCATCGATCCCTCCCCTTCGATCGCGGATCCCGCATTGTGGTCGTCAACGTACTGGACATCGAGATAGTAACCGCCGGTGTAGACGCCGGTCGGGTCAACCATTACCGCACCCGACATATTGTTTCCGACGATGTCGGTACCGAAACGGGCCATTGACGGCCAGTGTTCCGATTCGCAGGGACCACCCATACC
>CAZVUZ010000060.1:0-9214 GCA_964630485.1 uncultured Ignavibacteriales bacterium
GGCCGGCAAAGGCGAGTCGCACGTGAAGTGGAAGTCGGCGTTAATTATGGGGGTAGGCCAGGCGGCCGCAATCATGCCGGGTATTTCGCGTTCGGGAAGTACCATCGCCTTGGGTATGCATGCCGGCGTGAATCCTTCCGAGGCTGCCGAGTTCTCGTTCTTACTGGCGATTCCCGCCATCGGGGGCGCGACTGTGTTGAAAATCAGGGATCTTCTGAGTCTCGATCCCGCTCTTTACGGGCAATACTTCGTCGGCAGTCTGGCCGCGTTCGTGTTGGCGCTGGTGGCCGTGTACCTTGTCCTGGAGACCATTCGCCGCGGCAAGTTCGAATACTTTGCCTATTATTGTTTTGCGGTGGGTGCGCTGGGGCTGTATCTTTTCCTTTAAATGAGTAAGTCCATTCTCCTGATCCGGTTCAGCTCGCTGGGCGACATCATTCTTACGTCGGCCGCGGCCACGAACCTTAAGGTAAGTTTTCCCGAAGCGGAACTGGTTTTCCTGACGAAGGAAACCTATCGACCGCTGGTGGAGAGTTTCGGCTGTGTTGACAGGGTCGTAACCGTCCCCGAGAAGGTCTCTCCGAGAGAATATTACCGCCTTCTGCTGAAACTCGACAGGGACTCCTTTGCCGCGGTGGTCGATCTTCACGGCAACCCGCGTTCGTGGCTGGCCCGAAAACTGGTCAGCGGTGAACGGGCCGTTGTCTATCCCAAGCGACGGATGGAAAGATATCTGACTGTTCGCAAGAACAAACGCATCCCGCTTGTCTGGCCGCACACGATTGATCTCTACAATCAGGCGGTTATCGATATCGGTGGCTCAGCGCCCTGCCGAAGGCCGATTCTTCGGGGCCTTCACGCACCTTCGGATTCCTCTGGTCTGCCTTTGAGGCCCAACGGACCGATGGTCGTAATTGCCCCCGGTGCCGCTCATCCCAACAAACAATGGCCGATGGAGCGTTTCGCCGAAGTTGCCCTGAGGTTGCACCGGACTCACGACGCCCGTATAGTCTGGGCGGTACCCGGGGCGGACGCCAATAAATCCGGACTCGAATCGGAAATTCCCAACGATGCTTTCGTCGAATTAGTGGACCGGCCGGTGGTGGACCTGGCCGGAATCATGGCCGAATCCCGCGTCACGGTATCCAACGACTCCGGCCTGGCGCATTTGTCTTCGGCCGCCGGTACGCCGGTGGTGGCGGTTTTCGGGCCCACCCATCGCGCTCTCGGTTTCGCTCCGCGAGGGCTTTTTGATCGCGTCATCGAGGTGGAGGAATCCTGCCGCCCATGCTCGCGGCATGGCGCCAAAGCGTGTTTTCGTGATCGGCGTTACTGCTTTGAGCGGGTGACAGCGGACATGGTTTACGAAGCCGCGTCCGAGATCATTGATTCGCCCGCCAGAACCAGACGCGCCCTCCTGCTGGACCGCGACGGCACGGTTATTGTGGAAAAGGACTATCTCCACGACCCCGATGAAGTTGAACTCGAGCCGGGCGTGGTCGAAGCCCTGAAAAAGGCGCGGGAAATGGGCCTGGCCATTGTCATTGTGTCAAATCAGTCCGGCATCGCCCGCGGTATCTTCACCCTTGAGGACGTCGAGAAGGTAAATGCCCGGATGCTGGAGTTGCTGGCCGCCGAGGGGGTTGAGGTCGATGCCGTGTACTATTGCCCGCACCACCCGCATGGCTCCGTAAGTGAGTTCAGCATTCCCTGCACCTGCCGCAAACCCGCGGCCGATATGGCCGAAGAGGCGGCGCGGGAGCTCGGTGTCGACCTTCGTAAATCGTTCATGGTCGGTGATATGGTGCGCGATGTCGATCTCGGACGAGTGGTTGGAGCGCGCTCGTTTCTGGTCCGCACCGGTTACGGTCGGGGAGAGGAGCAACACTTTCGCGACTGGTGTATTAATGGAGAAGGCAGTGTTTGCGAAAATCTCCTCGATGCCGTAGAACATATAAGAAAGTTCGAGTGCCATGATTAGATCTGCCGCCTATTTTGAAAAGCTGGAGGGGACCCGGGTGCAATGTCACCTTTGTCCGGCCGAGTGCAAGCTTGACGAGGGCAAGGTCGGCATCTGCGGCAGCCGGTTCGTCCGCAACGGCGACCTGGTTACGGACAACTATGGCGAGGTTGTAAGCGTCGCCATTGATCCGATCGAGAAGAAGCCGCTGTACCATTTCTACCCGGCGAAATCCATTCTGTCGACGGGCGCCAACGGCTGCAACCTCGGTTGCGAGCATTGCCAGAACTGGTCGATTTCGCAGGAAAAAGCGCCCACAAGATTTCTGTCCCCGGAACAACTTACGGAGCTCGCTCAGTCCCGAAATACCCTGGGAGTGGCCTTTACCTATACTGAGCCCGTCATCTGGTATGAATACATTCGAGACACGGCGCCCTTGCTCAAAGATATCGGGCAAAAGGTGGTTTTGGTAACCAACGGGTACATAAACCCGGAACCGTTGCAGGCCTTGATGCCGGTGATAGACGCCGCCAATGTCGATTTGAAGGGGATGCGGCCGCAGTTTTACAAAAAGATTTGCAAAGGCAAGCTGGCGCCGGTGATGGATACGATCCGGGCCATGGGGGAATACGGTATTCACCTTGAGATAACCAATCTCATTATCCCGACGCTGAATGACTCTGATAAGGAGATCGAGGACCTGGTCGATTTCGTGGCCTCAATTTCAGATCTGATTCCCCTGCATTTCTCTGCCTATCATCCCGATTACAAACTGGATCTGCCGGCGACACCTGCCGAAACTATGCTTAAGGCCCGCGCCATCGCGATGGATAAGTTGAAATTCGTTTATGTTGGCAATATATTTCTTGAAGGCTGTTCCGATACCGTATGTCCCGGTTGTGGCCGAACGCTGATCGAGCGTTCCGGGTATCATACAAGGGTGGAAGGGCTTGTCGGTGGTAAATGCGAACGTTGTGGTTTCGATACCGGGATTGTCCATTGAGTTGCCGGTTGACGCGGCGCGAAATTTCGATATAGGCTATGAACTGAAAAGCCTTTCGGATCGTCAGTAAGTCGGGGTGGGTGTTAGAGGACCGGCGAAAGCCGGATAATGATTTGAAGAGACTGCACCAACAGGTAATTATTGCGAGTGTCCTCGCTGTCATGGCGATTCTGGGAGCGGCGGAGACATCACGGGCGCAGTACTATTTCGGGCGCAACAAGGTCCAGTACGCCGCCTTTGATTGGCAGGTGATGACCACCGAGCACTTCCGGGTATATTTCTATCCCGAGGAAGCCGAGCTGGCCCGTATCGCGGCGCGGCTGGCCGAAACATCGTATGCCGTTTTGAAAGAGCGATACAACCACGAGGTCCATCGAAGTATTCCCCTGATTATCTACTCGTCGCCGACCTTTTTTTCTCAGACTAACGTTATACCGGGGCTCCTGCCGGAGTCGGTGGGGGGCTTCACGGAGTTCATGAAGGGCCGTGTGGTGGTTCCCTTTAACGGCCGCTACCATGACTTCGCCCACGTGATCCGGCACGAACTGGTTCACGTGTTTATGCTCTCTCGTATCGATGCCGCCCTTGATCGCGTGAGCCGGGTGCGTCTCACTTTCCCGCCGCTCTGGTTCACGGAAGGACTGGCCGAGTACTGGTCCAAGGACTGGGACTCCAATGCGGATATGGTCATCAAAGACATGGTTGTGACCAACAGGATGATACCCATTGGCGACATGTACCGCATAAGGGGTACCTATTACATGTACAAGCTCGGTGAGTCGATCCTGCATTTCATCGACTCGACCTATGGCCCGGACAAAGTACCCCGCGTTTTTGACAACTGGCAAAAGGGCCGCACTTTTGACCAGGTTGTTGAGGCAACCCTCGGTGACGATCTCGAAGAACTCTCGCGCAAATGGGAGTATCACCTCAAGAAGAAATACTATCCCGAGATGAAGGACCTGGGTCTGCCGAAGCAGGAATCGAAGACGATTGTCAAGGATGCCTTTTCGGAGAAGGGCGTCCCGATCATCTGGGATGACGGCAACGGCCACCGCGAATGGATTGTTTATAAGGCCTATCGCATGGGTTACCCCGGGATTTATATGCGCCCCATCGCCGACAAGGACGCCAAGGCGCGCCTTTTGCTCAAGGGAGAGCGGTCGGCGTCCTTCGAGTCCCTGCATTTGCTTCGATCCGGCATTGACGCCAATGATTCCGGTTTGATCGTTTTCTCCTCAAAGTCGAAGGCTCGGGATGTTCTCTACCTCTATGACCTCAATTGCGGGAAGGTCACCCGACGCTTTGAGTTTGAGGAGCTTGTCGAAGCGCGTTCGCCGCGTCTCTCGCCCGATGGCGACCGGGTTGTTTTCAGCGGCGTTACGTTGGAGGGTTTTACCGATCTGTACCTGCTGGACATTTCTTCCGAAAAATACCGGGCCCTCACCGACGATATGTTTCACGACACCGACCCGACTTTCACGCCCGACGGTGCCCGGGTGGTGTTTTCCTCCGACCGCTGTGCTGACGGAATTGACGGCGCCCTCAATCTCTATGAGCTGGATCTGGTCGGCCTGCAGATGCGGCAGATCACTTTCGGTAAATTCGAGGATCAGACGCCGGACTGCACCGAGAAGGGCATATACCTTTCGTCTGATCGAGGCGGTACCCATAATATCTTCCTGCTTGACAATGACGGTCACCTCACGCGCCAGTCGACCTATGTCACGGGGGCCTTTGATCCGCGACTGACGTCGGACGGCGACAAATTGACCTTCACCGGCTACCAGGAAATGGGTTACCGTATTTACTGCATGGACGTCAAAGATGATCCCCAGCCGACCGAACAGCCGCTGGCGTCGCGCCCGCCGTGGCGGCCGAAGGAGATCGATCACCGGGCCAGCCGGTCGGTCATCAAATACGATACCGATTATTCCTTTGATATAGCCCAGTCTTCGGTGGGGTATGACCCGGTCTACGGCTCCATCGGAGGCTTTCAGGCGGCAGTCTCGGATATGCTGGGTAATAAAGCCTATTACTTCCTTTTGACGAACACCGCGACCAGCAACGATGAACTGGTCGAGTCCTTCAATTTCGGCGTTACTTACATAAACCGGGAGCGTCGCCTCAATTGGGGCCTCGGGGTGTTTCATCTCTACGATGAGTACTACAACGACTACGATCAGTATTTTTATGAACGCCAACTCGGAGGGATCTCGTTGCTGTCGTACCCGATATCGAAGTTCCAGCGGGTCGACTTCACCACCCTGGCCAGATACTCCGACCGCGACAGCCGCTTCGATTTCAACGAGCGCGAGGCATTCCTGGTCACGAATTATCTTTCCCTGGTGTACGACAATTCCATCTGGGATATTGCCGGCCCCATCGAAGGGCGTCGTTATAAGTTTACCGTCGGGCTAACCAATTCCATCGATCGTGCAGAGTCCTGGAATCGATTGGCCATGGCCGATATCCGCCACTATTTCCGCCTGGGACGTTTCTCGGCGCTGGCCAGCCGTCTCTTTGCCTACACGTCCGCCGGCCAGGAACCGCAGCGGATATACTTTGGTGGCAGTTGGTCCTTCCGGGGTTACGATCGCCGGGCGTTTTACAATCGAAATGTTCTTTTTTCCTCGACGGAGCTCAGGTTTCCGCTCATTGACCAGCTCGCGGTCGGATTCCCCTTTGGCGGGATCGATTTTCGCGGCATTCGCGGGGCTATGTTTTTCGATACCGGCTCCGCCTGGGACGATGATTTCGATCAGTTCCTGGGATCATTCGGCGCCGGATTCCGCGTTTCGCTGGGATATGTCGTGGTTTTGCGCTTTGACTTTACGCGGACCACCGACTTTGAGACGATTAGCAATGATACCGACTTCGATTTCTTCTTCGGGTGGAACTTTTGAGACGGCGGTACCCGACATGGGCCCTTATTTTATGCGTCGCCCTGCTGTTTTCTGCCTGCGCCAAACGCTATCGCCTGAGCGAGGAAATGGCGGCGACGCCCTCGGAGTGGCAATTCCACCGGGGGGATCTGCAGGGCAGCGGCGGGCTCGAAAATGTCGCCATGTCAGGGCGTCTCAAGGTCCTGTGGGAGGCCGGCTACAAGAGCCGTCCGGCCGGACCGTTGACCCTGTACAACGGTGCCTTGGTTTGCCCCTCGACCAAAAAAAGAATAGTCTTCTTTGATAAAATAAGTGGTAAGTACCTGGGTAAAATCAAGACCAAAACCCCGGCCCAGACCGGTGTGACAATGCTTGATACCCTGGCTTTTTTCAGTACATCCCCCAGCCGCAACCTTCTCCGGTGTTTTAACCTGCGCAACCGCAAGGAGATCTGGAGACGACCGGTAAAGGATGCCACCGGGGGGACGATAATAGTAGATAACCGGCTGATTGTCGGGTCGACCGGCGGTTTTCTGACCGCCCTGGACCCGCAGACCGGTCGCGAGTTATGGCGTTTTGAGGCCGACGGCAGGCTGACCGCACCACCGAGCTACGGTGACGGGAAGATTTTTCAGCCTGCCGATGACGGCAGCCTTTATGCCCTCGCGACCACGGGAGAAGAGATCTATCGAGCGGCGCTCGATGAACCTTTGATCAGCGGCGCGGTGATCTCGGACCTGGTCTACGTGGTGTCCATGACGGGGAAGGTCTTCGGCCTCGATCCGGACAACGGTGAAATCGTTTGGATGACACCGGCCGGTGGTCGCATCTGGGGCGCTCCCGCCCTGCATGGCGATCGGCTTTTCATCGCTCTCAGTTCGGGGGTCGTGATGGCCCTTGACGGCGGCACCGGTTCGATCCTGTGGCGTTACGATTGCGGTCAGGCGATTAAAGCGCCGGTCACCGTTATCGGCCGCACGGTTGTTGCCGGAACCATGGCCGGAAGGGTCCTGAGCCTCGGCGGCGGCGACGGCAGGCTGATCGCAGAACATGCGGTCGAGGGCGCTATCAGCACGGCGGCGGTTACCGATGGCAGCAGGATTTACGTTGTCACCGACGAAGGAAAAATTATCTGCTTCGGGGATGTACATGAAGAACTCGGCCACAACCATCAACGAATCGACAATCGCGACAAGTCTCAATGAGTTGGCTCATGCCCTGGTCCGCGAACTGGCCATGGCGGCCCGCAAGGTGGGCATTTACGGGTCCAGCCACCCGATGGCCGTCAAGGCCGTGGAGAAGCCCTTCCTGGTCTTCAACCACATCTTCCGTTTCAAGCGATACGTCAATATAAACGTCAGCAAGGGAAATCTCCTGGTCCTAAATATTCGCCTGAAGGACAGCGTTTTCAACGAGGAGATTATCGCGCTGATGCAGACGCTCGATATCAGCGCCATTTTGTTCGAAAAATGCATGACGGCCAGTGAGTTCTCCAAATTTCTGAACCGAATCGTCAAAAGGGTGGATCGCTCCGATCACTCCAATCTCCTCGGACACTATCTGCGCGAAAACCGTATCGATACGATCGAGGTTAACACCGAGAAGGCTATAAAGTTTTTCGAGGGGCAAAAACAGCTTCGAGGAGATTTCGAGGCTGATTTTTCGGTGAAGCATTTCGTTCTCGAGCGCATGGGGGGCGATCTCGAATCGCTGGCGAGACTCCAGTCCGTCGAACCGTCCGAATATGAAACCCTGGGCATAGATTTCGCCCCGGAGATAGTCGAGTATCTGCTTCCCGAGAAAGTGGCCTCGATACCTCCGGCCGAGATCCGGAATAAGCTCCTGGACCTGGCGGCGGCCGTCGAGACAGAATCCGATGCCGGCTGCCGGGGACAGCTCGTGGGACGTTACCGGGCCCTGTACCGTCTCTGCGATTTTCACGGTGAGCGTGATCTGATCATCGAGAATCTTCAGGAGCAGATTCAATCAGGCGAAGTTCCTGACGACATCGCTCGAGAAGTCGCCACGCCGACAACCATCATCAAGTGCGAGGTCAGCGGACTCATCGACGAGGTTCTCGACCAACTGCTTCATATCGACCGGCCGGGCTACAGCGTGGACGATTTCACCGACGCCTTCGTTCGTCTTTTGAGAACCGGCCAGCGCGGTCGGGCCGCAAGCATCGTCGTCGACCTCATCGGAAAACTGGAAGCGCCCGAGCCCGCCGTTCGACAGCGTGCCCTGGATCTGGCCGTGCGTTCAATTGTGCCGATCGATCTGGCCACCGATGATACTATCTTCCTTAAAACTGTGGAATTTGTCATAGATCGCCTTGAAGTGCATGAGGAAACCTACGAGTACTCCGAAATAATCTGGCACCAGGTCGAAAAATGCCTTCTGGCCGGGCGGTTCGATCTCATGGCCCGGTTGACGGAAGCGATGGCCCGCCGTCGGAGCATCGTCGATTCCGTCACCATCTACGATTCCATGGCGGTCAAGCACTCCTTCGGCAATATTAATCGCGGCGAGGTAATAAATGTCCTCATCGATGAAATGATACAGCGTGACCGCAGTGAAGCCCGCGATATCCAGCGAATCCTTGTTGCCATTGGCTCCGAGGAAGTTGCCCTGGCGCTGGCTCACATTATCACCCATCCCGTCCGCCAGGTACGACAACAGTCCCTGAAGATCCTTGCCGAACTCGGGAAGGCGTCGTTAAAGGTGTTCACGAAAATGCTCGGCAATGAGGCGCTCTTCGAACGCGACGAGGGGCGGCGTGAGCTTTCCGACAATAAGTGGTATGCCGTGCGCAACTGTATCTTTGTCCTCGGTTCGCTCAAAGATCCCGAAGGCGTTGTTCCCATGCGGTTGCGGATCGGCGACAGCGATGTCCGGGTGCGCCGCGAGATTGTCTCCGCCCTGGAGAAAATCGGAGGCGAGGAGGCCTCGGATCTGCTTATCGTGATGGCCGACGACAACGATCGTGAGATCGCCGAGCGAGCCATCATTGCCGCCGGGCTGGTCGGCTCACCGGATATGGTTCCGCTGTTTATTGATGTGGCCCGCCGCAACCCCCTTCTGGCGCCGCGATGTGTCAGCCTTGTCGGTAACCTGGGTGGAGAGGAAGCCCGCGCCTACCTGATGCGTTTGCTTACGGAAGAAGACGAGCTTTCGGGACTGGCCGCAGGCAGGACTTCCAAGGATGACCTGCGGGTGGCCGCAATAAAGGCCCTTTCACATATCGGGGATGCCGAATCGCTCAGCAGCATTGAATCGTTTCGCAACAGCATGTCGGCGACCCAGAAAATCCTGTTCAAAAACTCGGCGGTGAACAAGGTCCTGTCCGAGGTGTTGAACCGGCGGTAG
>CAZVUZ010000060.1:9314-18152 GCA_964630485.1 uncultured Ignavibacteriales bacterium
GAACCGGCTCTTGTGCAAAGAGCCGGTTTTTTTTGTTGATTCGACTCCTGACATACAATTGCATCGTAGTGTTCCCCCTAAGAGACAGAGCATTACGCCAATTACCCCTTATAAAAAAAACTTGTAAGAGGTTTGAATTGAGTTTTTGTTAACATCCGAGCCATTGCTGAGACACATTTGTTGTGGTCCAGCGAAGCGGATCGAGTTGGCGCCCATAATCATCCCTGATGATTGACAATTTTGTGGGCAATGCCAAATCGGTCCGCTTTTTCGATTCATGAAGCCCCCCCAACATTATGATCGACCCTGCCGAAATGACACCCACAGTCCGATACGGCAGCCGGGCGCTGCCAAAAGGGCGTGCGGGACATGCCATTTTGACTTCGCATTACTGTTATGTTCTCTGGCTGTAATGTTAAGTGTTTGTTAAATAATGGCTTATTGCGTTTGGCACGGTCTTTGTTATATGTTTAAACAGAAGATGACAACAACAAATCATACTTTTGGAGGTTTGATAATGAATACTTGCATGATCACACGGAAGCCGATGACTGTCGACATCGATGAAATGTTCAACCGCGCCTTCGGGCGCCCGTTCCACACTTCCCGTAGCCAGGCCGGTTATATGCCGCGGGTGAACATACGGGAGACGGAAGCTAACGCGACCCTGACCTTTGAGCTCCCCGGCATGGAGAAGGGCGATATCAAGGTCACCGTGGCCGATGGTATTTTGACTGTTGCCGGCGAGCGCAAGGTCCAGGCGAGTGACGAGAAAGCCGAATTCGTCCGCAACGAGATCCGCAGCGGCGGTTTCGAGCGCTCTTTCACGCTTCCTGAAACAATCGATACCGAGAACATCTCGGCCGATTACAAGAACGGGCTGCTGATCATTACGCTGGCCAAAAAGGAAGAGGCCAAGCCGAAGGAAATCAGTGTCGAGGTAAAATAACCTGACACACCCGGTCGATGTCGATCGGTGACATTTGAAGACATCACAGGGGCCGGTTGCAGACGACCGGCCCTTGCTGCGAGAAGGAGATACTGAAATGGACAAGAAAATAATCGGAATAGATCTCGGTACGACCAACAGCGTCGTGGCCGTTATGGAAAACAACGAGCCGACCGTAATCGCCAACTCTGAGGGCGGTCGTACGACGCCGTCGGTGGTCGCTATCGACAAGAGCGGCGAACGCCTGGTAGGTACGGTGGCCAAACGGCAGGCTGTTACCAACCCGATGAACACCGTTTTTTCGATCAAGAGGTTGATGGGACGGCGCTTCGATGAAGTCGGCGAAGAGGTCAAGAATTACCCGTTCAAAGTCAAGGCCGGCCCCTCCGGTGAGCCGGTGGTGGACATGGGCGGTAAGGATCATGCTCCCCAGCAGATTTCGGCCATGGTCCTGGCGAAAATGAAGCGCACGGCCGAGGAATACCTGGGGCATGCGGTGAAGGAAGCCGTCATCACGGTTCCGGCCTATTTCAACGACCGCCAGCGCCAGGCGACCAAGGACGCCGGTCAGATCGCCGGTCTCGAGGTCATGCGCATCATAAACGAGCCCACGGCGGCGGCCCTGGCCTATGGCCTGGACAAGAAGAAGACCGGCAAGGTGGCCGTGTACGACCTCGGCGGCGGTACTTTCGATATCTCCGTCCTGGAATTGCAGGAGGGTGTATTCGAGGTTCTTTCGACCAACGGCGACACGCACCTGGGCGGCGATGACTTCGACAAGCGCATTATCGACTGGCTCGTCGAAGAGTTCAGGAAGTCCGACGGGATCGATCTCTCGAAGGACCCGATGGCTATGCAGCGGCTCAAGGAGGCCGCCGAGAAGGCCAAGATCGAACTCAGTTCGACCATACAGTCGGATATCAATCTGCCGTTCGTTACGGCCGATGCCGCGGGTCCGAAACACCTGAACCTGAACCTCACCAGGGCCAAATACGAGCAACTGGTGGACGACCTGCTCCAGCGGACCATGCGGCCGGTGGAGATGGCTCTCAAAGATGCCAATCTACAGGCGAGCCAGGTGGACGACGTTATTCTCGTCGGCGGCATGACCCGCATGCCGAAGGTACAGCAGCAGGTGAAGGACTTTTTCGGCAAGGAGCCCAACCGCACGGTCAACCCCGATGAGGTGGTTGCCATGGGCGCGGCTATCCAGGGTGGTGTCCTTACCGGTGATGTCAAAGACGTCCTGCTTCTGGACGTGACGCCGCTATCACTGGGCATCGAGACGCTCGGTGGAGTAACGACGAAGATCATTGAGAGAAACACCACGATTCCGACAAAGAAATCGCAGGTGTTTTCAACCGCGGCCGACAATCAGCCGCAGGTGGACATTCATGTCCTGCAGGGTGAGCGCGAGATGGCCGTTGACAACAAGACCATCGGTCGCTTCATCCTCGACGGCCTCCCGCCGTCACCGCGCGGTGTGCCGCAAATCGACGTGACTTTCGATATAGACGCCAACGGGATCCTGAATGTCGCCGCCAGGGACCAGGCCACGGGTAAGACGCAGAATATCAAAATCGAAGCCTCCAGCGGCCTGTCGCAGGCGGAAATCGACAAGATGGTTCAGGACGCCGCGACTCACGAGTCGGAAGACCGCGAGAAGAAGCGCGCCATCGACGCCCGCAACCAGGCCGACCAGGCCGTGTTCCAGAGCGAGAAACAGCTCAAGGACTACGGCGACAAGCTTGGCCCGGACGCCAGGGGCAAGGTTGAGGCGGCCATGGAGCGCGTCAAGCAGGCCCTCAAGGGCGAAAACGTCGAGGAAATGACGTCCTCGGCCGACGCCCTGCAGAAGACCTGGCAGCAGGTCTCGGCGGAAATGTACCAGAACGCCGCCGGCGCTCAGCAGGGCGCGACCGGACCTCAGCCGGATGGACCGGAACCGTCGAATGACGGCTCGGGTACCTCCGAGGATGCCGTCGACGCTGAGTTCGAGGAGGTCAAATGAGGCTAATCCGACGCGGCGGACGCCGCGATGAAACTTCGGCATTGTGATGGAAAACCGGGTGCAGTCGCTATTTGAGGCGGCTGTACCCGGCTAACATACCGAATCCTGGTACAACTATTGACCGGATGGCCTCAAATTGTTACATAATAAGGCACTGACGGTCCATTAGAGCGGTTCTAATGGAAAGGACAACGAAGCACGTTGCTGCTCAGATGGCAGCCCGATGCGAAAGGTGGTGAACTTAAATGGCCAAAAACTTCTACGAGACTCTGGGGGTAGGTGAGAGCGCCTCCGCCGAGGAAATCAAGAAAGCGTTTCGTGCCCTGGCCAAGAAATACCACCCCGATCGCAACAACGGCGACAAAGCCGCTGAAACGAAGTTCAAGGAAATCTCCGAGGCCTACAATACTCTCTCCGATCCCAAGAAGAAAGCTGAGTATGACACCATGCTCAAGTACGGAGCCTTTGCCGGGCCGGGTGGCGGGCAGCCTGGGGCCGGTTTCCAGAACGGCGGTTTCGACTTTTCGCAGTTCTTCCACCAGGGCGGCGGTGGCCGCGGCGGGTTCCAGACCTTCCGGGGCAGCGGTGCCCAGGGCATGGAGGGTTTCGACGATATCCTCTCGTCACTGTTCGGCGGCGGTGAGCGCGATTTCGGACGGCAGTCCAGACGCGGTCGACGGGCACAGAAAGCCCGCAAGGGCGCCGATATTGCGGCTTCGATAACTATCTCCTTCATGGAGGCCGTGCAGGGCACGACGCGGATTATCGAGCTGTCGCCCTCAGGCAAGAAGCTGTCAGTAAAGGTTCCTAAAGGCATCGACGATGCCGGTAAGATTCGTTTGCGCGGGCAGGGACAGCCCGGGCCTCGTGGTGTAAAAAACGGTGACTTGATAATAACGGTGAGGGTTATGCCGGATCAAAATTTCGATCGCAAGGGAAACGACATCTACACCACGGCCAAGGTGTCGCTGAAAACGGCCCTGCTCGGTGGCAAGGCCTCGGTGAAAACACTGACCAAGACGGTGGCGGTGACAGTCAAGCCGGGTACCCAGCCGGGGACGCTTATGCGCCTTAAGGGGCTTGGCCTGGCGGTGGGGAAGACCCAGGGAGATCTCTATTGCCGCATTGAGGTAGAGATACCCACGGAGCTGACCGACAAACAGCGCCAGCTGATGGAGGAATGGGAGTAAGTGGCATAGCCACTTTCATTTGAGGGGTAGCTGCATCTCCAAGGGATGTGAAGAAGGGAAGGATAAAAGGAGGGTTATATAAATGAATCCGAATAAATTTACCCAGAGATCCATGGACGCCGTCTCCTACGCCCAGCAAATGGCGCAGGCGGAGTCCCATCCGCAGATCACCCCCGAGCACCTGCTGTTGGCCTTGCTCAAACAGGACGAGGGCCTTGTCGGGCAGGTTGTCAAGAAGCTCGGTGTGGATCTGGAAGACATAACCAGCGAAGTTGACGACGCCGTCAAGACCTTGCCGAAGCAGTCGGGCGGGCAGATATATGCCTCGAACGAATTCACACAGGTTCTGACAAAGGCCGAAGGTGAACTGAAGAATTTCAAGGACGAGTACGTTTCGGTCGAACACATCCTGCTGGCCTTGCTGGAAGTCAAGAGCAAGGCGCAGGAGATCCTGAAGCAAAACGGCATCCGGCGCGATGACGTCCTCAAGGCCCTGGCCTCGATTCGCGGCAAGTCGCGGGTTACCGACGACAACCCGGAATCCAAATACGCTGTGCTGGAGAAATACTCCCGCGATTTGACAAAAATGGCCCGCGAGGGCAAGCTCGACCCGGTCATCGGCCGTGATGACGAGATCCGGCGCGTGATCAAGATTCTGTCCCGCCGCACCAAGAACAACCCGGTGCTGATCGGGGAGCCGGGTACCGGCAAGACGGCGGTCGTGGAGGGCCTGGCGCAGAAAATCGCTATCGGTGAGGTCCCCGAAACACTGAAAGACCGTCAGTTGGTGGCTCTGGATATCGGTTCGCTCATCGCCGGCTCGAAATTCCGAGGCGAATTTGAAGAACGGCTCAAGGCCATCCTGAAGGAGGTTGAGCAGGCCGACGGGCGCATAGTGCTGTTCATTGATGAGATGCACACGATAGTCGGCGCCGGCGCTGTCGGTGGCTCGCTCGATGCTTCCAATATGCTCAAGCCGGCCCTGGCCCGAGGCGAAATCCGCTTTGTCGGCGCCACGACCCTTGACGAATACCGTCAGCATATCGAGAAGGATGCCGCCCTTGAGCGGCGCTTTGCCCCGGTTCTGATCGAACCGCCGTCGGTTGAGGAGACGGTGTCGATCCTGCGCGGCCTGCGCGAGCGCTACGAGGCCTTTCACGGTATCAAAATCAGCGACGCCGCCATGGTTGCGGCCGCGCGCCTGTCCGACCGCTATATCGCCGACCGCTTTTTGCCGGACAAGGCCATCGACCTGATAGATGAAGCCGCGGCCGAGCTGCGTATTTCGATCGACTCCATGCCGGAGGAACTCGACAGCATTGAAAAGCGCATCCGACAGCTCGAGATTGAGAAGGAAGGTATCAAACGCGAAAAGGATGCCCGCGACCGTCTTAAGCCAATCGAGGAGGAACTGCCCGAGTTGTATGCCGCCCGCGACGATCTCAAGACCCAATGGCACAAGGAGAAGGACACCGTCGATGCCATCCACGGTATCAAGGTCGAGATCGAGCAACTCAAACACCGGGCCGGCGAGGCCGAACGCCGGGCCGATTTCGAGACGGCCGCCAAAATCAAATACGGCGAAATCGCAGAGGCTCAGAAGAAACTCGAGTTCCTGACGCATTCGCTGACCGCCATCCAGGAAAATCGGCAATTGCTCAAGGAGGAGGTCGATGCCGAAGACGTGGCTGACATCGTTTCGAAATGGACCGGAATCCCAGTTACGCGACTGACCGAGTCCGAATCGGAGAAGCTGTTGCGCCTTGAAGATGAGTTGCACCGGCGCCTTGTGGGCCAGAATGAGGCCGTGGAAGCCGTCGCCGGCGCTGTAAGGCAGTCGCGCGCTGGTCTGTCGGATCCCAACCGGCCCATCGGCTCGTTCATATTCCTCGGTCCGACCGGCGTGGGGAAGACCGAGTTGGCCCGGGCTCTGGCGGAATTCCTGTATGGCAGCGAGGATGCCATCGTGCGTCTCGACATGTCCGAGTACATGGAGAAACACTCGGTGTCCCGCCTTGTTGGCGCGCCGCCCGGATATGTGGGTTACGACGAGGGCGGTCAGCTTACCGAAGCCGTCCGCCGCCGGCCCTATGCTGTGGTTCTCCTTGACGAGATCGAGAAGGCCCACCCCGACGTCTTCAACGTTTTGTTGCAGGTTCTCGACGACGGGCGTTTGACGGACAACAAGGGCCGTACGGTGTCATTTAAGAACACGATTCTCATCATGACTTCGAATATCGCCGCTGAGTATATTCAGCAGGAATCGGCCAATATCGGGGAGTTCAACCGGGACGTGATCTATGAGAATATGCGCCGCAATGTGCTTGAAACTCTGCGGCAGAGCCTGCGTCCGGAATTCCTGAACCGAGTTGATGAGTCAATCGTGTTTGCCTCTCTGACGTCGGAGGAGATCAAAAAGATCGCCCGACTGCAGCTGAACCGCCTGTCCGGCCTGCTTGGTGATAAGGATGTCGAGGTGACGGTTACCGATGCCGCCCTGGAGCATATTGCTTCCAGCGGGTACGACCAGACCTTCGGCGCGCGCCCGATCAAACGCTTTATCAGCAAGCAACTCGGTCAGCAGGTTGCGAAAATGATACTGGCCGGCGAACTCATCTCCGGCCAGCGCCTGGAGATCGATTTTGACGGGGATAAGCTGCGTTTTGCGGCGGCTGACGGTGAGAAAACGGATACGAGCATAACCTCAAAGATCTAAGAAGTCTTCTTATCGGAAGGTGTGCAAAGGGGGGCGAATCAGGCCCCCTGATGGCGGTGTCTTGCCGTAACAGACCCATATCAGTAGTTATGACATCAGCTTAGGCGCGGTGGCTGTTCCCGTTGGGCACCGGGTTTTTTAGGTCGATTCGGTCAATAAATTAAGTACATAGTCAAAAAAAGTCGTTGACTTAGAGAAAACGATCCATATACTGCATTGAAAGTAGTGGTTTCCGTTGCCGCTTTTGTCGAAGCTTAATGCACCTTGTTTAATCTACGAAAAAGCAGAGTTGGGGACCGACGCGCAATGGTGCGCATTAATGGGTTTATCTTTGGGAATGCGGTCCCGCCGGGATGCAACTTCGTAAATGATAAACAAGAGTGAGGTTCATAGTATGAACATCTACGTTGGCAACCTGTCGTTCAACACGACTGAGGATCAACTCCGTCAGGCCTTCGCGGCTTTTGGCGAAGTTTCCACCGTCAACATCATCACCGACAAGTACACCGGTGAGCCGCGCGGTTTTGGTTTTGTCGAAATGCCGACAAAAGACGAGGCCGTGGCTGCTATCGCCGGCCTGAACGGTCAGGAACTTGAAGGACGCCAGCTCAATGTAAACGAAGCTCGTCCGCGCCCGGATCGTGGCGGCGGCGGCGGTGGTCGTGGCGGCGGCGGTCGTGGCGGCGGCGGTGGTCGTGGCGGCGGCGGCGGTCGTGGCGGCTGGTAAAAACTACCGCTCGATTTACGAAGCATCAAATTGAAAAGAGAGACCGGGTTTTCCCGGTCTCTTTTTTTTGTGCCGCATATTACCCCGGAATCTTACGCCAAAACCCGTCACAACGGCGGCGGCGCGCGTAT
Organism: uncultured Ignavibacteriales bacterium; assembly: GCA_964630485.1. GTDB lineage: Bacteria > Zixibacteria > MSB-5A5 > GN15 > FEB-12 > JAJRTA01. Next base: position 17,039 of record CAZVUZ010000060.1, read on the forward strand.
CAAAGGGCTTTTGTTGACATCGAGCTTTGCCGGGTGTAACCTGTTCGCGGTGACGTCGCAGTTTAACAACAGGAGCTTTTGCATATGACACGGTCAGGGTTGGTTTTAACCTTAGTTGTTGTGGTGGTTGTCGGGCTTGGATCTACCGGCTGTGTACAGCGTCGCGAACGAGTGACGGCTGTAGACGGAAATGGCCTGATGAGTCCAGTGCCGGGAGTCACGGCCGCCGAGCTTTTCGGACCCGGGCGTGTCTCGACGGGCTTCCGCGAGCGCGACATCGCCTTTATGCCCGATGGCGGTGAGTTTTACTACAGTGTGATTCTGCCGGATCGCCGCGGTGTCATTATGCACATGGTAAAGCAGGACGACCGCTGGACGGCGCCCAACGTGGCGCCTTTCTCCGGTGAATTTTCCGATATTGAACCGTTCATGGCCCCCGATGGAGAACGCCTTTATTTCGCCTCCAATCGGCCGCGTAAAGAGGGTGGCCGGGCCGCCGACTGGGATATCTGGTATGTCGAACGCACGCTTTCGGGATGGAGCCTGCCCGTTAACCCGGGACCTCCGGTCAATACTGACGGCAACGAATTTTACCCATCACTTACCGGCGATGGTACCCTTTACCTGACGGCTGACTATGACGGTTCCGACGATATCTATCGGGCCGAATTTACTGACGGCAAGTGGACTGCTCCCTTGCGCCTGTCGGCGGCGATCAACTCCGACGGCTCCGAGTTCAACGCCATGATCGCACCCGGTGGCGATTACCTGATTTTTACGGCCGTCGGTCGCGAGGACGGTCACGGTGACGGAGATCTCTATATCAGTTTCATCGATTCGACGGGAGATTTCCTGCCCGCTAACAACATGGGGGCGGCCGTGAATTCGCCGGCACTGGAATACTGCCCGGCCCTCGGGCCTCATGGCGCCCAGTTGTTCTTTACCAGCCGTCGCAACGTGCCGGTGGTTATCGATGACCGCCTCAGGAGCCTTCGGGATATTCAGAGTGTTCATGCGGCACCGCAGAACGGAACGGATGACATCTATTGGATCGACGCTGCCATCATCGAGGTCTTGCGGCCGAGCCGATCGGCCACGCGGCCAAACAGCCAGC
>CAZVUZ010000061.1:0-18098 GCA_964630485.1 uncultured Ignavibacteriales bacterium
CAGGTGAAGGTGTTTACCGACGCCGTCGGCTGTGACGGCATCATCGTCACCAAGCTCGACGGCACCGCCAAGGGCGGCGTCATGATCGCCGTGGCCGAGGAACTGGGCGTCCCGGTGGACTTTATCGGCATCGGCGAGGGTATCGACGACCTGCAGCCTTTCGACGCCGTACAATTCGCCGAGGCATTGTTCGCATGATACATAACCTGACCGTTCAGACGCATGCCCGCGAGGAAATGATAGACATTACCTCGGAGGTACAGCGTCTCGTGGCCGATGGGGACCAACCCTCGGGGATGGTTGTCTGCTATGTACCCCACACGACCGCGGCGGTGACGATCAACGAAAACGCCGACCCCGATGTTTCCCGCGACATCCTTAACAAACTCCACAGGGAGATTCCCAAAGAGGACGGGTACCATCACGGCGAGGGCAACTCCGACGCCCATGTCAAATCATCCCTCGTCGGCGCCTCCGAGTTGGTACTCTTCGAGGACAAAAGGCTCGTTCTCGGTCGCTGGCAGGCAATATACTTCTGCGAGTTCGACGGGCCCCGGCAAAGACGGTTAATTGTCAGGGTCGCCCCCCTTGCTTAAGATCGAGATAATCGCCGTCGGGAAGGACAAGGATCCCTGGGTCACCGACGGCTGCGCTCATTTCGAAAAACTGCTCTCCCGGCATGCGCGGGTGTCCTGGCGCATAATTCCCACCGCCGGAAAGTCCTCGCTTTCGCCGGCACAAATCAAGGATGCCGAGGCGAAACAGATTCTTGCCGCAATCGAGAAGGGCTTCACCATTGCCCTGGCCGATGGCGGCAAGGCGTTCGACACGCACGAGTTTGCAGATGCACTCGACAAGTGGCTTATGCACAGCCAGAGTACTCTGAGGTTCGTGATCGGCGGACCCTACGGACTGGACCAGAAGGTTCTGGCAAAGGCCGACCTCGTGGTATCCCTCTCCCCTCTCACTTTCTCGCATCAGATAGTGCGGCTGGTTTTGCTCGAACAGCTCTACCGCGCCTTTACCATTATCCGCGGCGGTGACTACCACAAATAGAAAAGCGCCCGACCATCACTGATCGGGCGCTACATGGGTATAGATACGAGGTGGGGAAATCTATTTGAGCAATACCATCTTCTTGGTATCCGTAAATCCGGTGGCGCTCAGGCGGTAGAAGTAGATCCCTGAGGCCGCTTCGGAGCCATTGTCACTCAGACCGTCCCAGGTAATTGACTGGTAACCGGCCTCGGCGGCGCCGTTAAACTGGCGAACCAGCTGACCCCGCACGTTGAATATCCTGATCGACCATTCACTCTGCTGCGGCAGGGAGAACTCGATCGTCGTCGACGGATTGAACGGATTCGGATAGTTCTGGCTCAGGTTGAAATCGGTCGGCAATTCGGAAGCCTTGTGCACGGTGTTATAGGGCTGACCCTGGTAATCCGCGAACTCGCTGTAGGTCAGGGTCAGGGCGCCGTCGCCGGAGACCGGAATCTCGATCAGGCTCCTCTCACCGGAGGCGATTCGATCGGTGCCGATATCCATCACCAGCACCCGCAACTCGTTGCCTTCGACACTGTAGAGCAACTCCATGCCTCGGGCATCGTCGCCGAGCTGGGGCTCACCTATTTCGACATCACCGGAGATGTCGTAGACGAGGAGCGCCGCGCCAATGTCACCGGGCGCCCGAGTTTCGACCTCAAAGGTTTCGTTGACCCGCGAGGAACTGACAACCAGATCCTCGGCATAAGGAGTCAGCTTCGGTACCGGGTCGGAATCGCCGATGATGACACGGATGAGCAGGACCAGGTCGGCCACGCTGAGAGTCACACCGTCGGCGTTGACGTCGGACGCGGCAATCTGACCGGCAACGTTAACCGTAAAGACGCTGATGCCGTAGACGAAGTAGTTCGAGAACACCACGGCATCGGCAATCTCATAGACAACGCCGTTGAGGTTGATATCGCCCCGGGCGTCAATGGAGTCCGGATGGATGACACAGATACCGCCGTTGACGAATTCGATACAGCGCACCGGGTCGATCTTGCCACCGCCGAAGCACTCATCAGGAGTCCCGAAGCCCATCGGGCGGGCCGCCTCGGGATAGCTGGCGTCATCCATCTCATCCCAGATCAGGACACTCTCGGAGTTGTAGATGCGGATATCAACCAGCTGGTAGAGACCGGTGGTATCGGAGAAGGAATTGTCGCCGCAGTCATACCAGGCGAAGTATATCGGCAGGTAAAGGCCGCCGAGGTTCTGGTCATTGGCCACCTGGAAATTCATATTGACCATGATGCCGGTCGGATTGAGGGTCTCATGCGGCGGATGGGCCGCGCCGTTGTTCGTCTCGGCGATACCGACAAACCGTATCAGGCCGGACGGGCAGGCGGAACCACAATTGGCGGCGTTGAGACGATAGTCGAAATATTCCCAGCCGTCGATGGCGCTACCGGCGATGTCGGCGTTGACAAAGGCCAGCACCGAAGCATCGTACGCCACGAGGACATCGAAGCCGCCCAGATACTCCTGGGACTCTATGTTGAGCGTAACTTCCTTCGACATACCCACCGGGGTGCAAACGCCGCTCTCGATACTGAGTTTGAGGCAGACGTCACAGTCTTCCCCCTGATCGATTTGCACGAAGAACGAACCGCTGATCGTATGGCAACCGTCGGAAGCCTCGAAACAGAATTCAATAGATCCGAAGGTCTCGGGCAGGAAACACACCCGGCCGCTGTCATCGGTGACCAGTTCGAAGTCGCCGGGACCGCAGGTTTGGGTCAGCGTCAACGGACCTTCGGCATCGGTGGCATAAATACCGTCGATGCAGATCAGGCCGGTATCGTCCGGGCAACGCTCGAAGACGAAGGATTCCTGCGGCAGGAACAACTCAGGCTCCTGATCGGCCGTCACGTTGATGACCGTCGTGCAGGTATCGGCGCCGCAGAGACCGTCACCGATCACTTCAACTTCGTAAGTTCCCGCTTCGGTTATCTCTAGGCATACCTGATCGTTGTCGAAGACGCCGCCGGTCGCCGTGATCTCAACTTCCGTACCGGTATAGGTGACCGGGTAACACAGGGTCACCGGTTCGACCAGACACAGGAGGGTATCGATGGTACCGGGGCAGGTAACCGCCGCCGGTTCACCAAGGATAACATCGAGATCAAAATGGCAGGTATCGACGCCGCACATGGCCTCGGCGATTATCGTAATCTCGTGACTGCCGGACTGGTCGACGTAAACCGCCACCTGACCGGTGTTCGGATTATAGGTGCCGTTGGGCAGAATCGTCACCGTCGCGTTTCCGGGACTGATCGGAACCGTGACGTGAATGGAATCGGCGTCGCAGAGGGTATCGTAAATCGTGGTTTGAGGACAGAGGATGGCCGGATCTCCGCCCAGGATGAGATTAACCAGGACGGTGTCGGCATCAACCAGGCCGCATTCATCTACGGCGGTGATTATTATCTGGTGCGTCCCGAACTGGTCCGGTACGAAGCAGATCTCGTCGCCGTTGACAACGCCCTCGGAAACCGTTACCCGGTCGAGATTGTCATCTATATCGCTGGCCGCAAACGGCAGGCAGATTTCAAAGAGGTCGCAGACGATCATGCTGGTATCATTGCCCGCAACCATTACCGGCCGGCTGTTGAAGGCGGCAGTGACCGTGAACGAACAGGTGTCCGCGCCGCAGGCGCCGTTGGCGATCATGGTCACTTCATGCTCGCCCGGAGCGCCGATCGGCACGCAGACGGTGGCGCCGTCGGTGTAGGCCGGCGGAGAAACATTGACCACGCCCACGGAAGCCGAAATCGAGAAGTCAAAGCACAGCGTATCAACACCGCAGAGAAGGACGGCGGTGTCGCCCGGACAGGTTATCATGACCGGTTCGGGTACGATAACCTCAACCATCATGACGCAGGTGTCGCTGTTACACTCGGCATTGCCAATCAGCTCAATGGTGTACATACCGGCGGTATCGGCGAAGAAGCACAGGTCGCCTTCCTCGAAGATACCCACGCTTGACAGTATTTCATAACCGCTGCCGATTATCTCGACCGGGACGCAGACACTGTCCGGGCCGCAGATCGGCTCGGCGCTGACCACGTCGTCGGGGCAGACGAAGTGAACGAAGTCACCCGTCTCGACTTCGACGCAGGCCAAAAGGGTATCGGCGGCGCCACAGCTATCGACGGCGATGACCTCGACGCAGTAGTTGCCGGAGGTCTCGGCCGTGAAGCAGACCTCGCCGGTCTGGGCGTCATAGTAACCGATGTCGGTGAAGACTTCGATGGTGCCTCCGTCGGCATCGCCAATCGTGATCGGGACGCAGACATCCGGCGTACAGGTGGAAATGACCGAGTCGGCCCAGTCGTAGACGATATACGGCGGGACGTTGAAATCGACGGTAATATTGATCTCGTCGGAATCCTCAACGCCGCATGAGTCGGTGGCCGTTACGGTAATATTGTAGGTACCGACGGTATCGGCGAAGATGCAGATCTTACCGGCCACGGCGTCATAGGTGCCGCCGGAGACGAGAATGGAGGAAAGATTGTAATCCTGGTCAGTAACACCGGCCGGCACACATATCTCTTCCGGACCGCAGGCAAACACGGTTGTATCCGGAGGCAGAATTACCAGCGGGCTGGCGTTGCAGTTGACGGTCACCGTGAAATCACACTGGTGTTCGCCGCAGGCCGTGATGACATCAACGGTGACGTGATTGACATTGCCGCATTCGGTGAAGAAGCAGATCGTTCCCTGCTCCGAATCATACCAGGTATTGATGCCGGTAACATTCACCTCGGCCGACGGCGGGATGCCGTAAATCGGGAGGCAGAACGTATCCGAGACACAGGTGAAGACGGTGGTGTCGTTCGGGCAGATGATGTCGACTTCCTGCTCGGTATGGATAGTCACCAGAGCGGTATCGGCGGCGGTTTCACCACACGCATCGATGGCCGTCACAACGATCTCGAAAGTACCACTGTCATACGGTACGAAGCACACCTGGCCGTCGGCATAAGTGCCCATAGAGGTGGTCAGGGAAACTATGTTGTCCTCGGCGTCAAAAACGTCAACCGGCACACAGATCTGGGTCGGGAAACAGAGATATACCGTAGAATCGGTCATCCCCGAAACGGTCGGGGCGGTATTGACCTGAATATTCATGTTGAGTGTATCGGAGGCGGTCAGACCGCAGGAATCCAGGACATCGACAATCATGGTGAACAGGCCCGACTGATCGGGCGTGAAGCACACCTGGCGGGTCTGGGGATCGAAGACGCCGATATTGGTGGTCACGGTTTCATAGATATCGATAGTGTTGACATCGACACAAATCTCGGCGGTCTCGCAAAGGAGGGTGTCGAAGTCGGGGCCGAGATCGACAAACGGCGGGTTGGCCGGTGTCGCAGTGATCACCACCGTGTCGGAGCCACTCGCCTGACAGGCGTCGATCACCTCAACGATGATCTCAAAACTGCCGGCCTGACTTATGGGCAGGCAAACACGGCCGTTGGCTTCATCGTAGTAACCGATGCTCGGCGTAACCGAAACCACATTGTCATCGCCATCGGTAATCTCGACATCGACACATACTTCAGTCTCGCCGCAGAGGCCGATCTCAATGTCGTCGCCGAGGTTAACCAGCGGTGACTCGTTCAGGGTAACCGTGACGACGGTGGTGTCGGCATCAACGGCGCCGCAGGAATCGACGGCGCTCAGGATGATCGTATATTCACCGGCGGTATCGGCGGCGAAGCAGACGCTGCCCTTGAGATCGTCAAAGGTGCCGAAGTTAACTTCAGTATAATCGAGGTTGCCGTCCGTATCGGTCGCCGTGGCGTCAAAGCAGATCTCCCCCGTCTCGCAGAGGAACTTCTCGAAATCGGCGGCGGTGGTCACGGTCGGCGGCGTGTTGCCCTCGATAGTCACCGGCACCATGCAGGTGTCGGCATGGCCGCATTCATCGACGACTTCAATGACGACTTCGAACTGGTCGGAGCCGACAGCGTCGATGCAGACGCTGGCGCCGTTCACCTCGGCATTGCCGGAGAGAACGTTGAAAGTGAGTTGGTCGTCATCCGGATCGATGGCGGAGACGTCAAAGCAGAATGTAGCCGGCTCGCAGATGGCGAAGAACTGCTCCGGTGGACAGGTAATTTCCGGCGGGCGGTTCAAAATGACCGTTATGCGGATGGTGTCCGGCACGCAGGGCGGGCAAACCAGGGCTGCCATTCCGTCCTTGGCGTAACCGCAGGGATCGGCGATACAGTACTCAAAAATGTAGGTCGCCGAGTCAACATCCTCGGGCATGAAACAGGTCTCGCCGGAGGTGTCGGTCAACTCGGTGAAAGTGCCGGGCCCACCGATCTGGCTGATCGTCAGGGCCTCTTCGTCTATGTCGCTGCCGAACACTTCGAAGCAGATCTCTTCCGGGTTGCACAGGTACACCGTCGAATCGAAGGTGACCAGGCTCGGCGGGTTGTTCAGGGTAATCGTATCGTAGACAAATCCGGTATCGCCGCCGCAGGCATCATAGGCCGCGACTTCGAATTCAAAGATACCGGCGGCATCGACCGTATAGGTGATCAAGCCCGTGTTCTCGTCGACGGAACCGGGGCCCGAAAGGAGTTCATAAATGAGAGCGTCGCCGTCGGGATCCTGGGCGTCAACCTGAAGGTTGCGCACTTCGCCGGGATCACAAAAGAAGGCGGCGGTGTAAAGATCGTTAACAACCGGCAGGCGGTTGACATCGAAGGTCACCGTGAACTCCGACTGGCACATGGCGCCGCAGGAGTCGTAGCAATTGACGAGAATCGTCTCAACGCCGCTGCCGGCCGGGGTATAGCACCACTCGCCATCGATGAGTTCACCGACGCCGGAGGCTATCTCGCAATAGTCCAGATTTCGATCGATATCATCGGCCGATATCGGCAGGCAAACCTGAGCCGGAACGCACTGGACTATGGTGGTGTCGTTCGGGACATTGCAGATCGGTGCGTTGTTGAAGGTCACATTGATTACCGTCTCGCAGAAATCCTCGGCCCCGCAGGAGTCACTCGCGGTCAGCCTGATAACGTTTGCGTTCGGGTCCGGCGTAAAGCACACCGTGCCGGCGTCATATGAAACCGGCTGGCCATTGACCGTAACCTCGGCGCTCATCAGGTTGCCGTCGGGATCGTCGGCCGCAAAGCCGTCGACGCAAATCACGCCAACGTCGCAAAGCAGCATGGTCTCATCACCGGGGCAGGAAGCCGTGGGCGGCCGATTCTCGGCGAAGGTGACGCTTATCGGCTGTTCGCAGAATTCGCCGCAGTCGTCAAAGGCCCGGACAACTGTCTGTACCGTTTCGGTACCGGACGGGGTGTAACACCAGTCTCCATCTACGATAGAACCGGGGCCGGAGAAGACTTCATAGTAAGCGAAATTATCGTCGCTATCCTGAGCATCCAGGGGCAGGCAAATCTCGGTGGCCTGGCACTGGAAGAAAGTCGTATCGATCGGGTCGCCGCACACCGGAGCGCTGTTGAGCGTGACGTTTACCTGCGTGGTGCAGCTTGCCGGGATGCCGCAGTCATCGGTGACGATTAGAATAATCGTATTGGTACCTTCTACGGGCATGAAACAGACTCGGCCGTCAACCAGATCGTAGGCGACGCCATTGACCGTGAAAGCAACATCGGCGATGTTCTGATCATCGTCATAGTAATCGAAGCCGTCAACACAGATCTCGGTCAGTTCACAGAGCAGGCGCTCCGAGTCACCGGGACATATTGCCACCGGCCGATTGTTTATGTTGAACGTAACCGCAAAGGTCTTCTCGCAGTATTCACCGCAGTCATCGCTGCAACGAACGGTCACGGACACAGTTTCATTAACGGAACCGTAATAGGTCCAGGCGCCGTTGGCGATCCGGCCGGGGCCGTCGACTACCGTGCATTCGGTCAGGTTGCCGTCGGCATCCGTCGCCGAGACCGGCAAATACACTTCAATCGGCTGGCAGAGGTTTATAGTCGTATCGTTCGGCACCGAGCATTCCGGCGCCACGTTGAAATCCGTGGTGACGTTAAAGGTCCGGTCGCACCAGGCACCGCAGTCATCATAGGCGCGAACCGTCACCGACACCGTCCCGGCGATCTCGACGGTGTAACACCAGGTATCGACCTCGACATATCCCGGCCCGGAGATAAGCTCATAACCGGCAAGATTGCCGTCAATGTCGGTTGCGACCAGGGGCAGGCAGACCTCCTGCGGTCCGCAAAGGAACAGGGTCGTATCTGAAGGACCTTCACAAACCGGCTCGGAGTTGACGGTCACGTCAACAACACTCGTGCAGGCGGCCTGGAAGCCGCAGTCGTCGGCAGCGCTGACAACTATAGTATTCGCTCCCGCGACCGGCATGAAACAAACCTCGCCGTCAACCAGCGAACCCTGAGCGCCGTTGATCGTCACCACAACGTCGGTCAGGTTCTGATCGGGATCCGAATAACCGAAACCGGTCAGGCAAATATCATCAAGGCCGCAAAGGAACATGGCAGTGTCATCCGGGCATGTAACCTCGGGCGCCTGGTTCAAATCGAAGGTGACGTAAAAGGTTCCCTCACAGTAGAGCCCGCAGTCGTCGCTGCAGCGAACCGTGACCGATACCGTTTCATCGGTGGTCGGCGTGTAGGTCCAGAAGCCGTCAACGACCGCACCCGGACCGTCCACCACCGCGCAACCGACCAGGTTGCCGTCGGCATCGGTGGCCGCCACCGGAAGCATAACCTCGCTTGAGGAGCACAGGAAAATGACGGTATCGGACGGGACCTCGCAAACGGGAGCGACGTTGATGTCGACCGTCACCGTAACTTCATCGGAGTCCTGAGCGCCACACTCGTCGGTGGCGGTAACCGTCAGCACATAGGTTCCCGACGTGTCGGCGGGGAAGCACATCTTGCCAATACGCTCATCGAAAACTCCGCCGCCGGGGGTGATGGTTATATCGATAATGTTGTCGTTACCATCGTAAATACCGGCCGGTATGCAGACTTCGCCGGCCTCACAGATTTCCATGGAGGTATCCGGGGGCAGAATAACAACCGGATCGGTGTTACAAACGATATTCAAGTCGAAATCGCAGGTATAGGTATTACAGGGGGTGTAAACGCGGAAAACGAGGCGGCTGCTGTAGGAGCAGTCGGCCAGTACGCAAATGGACTGGGTCTCGTAATTCCACCAGGCATTCAATCCCCAGACATCGACGGAGATGCCATCGCCTGAGGGCACACCTTCGACCGGGATGCAAATCGTATCGGCGCCGCAGGTGAAGATGGTAGTATCCTGCGGGCACTGGATGTCAATATACTCTTCGGTCTTGATCGTCACCGTGGCGCGGCCTTCGGCGATCTCGCCGCAGGCGTCGGTTGCCGTTACGACGATCTCAAAATCGCCGCCGTAATAGGGTACGAAGCAAACCATGCCGTCTTCGTAGGTACCTATATTAGTCGAGATGTCGATGATGTTGTCGTTGACGTCAAAGACACCCACCGGCAGGCAGATCTGCTCCGGGTTGCACAGGAAGAAACTCGTATCGGGGAACATCTCCACCGTCGGGGCTTCATTTAGGGCGACATCGAAAACGGCCGTGCAGTAGGTCGTCTGGCCGATGCTGTCGGTGGCCATGATCTCGATCTCGTGGATCCCCGAGTAATCCGGGACAAAACACAACTCACCGGTGACGGGATCGATAGTGGCGCCCTGACGGCCGCCGGGAATGGAAAAAACCAGGTTGCCGGCGCCCTGGTTCAAAACTGTCGTATTATAGCAAAGTGTCTCACTGACACAGCCGAAGGCGGCATAATCAAGAGCGCATTCGAGCTGAGGCGGCTGGAATATCGTCTGAATCTTGGAACAGTCAATCGAGGCGATGATCTTGACGCGCTCGTCGGGGTTGCAGGCACTGTTGGCCGGATCATCCGGTCCCGGCTCGGCCTCGCCCTCGTACTTGACGCCGATGGTGAAATAGTCAACATCGTCGATTGTCAGGGTCGCGGTGGCGATGCCGTCGGCACCGGTCACGGCGCTGGCCAGGGGCACCTGGTCGGGATCCACACCGCAATCACCGAGGTGGGCATAAAAGAGCACCTCGCGGCCGGGCATGGGAGCGTATAAGCCGTCACAACAATTCTGCTCGAGCAGGATGGAGACCTCAAACGGAGTACCGATCATCATCGTGTCCGGTGCCTCGATTATGGACAAACGAGAATCGATTTCCGAGGACGTGGCGGTCACCTCAGTGCCCGATTCGTCACCGACAGCGTTGATCGTAACCGGCTGACCGGCCCACGCAAGGTCGGAGACCGTCCAGGTGGTCTTGATCACTCCCGAGGGGTCGGCCTCCGTCGAGAGATCGGCATATACCTCACCCGGATTGTCCCGGTGGGACACCAGTACCGATACCGGCTCGCCCGGTTGGAAACCGGAGCCCTCGATATCGACGGTGGCGCCGAAAGACCGGTCGGTTGAGGTAACGGCAAGGGTCACGCCATCATCGTCGACGTAGTTGATGGACCCATCGGCGACAACGGTGCTGCCCCCATCCGCGGCGAAAGCCGGCGAACAGAAGAGAACGGCAGTAACCAAGAGTATCAGGCTAGACAGTGACCAGGACTGTTTCATTATATCCTCCAAGAGAAACTACGAGCGGCGGAGATTGCGATGCCCCCATATGCACCTGCAATTTCGCCCGTAAAACACCTCGATCTATTCCCGGGGCACGGGCCCCCATGTATCTTCATATTTGCGTATAGCTTTCGTGCAAATCTACTACTCTTAGCGAGCAAAAAAACGTAGTAAGCAGTTGTAGTATCGTTGCTTAATTCGATAAGCACTGCAATATACCCCATCTCATACAAATGTCAATACACTTTACGCGTCACAGCTTTACACGCAACTTTCAGGCCAACAGGATAATTCCTTAAGTCACCGTAACTTACGATCTTAGGGTTTCCGGTTTTGCACGTTTCTGCCCCAATTGTGAAATCCACGTTATAGTTTGTGCCCGATTATGACCATTTTCATTGCCGATCTTGCCTTTTCCGAACGTCTTATGGGTGTCGAAAGCGTCGCAGAATCTGTGTCGGCAGGGCCGATTTAATCGGTTTTTCTCATTATAGGACGACCTTTGGACATCACGTAAGTGCGTGCATTATCGGACACCAATGACTATATTGGGAATGGTTGGGAGGTTTATGTGGTTATGAGGTACTTGACGCTGGCTTTTCTGATGGTTGCCGCTGTCGCTTTCCTATCAGCGGCAGGAACGGCTGACTATCAGGAACCCTTTTCGAAGGCACAATTCAACCTCGTAGCGGCGGACAGCACCGAAACCTGGCCGGCCTCTTTCGGTAACCATACCACCGACTGGATCGCAACCAGAGCGACGTCTTTCGGCAGTTTCTCCTATCTGGAGTTCCCGGCCGCCAGCGGCCTCAATTACATGTATGCTTCAGCCCTTTGGGTCGGCGGCGTGGTCGGCGATGATACCCTCACCTCCGTCACGCAGTGCTGGTACAACGTCTATAATGAGCGATTCGAATACTACCTGATGCATCAGTCACAGGATTTCTGCGCTCCCGATGCCGAAATTGCTACCCAGTCAAACCTCTATCCTCTGCCTGCCGCTGATTACACCGGCTTTCGCAGCACTTTGGTAGACACTTTTTCTCCTACCTTCGCCTTAGAGACACACACTCCACTGGGGCTTCATGTTGTCTGCAAGTCCTATTCTATCGACGAGCGGCCCTTCGACAAGTGTGTGCTTGTTGATTATACTGTAACCAACAGCAGTGAAGAAACCATCCACGATGCTTTCGTCGGCATGTACGTTGACGGTGACGTCTGGGGCCTTAATCTGGACAGCTATGAAGGCACCCTTGACGATATGGTGGGTTCCTGCCGTGATCTCGGCTTTGGTTATGTCATTGACAATGACGGTGACCCGGTGCAGGGAGCGTTTACCGACAGCATAAGCACACTCGACGGCCTGGGTCTTCGCATGATCCGTGTTTATCCGCACACCTCGGACACAAATTTCAACTGGTGGCATACCGAGACCTGGGCCGATTTCGGGCCACGCCTCAAAGGTACTCCCGAAAATCCATACCGTGACTTCCGCGGTACGGGAGATGGCACGCCTTCGGACGATATTGAGAGATACTACCTCCTGAGTCATCACGAATGGGACTTCGACCAGTGCCTGACGGCCACCATCGACTCTTCCGACCCGCTCTGGCGGCTACCTGACGACACCCTGGCTGTCAATGTTGCCCGCGGCGGCAATGTCGTGATGCTGTTGTCGGTCGGACCGGTGGATCTTGAACCGGACAGCTCCATGAGGTTTGTTTATGCCCTTTTCGGCGGCGAGTTCGTCCATGTTGATCCGTCCAACGGCAGTAATCTTCTTTCCCGCAACTGGTACACGTATCGCGACAACTTGCACCTGGATCTACTAAGGCATAACAGCATTGACGCGGCGACGGCGGTGGCGGCCTTCATTACACCGGAATATCCGCCGAGCGGATTCGGACATACCCGCATGGCCGGAGACACGGCCGAGTTCAGATGGGACCCCTGGGTCTTCCCGGACATTGACGGTTACCGCATTGAGCTACGGCCGCTGGACATGGGCTCCGGCAGCGTTGGTGAAACATCGACCCGCACCTTTCCCCCGATGCAGAATCATTGCATCATTACCGACCTTATCCCGGGACAGCTCTACGCCGCGACCATATCCCACCTTACCGGCTCGGGAACGGAGCGTTCCTCCCCACCGGTATTGATCGGGGATCAGAATGAACTGCTTCAGAAACGGGTGGTGCCCAGGTGTCGCGAATTCACCTTCTTCACAGAAGGTGATACCACTGTCCGGGTCAACTGGAAACCGATCGATGGTCTGGACGTAATGTACTACAAAATATACAAGGCCGCCGACAGCGCCGAGGCGGCAGGCCGATTCACGCCCTTCATATCCAACGCACCGCAGTCCCTCGAGCCGAATGTATGCTTCGCCAGTGATACTATTGAGTATTGCCTTTACCAGATGCCGGTTTATGATTCCACGGACTCGGATGTCTGCAAGTACTATGATATCGATCCCGTCGCCGGCTCCTTCTATTGGGTTTCCGCTGTGCCCATGTCCTATGTCGAAACCGATTTCTCCGATCTGATAGCCTGTCAACAAACCGCCGCCGCCACCCGCGACATCGCCGTGATCATGGGTTCGACGCCCTCCCAACTGGACTATGTCGAGGAAGACAGCATCGTCACCTTCTATGACTCCGTGCTGGCAGGCATGGACTACGAGCTTTATTACTGGACTGATTCCAATCTCGCAGCGGCCAATTGCACCACCGGATTCTGCACCGACTGGAGGGATCTCGTTGATTTCAGACTGGTTATTGTCGAAGAATATGCCGTCCCTCACATCCTGACCAAAGACACCGAACCGGTTCACAAACTCCTCACGAAAATCGTCGATGCCGAGCGCAACCTGGCTTATTTCGGATCACCACCCGGCGGCCAGCGCGTCACCCTCAACGATCCGACCCACACTATCGCTTACGATTCGGGATCTTTTGAGAGTGATTATCTGAACCTGGATTCTATGATAATTTACAGCTGGATGGCCGACTATGGCGTTCATGGGACTTCTGACAGCCTGGCAGGCTTCTGCGGCGCAACCCCGATCATGGAGGAGCTGCCGGAGATACCTTTCGACACCACTCGCGACTGCCTAAAAACGCTAATCGGCAAACTCTTCGAGACCGGACGATGCCTCCCCCTGACGCCGGCCTTCCTACCCACTGATGATGCCGAGGTACTCTATACCTATCAGTCACATTATCCCGAGACTTCGGAACTCCAGGGACTCCCCTGCGGCGTTTACAGCCGGCACGACGGCTCTCACACCTACGCCTTCTCGTTCCATCTGTGGGCCATGGATCCCGAGAGCGCCCGCGAGCTGGTTAGTTTCCTGATTACCGGGCCGCCCGAACTGGAAGAACCACTGTTGCCGGACAGCCCTCAATTGCAGCAAAATTATCCGAACCCTTTCAACGCCTCCACCCTGATATCTTTCTACCTGCCTAAGAATTCGCGCGTGAGCCTGACGGTCTACAACATTCTTGGACAGCGAGTCAAGACACTTCTTGACGGCGTTCAGATGACCGGTCCGCAGACGCATCGGGTTGACTGGAACGGGACCGACGGCTCGGGACAATCGGTGGCCACCGGGGTTTATTTCTACCGTCTCGAAATCGGGGATCAGTCAGCGGCGAAAAAGATGATGTTGCTAAAATAGACTCAGACTTTGAAACAATAAAACGGAGGCGCCTTCGAGCGACGCCTCCGCTATGGAATCCCTGAAATTACGTGCTTTTAGTTGTTGCCGCCGAGGATAACCGGTAAACCGCCGCTGTCGTTGCCGACAATGACAATCTTGGTATTAGGCGATTCCGCGATTTTCTGGGTTGCCTCGATCCCCTTCCATTTCAGGTACGAGGTCGTCAGGCCTTCCGAGACAATTTTCTGGAAGTCCGCCACACCCTGGGCCTCGATTCTCTTTCGTTCGGCCTCGAGTTTCTCTTTCTCGATGGTGAAGCGCATGCGCTGAGCTTCCTGATCGGCCGTGAGCTTGAAATTGATGGCCTCCGATATTTTCGGCGGAATCTGGACGTCTCTGATAATCACATTCTCCACGGCAATGTACTTATCCGCCATAGCCCCTTTGAGGTCACTGACAATTGCGGTGGCAACCTCTTCACGTTTCGTGGAGTAGATCTCCTCCGGTTTGAAACGGCCGGCAACGGAACGAGCAATACCCCTTATCGAAGGCGCCACGGAAACACTGTAGTAATTGGGGCCGATAGTAACCTGCAGAGAATCAAGCTTCTCTGCCGTCGGGCGATACATAACGGAAACTTCCAGCTTGATAGTAGCGCCATCGGACGACAGCACCGTCAGGTTCTCCTTGTTTTCCTGCAACTGGGTTTTGTAAACGAACATGTTGTTCCAGGGCAGATGCCAGACAAAGCCTTCCTGGTAAATGTTTCCGTACTCGGTGCCGGCACCGAATTTGTAATAGAATACACCCCGGTGTCCCGACGGAATCTGGGTGCCGCATCCGACCATGGATAGAGCACTCGCCGCTATCAGCAGCAGGAGCAGAATCCTTGAACTTCCTTTGGTCATGTTGCCTCCTTGTTATATTAATGTTCCAAGTATGCCAATTGATAATAACTGCGAATTTGCTCTATGTACCGGGGTGGGGACGAAGAATTCAACAAAAAAAGCCCCGACCGATTTAACGACCGGGACCTCTGATGTCCGATTTTTCACAGGTGCAGAGCCGAAAGCGCCGGGCTCTGTCAGTTACCCACGCGATACGGCACGACCCACATGGCGCCGAGACGGTCCGGGAACTTGAACTCCTGGAAGACGACGATGCGATAGGCCTGTAAACTGTCCGAAGGGGTGATGATAGTGTCTAAATAGCGCTCAGCGTCGGGACCGTGCATTGCCCTCGCGCCGTATCCGTTTTCACCCTTCCATCCAATGAGCTGATACCGGGTGGAGGCATCGGTGTTGACCCCGTCGAAAACGAGTTGCTGCCCCCGGGGGACGGTCGGAACACTGTCAAGCCACCGGTAGTAACCTTCACTGTAGCCCCTGGTGGTGTCTATATAGACGGAATCACCGGTAATTTCTTTATACTGGATGTACTGTATTTGCCTGTAATCCCAGGCATCGGCATTGTAACTTCTGCCACTCTGGAGCTTCATGAATTGAACCGTCTGGGACCGCGGGTGACCGCCGTCGAAGCCGATCATCAACCAGCCGCCAAAGTCCTGGTTGGCATTGCCCACCCTCAGGAAGTACGCCCTGCGCACAATCCTGCGGACTTGTTCGATAAAGGTGGTGTCGTCACCAAGAACGCGACGAATGCGGACAAAAAACGAATCGGTGACCACGGCTTCGGCATCGTCTTTGATCCAGTAAGGGGAGCCAAAGTCCTTCTCGACATTGTCCTCTGTCGGCACAATATCCACATGACGGACAACGGAATCGACAAAATCGGTAAAGACGCTGTCATTGCCGGGTTTGGTATAGGGAACCGTCACGATCAGACTATCGGTCCGAAAAAACTCGGCCCCATCCTCGCGGGACTCGATGTAATCCAGGATTTCATCAGAATCGTATTGATCATATACCGTGGGCTTGTCGTCACAGGCCATAACCAGCAGCGTGGCCAGGACGGCCAACGCTACCATGGTAGCAGCACGGTGGATTGACACCCGTCTCACAAGTCTATCACTCATAATAACTCACTTTACAAATACGGCCGCGGCTACTTTTTCTTCTTCGCGGCCTTTTTAACTTCATCCTTTAGACGTTCTACTTCGTCACGCATCAAAATCGCAGTTTCAAAATCAAGATTGTCGGCCGCTTTTTTCATCGCCTGCATCATGAATCCCAGTTGATCCTCGCTGCTCATGCGGCTGAAATTGGACGGCTTGTCGAAGCTCTGTTCTTCTTTGGTCTCGCGGGCATCGGCGAACTGGGTCGAGCGCAGGATTTCATCGCGCGTTTTGTGAATCGTCTCCGGATCAACGTTGTTTTCTACATTATAGGCCAGTTGCTTGGCGCGCCGGCGATCGGTTTCGTCCATGGCCTTGCGCATCGAATCGGTGATTTTGTCGGCATAGAATATCACCTCACCGTTCTTGTTGCGGGCGGCCCTGCCGGCTGTCTGTATAAGCGCGCGGGCCGAACGCAGGAAACCTTCTTTGTCGGCGTCAAGAATCGCCACCAGCGAAACTTCCGGTAAGTCCAATCCCTCTCGCAAGAGGTTAACCCCTACCAGGACATCGAATTCGGCCAGTCTCAGATCGCGGATTATCTCGGTGCGCTCAATGGAAGCAATGTCGCTGTGTAAGTAACGCACCCGAACACCCGCTTTGCTCATGTAATCGGTCAGGTCCTCGGCCATACGCTTTGTGAGGGTCGTAACCAGAACCCTCTCTCCCTTGCCTCGCCGGCCCTTAACCTCTTCAAGAAGATCATCCACCTGCGTCGCCAGCGGTTTGACGGTAACAATCGGATCCAACAACCCGGTGGGGCGGATAACCTGCTCAACAACAATCCCTTCGCCCTTTTCAAGCTCGTAATCGGCCGGCGTGGCCGAGATGTACATCCGTTCCCGGACAAGTTCCTCGAATTCATCAAAAAGCAAAGGCCGGTTGTCCAGCGCCGAGGGCAGGCGAAAACCGTGAGATACCAAAACCTCCTTACGGCTCCGGTCTCCGGCGTACATCGCTCGAATCTGCGGGATGGTCTGGTGCGACTCATCAATGATGGTCAGAAAATCGTCGCCAAAAAAATCTATCAGACAAAAGGGCCGCTCCCCGGCCTTGCGCCCGGACAGGTGACGGGAGTAATTCTCGATCCCGGCGCAATAGCCAATCTCCTGGAGCATCTCCAGATCGTATCGGGTGCGCATTTCGAGCCGCTGGGCCTCCAACAGCATATTTTCCGAACGGAATTCCTCAAGACGCTGGCCCAACTCCTCTTTTATAGCGCCTATGGCCGCCTCAAGCTGTGGTCGCGAAGTAATAAAGTGCTTGGCCGGGTATATTGCAAGTCGCTGCTTTTCGCTCAGGATTTCACCCGTCAGGGGATCGACCTCGGTGAGCCGTTCGATCTCGTCACCGAAAAACTCGACCCGGAGGGCATGCTCGAAATAGGCCGGGATCAACTCAATGGTGTCGCCCCGGACACGGAAATTGCCCCGTGAGAAATCTATGTCATTGCGGTTGTAGTGTATCGATATCAGTTTGCGTATGACCTCGTCGCGATCGAACTCGGCTCCCTTCTCCAGGAGCAGGTACTGGCGCTTATATTCTTCCGGCGAGCCCAGACCGTAAATGCAGGAAACCGAGGCGACAATTATAACATCGCGGCGTTCGAGGAGTGATGCCGTCGCGCGCAGACGGAGACGGTCGATGTCTTCATTAATCTGGGTGTCTTTTTCGATGTAGGTGTCG
>CAZVUZ010000062.1:0-18032 GCA_964630485.1 uncultured Ignavibacteriales bacterium
AGGTCCTCGGCGGCGTAACCGGTCAGCGCCTGACAACCCTGGCTGACGAATTCCATTGTCCAGTTTTGATCATTGGCGCAACGGTACGCCATTCCGGGAATATTGCTCATAAGCGTCGCGAGCGCCCGCCGGCTCTCACGCAGGGTTTGCCGGGTATCCTTCTGTTCGGGGTCATCACTACTGGGCTCACCGACATTCGTGCCTATGATAACCGTACCGCGGGCGCTGTGGTCGAGTTGAAGAGGGGAGATAGAGACGTGAGTAACCGCCACCGAACCGTCGGGAGCCTTCAGCGCTATTTCAAACCGACAAGCTTCGGCGTTGCTTATACAGCGGTTGAAGAGATCTCGCTGACGGTCGCTAAAATCGAGCAGGGAATCAATCGATCGCGTCTGCAAGTCGTCATCGCTGAGACCGGTGCAACGCATGCCGGCCGGGTTGGCATAAACGACGTGGCCGTCGGCGTCGGTGGCAAAGGCCGGGTCGCAGGAATACTCCATCATGCTCGAAACAAGGGCCAGGCGCTGTGACAGCTCCTGCCGGTGGTAAACATCCTCGACCCCTAGTTCTTCCTCGAAACTGTCGATATTGTCGGCGGTAACCACCACGAAACCGGTGTCGATGTTGCCGGGTATGTTGGCCCTGCCCGGACGATAGCCGGTGGTTGGGGAACCATGATTGTGGTTGTAAAGCATTTGCAGGGCCGCCTGGGTGAAGGCCTCCCGTTTCTGGGCAAAGGCGGCATCAATAGTACCGGTGCGGAGGTATTCGAGCTGAGCCTCATCGGCATCGATACACACCAGCCTGACCCGGTCCGCCTTTCCGGCCGAGAGAAGGGCCAGAGAGGCTCCGGGGCCGCTGTTGCTGCTGAAGCCGGCGATCCCGGTCAGATCCGGATATTTCCTGAGGTATGCGGTAACAACGTCGCAGGCTTTGCCGCAGGAGAGGTCAAAATCGTCCTCCGGTTTCAAGACCGAAATATCGGGGTAAGCCATCATACCGAATTGAAAGCCCCGGAATCCGGCCTCAACCGTACCCCAGCCGGTCGCTCCGAGAAGGAGCACACGACCGTGTCCGTCCGTGAGCCGCGCCGTCTCCTCGGCCATGGCAATACCCATCCGATACCAATCGGTGCCGGCATGGGCCAGGCGTCGGCTGTTGGGAATGTCGCACTCGGTGGTTACCACCGGTATGCCGGCGTCGTCGGCGGCCTCAATGGCCGAGATGACCTCGCGATCGCCCCACCCCACGATCATGATGCCGGCGGCCTTACTCTCTATGGCGTCGTGCACCGCCTGGACGTAAAGATCACTATCCATATTGTCCGGCCCGGCCACCGTAACTCGAACGTCCAATTGCCGGGCGAGCCGGATTAGTACCGGATGTGTACGGCTGACAAAAACCGGATGATGAGCCAGCTTGGATATCCAGAAATAGTCCTGCATGTAATCCCTCTAACGCAACGCTCTCGCTACCCCTGTGCCGAGCTCGCGCTTTGCCGCAACCCTATCGTAACACAAAACCTGGAATCATCGCCCCGCATATTACCGAAGTGGATTTTGTGTCGTCTTTGCAGCGGTCTCCTGTAACCGTCGCGATATTATCGATGCCTTCCCGGTACCATGATCCCCGGCGAACCGATACAGTCCCCGAAGTAACTTAGGTGCCCAACGATGACTGCAAAATATCTGCTCGTTCCCGGGTTGTCAAGTTGTTGTATTTCGCCGTCATTTTCGGACGTAGGACCGGAGGTCAGGTTCACTTGCCCGTGCGGGTCGTCATCGTCCCCTTATCAAAGGGTCTCTTCATATTGTAGTAGCCGGTTTTGAAAATGGCCTTGGCTTTCAACTCATACTCCTTCGCCAGCTCCGGCAAAGTCCCGACCAGGTTGTGATCATAATCGCCCAGGCGGTATAGCGAAGCGGAGTGGTTTCGCAGCCGGTGGATCAGGTAATAATCGTCTTCCACATAACCGATCCGATACCACTCCGAGACCAGGGCGTAGTCGGTGGCGTCGTCGGTGCTGTCCAACAGATCGTGACCGAAGGTGTAATTGTCATAGTCCCGGCCGACCAATCCCAGCGCCGTCGCCGGAATATCCATCTGGCCGCCGACGCGATCGATCCTCGTGCCGGCCGCGAGGCGGCTGTCAGTATCGAGAATCAGCAAAGGAATCTGGGCGTAGGTGATGTCGAGGTCCAACTTGCGATTGTACGGCGTACCGTTGTCAGCGGTGATCATGACGATGGTGTTGCTGAAGGCGCTGTCGCTCTGGATCTTGCGGATAAACCGACCCAGCGACCAGTCGGAATATTTGAAGGCGTTTAGTTCTTCGGCGCGCTCAACATCATCGGAAATTCTCTCCATCGGCACGTCGGGAATAGTCCAGGGTCCGTGATTGGAGGTGGTCAGCAACATGGCAAAAAAGGGCTGCGGCCGCACCTCCGCAAAGATATCCAGGGCCTCGTCGAACATGACATGGTCGGGGACGCCCCAGGTGCCGATTCGTTTTGACGGATCGAAATCAAAGAGCGAGTAGCATTGATCGACACCGTTGGACATAACAAAACCCTGCATGTTGTCGAAATGCGGGTCGTGAGTCGTAAACAGAAGCGTCCGATAACCGAATTCCCCGAGGACATCGGTCAGGGTTTTGAAATGCGCCTGGCCGGGCACCTGTTTCATAATCAGCTCCGTAAATTGGTGCGGACAGCCGGTCAGGGTGGAGAAGACTCCGGTGTAGGTGTGATGCCCGGCGCTGAAGAAATTTGTGAACAACACTCCTTCCTCGGCCAGCGAATCGAAACACGGAGCCAGGTCATATTCCCACTGACTGCCGAGGGAACGCAGGCGGGTGGAACCGAACGACTCCATGATAATGACGATAATATTCGGAGGATCCTCGTTTTGGCTCTCAAAACGTACCGGGCGGAAAAGTTTCTTCAGGCCCTGTCTCTGGTCGACCTCATCTATGCCAAGCAGCTCACACACCACGCTGTCGGCCCCCGGGCATTCGATGTCGGCCATCATATTGGCCAGCTGGTCCTTGTCGCGGGCGTCATAGATGGCGTCGCGCCAGAACGTGTAATTGGGATTGAGGGCCAGCTGGTTGGCGACATCGTATTCCGAGAAGTAGGCCACGCCCGTTCGCATCGGCGATTTTTCCTCAATCCGTCCCCGGGCGGCAAGGAACAGCAGCCCCGTTACCGGTAACAGCCAGACCAGATTGACCCAGACCCCCGAGCGTTCGCGGCCGCCCAGGAAGCGGCCGCCGAGGCGCAGGATGATCCAGACGAAAACCGCCACGCTCGCTGCCAGGAGCAGAACATACCAGACAACGGGAAACATGTCCCAGACCATCGACAGCATCATATCGGGCGTGTCCCGCCAGGTCAGGGCCATGCCGTTCAGGCGGCTGTTGAACCATGTGTAAAACTCCAGGTCAACCATGTGCGAAGTGAAGGTTACCGTTGCGAAGATGAAAAGTAAACCGTAGTGAAGGCGCCTTGCCCAGCGCCGGCGTGAGATCTCCAGGCCGGGTAAAATCCCCAGAATGAAAAGGGGCAGGGTTATGAAACTGGCAATTACCATGTCAAAGCGAAGGCCGACAAGAAAGGACTGAGCCAGTACCCGCAGGGGAACCCCCGCTGTCAGATCATGTACCCTGACAAGGAGAAGCAGTCGCCAGATCTCAAAGAACAGACACAGGACGCAAAAGACGGCCAGGAAATAAACGGCGACGTCGGAAATGTATTTCGATTTGAGGCTCATAATACTCACAGTGGTTTGAATTCGTTCGGCAATCATGCACCAGCGAACGACGGTTGTCAAGTATGTGATTCAACGGCGGTATCGCTTCACGAGGTAGCGGGAGATTGCGGTTGGGTGGGTTTTGTTTGATTATCCTGAATCGTTTTGGTTATATTCGAATCAAATGGATGAGAGAAAACTCGTAAAACAGGCCCAGGCCGGCGATTTTGAGGCCTTCAGCAAGCTTATCGAAGCCCACAAGGGAAAGATATACGCCCTGGCCCGTAAGCTCACCGGCAACGAACAGGATTCCGAGGATATTGTGCAGGACACTCTGCTGAAAGCAATCGACAAGATCGACCAGTTCCGCGGTGAGGCGTCATTCGGTACCTGGCTTTATACGATTGCCCTGAATGAAGCCCGGGGGCATTATTCCCGGCGCAAGCAGGTCGATCTCAAACCGGTTGAAGATTATCTGCCCTCCTCGTCCGCCGGCGGCCACAATCATGACGACAGCCGGCTTCTTTTCGACTGGAAAGATCCGCACCGTATTCTGGAATCTGAGGAATTGAGAGAAATGATAGACGCGGCCATAGAGGAATTACCGTACAAGTATCGCGAGGCCTTTCTTCTCCGGTACATCGAGGATTTACCGGTCAAAGAGGTGGCTCGTCTCATCGGCGAGTCGGATGCGGCCACCAAATCGCGTATATTGAGAGCCCGGTTGGCCCTGCGTGAACGCCTGGCCGAAATGTTTGAGGTTCGCTATGAGCGAAAAATGTCCTGACTATATAAATCAGCTCAATGACTATCTGGACGGCGCGATTGATCCGAAGTTGTGCCGGGAGATTGACGAGCACCTCGGTCGTTGCCGGAACTGCCGCATCATGGTCGATACCATGAAACAGACCGTCAGCCTATGCCGCGAGGGTAAACCCGAGAAACTCCCGCCGACTTTGGAAGATAGGCTCAACGGATTGTTGCGCTCTCGCTGGGAGAAGAAATTCGGCCGAAAATAAACCGCGACATCGTTCCGTATAGCCGCCGCCGGGTTTCAATATCCCCTTTACGTATGACTTCCTTTTACCTATATTCCGCCCCAAGAATGGAGTTACCGGTATGATAAAGTGGATTGTAACGACAGCCCTGATGACTCTGGCATCCATTACGATATTTCCGGGTTGCGGGGGAAACGAGACATCGGATGTGACCGATGCTCTAACGACCGACACATCGACCGCCGAGGCTCCGGCGACCGGCGCTGTTGCCGATGAAGGCAAGTCGCCCGACTGGCTGGAAATCGAGAGTATCGTTGACGAAGCCATCGTATGCCTCAGCTATCGTGACAAGAGTGTGCTTTACGACAACGAGCTTCCTTATCTGACCGATGAAGAGACCTTTGACGATTATCTCAAGCGCGGCGAAGTTGCCTGGGCCAATGCCGACAGCCTTGAGTACGTCGAAGTTGCCGATATTATCTTTTACGGACGGGATTCGGCCCTGGTGAATTCCGTTTTTCACTTCAAAGGCGCCTCCGGCCGAGAGTGGGCCTCCGACAGCCAACTGCGCGCTTACTTCCGCGACGGGCACTGGTTAGTGCCATACGTATCGCGAATTGAGCACCAGCTTGCATACGACGATCTCATCCGCCAGGCCGACGATGACGCCTGGTAGGAGTTGTTTTCATGTCACAAGGTTTGATATCCCATATAGGCATAGCGGTCAAGGATCTTGAAGCCGCTATCGAGCAGTACGGTTTGGTGAGCGGCGAGAATGATCCCGCCATCGAAGAGGTCACGGAACAAAAAGTACGCGTGGCCCTCATCAACGGCACCCCCGAGAACAAAGCCGTCGGCGGCGCCCGCATCGAACTTCTGAGCGCCACCGCCGAAGACAGCCCGGTGGCCGGCTTTATCAACAAGCGCGGTGAAGGTCTGCACCACATCTGCGTCTACGTTGATGACATCGAGAAAAAACTGGCCGAACTGACCGCGGCCGGCGTGCGGCTGATCGACAAAACCCCGCGCGTCGGCGCCGAAGGTCACCGCATCGCCTTTGTCCATCCGGCTTCCATGAACGGTGTCCTGATCGAGCTGGAGGAACGCCCTAAGTAGAAATATCTACGGATCGTTCCTTGCCGCAGCGGCGGCAGGTGGCGTAATTGTTGTGGTTCATCCGGCCGCATTCGCAACGCCAGAAATGGCTTTCTTCTGAAAAACCGTGGCCCGCTGATTGTCTGCCCTTTTTGACGAAGACAAAAACCAGGATGACTATCGCCATCAGCGCCCCGACATATGTCAACACGGCAGTGCCCGATCGTTTTGGAGCAAACACGGTTTTTTCCGAAGGACCACTGTAGGCGAACATATCCTGCATGAGCTTGATATCCGTTGCCTCCGAACCGACCTCCTCCATGCCCGACTTGCCCCAGACCGTGAACATTATCTGGTAGTCGTCAGGATGCCGGTATAATGACGCCATGAGGCGGTGCCTGATACCCTCGTCGGAAAGCGAATCACGAGACGTGAAATCGAGGACGAACCAGGCGCGGTTGTCCTCCTGATAACCGTTGCTGGTAAGCAACCTGGCGTTCGGGAGGGTGAGGATAACATCCTCGACGATCTGGTCGACGGCCTCCCGGAGATTGGCGCTGTTGTTTACGGCGTCATCGGAGGCAACCTCGGACCTGAAAATCAGGACTTCGGCAGTGCGCGAGGCGTTTACTATCTGGAAAGGATAGGTGGTGCTGTCGCCGGCCAGCTCCCAGCCGTCGGGCAGTGGAATCCTGATTTCATCGGCGAGATCGAGAAAGCCACCGGCGCGGATCAGGCCGACAAGGACAAGAGTGATCGCCAGTTGTAAACATAACCGTTTCATATAAAATATATCGGTACTCGGGGATTATAGGACAGTGATGGCGTCTCCGCAGTATTCTCTCGCGACCGCTACTTCACGGCCTTGAAATTGCGGTGCAGGCAGGCCCGCACTGTATCTACCCGGTCCTTCAAAAAGGCCTCACGACTCCCGGTAGGGGTGTAAACGAAATTGCGCCCTTCCTTGTCACGCTTTAGCAAACCTTTTTGGTACAGGCGGTGAAGGACGGTCATAACCGTCGTGTAAGCCAGATCCGACTTGGGGCCGAGGAAGAACAGGGCCTGCTTGACGCTCAGGCTCTCCTTCGACCAGGCCAGATCCATCAGGCGCGCCTCGGTGGGGCCAAGAAAAACCGCCACACCGTCGGCCTCAGGAGCGAAATGAAACCTCGGTCCCGCCATCACTTCCTAATTACTTTACGGTCCTTGAAGATGATTGATACGCCCAGGGCGATTACCAGGATCGGCCAGAAATAGTTCCACAGGTCGCCGTGGATGATTCCCATCCGGTCCAGAAGCATGAGGATGCCCAGGATTATCAGGAGACTTCCGAAAAACAACTTTCACCTCCGCGGTATTAGTCGGTTGCCGGGTTTGCGCGATGAAAACATCGGTCGGGCGTTTTCACCGGATCGCTTTGAGCCGGGTCACCACAACGTCGGCCACGGTCTCGAGCATGGTTCGGTCTTCATCTGTGAAAAAAGAAGGCTGGTTGGAGTCGATGTCGATCTCCCCCAGGCACTCCTCACCGTCCATGAGTGGCACCACTATCTCCGATCGGGTCGTCAGCGAACAGGCCAGAAAACGCGGGTCGGCATGAACATCGTCGACCGTGATCGTCTTTTTGGCCACGGCCGCGGCGCCGCATATACCGTCGCCAAGATCTATCTTCGTATGTTCTGTTTCCGGGCCCAGGTAAGGGCCGACTTCAAGGCGCCCATTGCGCGCCATGTAAAAGCCGGTCCAGTTGTAGCCATCGGAGAAGTCATCAATGATGCCGACCGCCGCCTGAAGGATCTCGGTTTCGCTTTCAAGCTCACTGATTGCGGTGGCAACTATCTCGACCAGCTTGATGCGCTCGGGATCCATCACAGATTTTCCCTTATGGCCCTGAGGTTGCGCAGTGGTACCTCGGGAGGAATGGCGCAGCCGGGACCGAGGATGACCCGGGCCGGATCGTATTTCCCCTTAATCGTCTTTATCTGGTTGACAATCTCGTCAGCGGTGCTGTTGAGCAGCCAGCCCTCGTGGTCGATGCCGCCGACCATGGCCTTGTCCGGGAAAAGTTCACAGCCCTTGTCGAGGGGAACATTGGTCGGATCTTCGCTGTCCCAGTTGTAGAGCAGGCTGCAGTAGTCCTGCTCGTCGAGTTCCCGCAGATAATTGTGCGAGTGACAGACGTGCAAAAGGTTAATGGCGCTGTTATCGGCGGCCTTGATGACGTCAAGGTCATAGGGTATGCCGTAACGCTCGTATTCGGGCCAGGTCAGAGATTCGCTCGAGGCCCAGTAGGTGGTGGCGAAGAACAAACCGTCCGCCCCGGCATTACGCAATTCAGTGGCGAAGCGGCTGAAAGTGTCGGTGATCGCCTCCAGGGCCGGAATGACCAGGTCGGGATGATTCCTTAGATGTTCGACAAAGGTTTCTCTCTCGCTTACGAGACGCCCGGCGACGGCGAGGGGGGAGAAGACCGTCATGAGCAGGGGCAGCTCCTTGCCGACGGCCTTGCGTATGCCCGCCACGACCTTGAGATGCTCGGCCAGCGCCGGCTTGTTCAGGCTCAAAGGTTGGATCTTTGCCCAGTCGGCGGGCTTCTCGATCGGGAAACGCACTTTCTGGTGCTTGCGGAACTCGCGGTGCGAGTACTTTAGTTTCAGCCCCCAGTCCTGGGTATGAAAATCAGCCCGCGGGTTGATTTTCATGAAGTCCCAGTCGAATTCACGCTGGAATCCGACCATGGCCTCAATCGTTCCCTCGGCGTGGTGCTCCATATGAAAGAAATGCCGCCAGAATGAGGCCGCAAAACGGTCGGGCTTCTCGCCGGCAATTATGGTATTGAGACGGTCGCGATGATTTAGCTTCTCCATATCAGGTCCCTGATCCCTGTCTCCGGTGTGAAATGGACTTATCGCGAATTGGACTCGTCATGCCCCTGAGAGGCACGCCCCGATCGCGGTTCGACTTCTCTAATCACAAGATACGTACACAGATAGCCCTTACGCAATATTTAACCTCCGTCGAGGCTCCGCCCCGGTATCCGACATGTGTTCCAAGTTCGAACAGTTGAACATCAAAGGCTTCAGCCCCACCTGCCGATACCGACATAATAAGTGATGTATTCTGTTTAAGAGTAATTAGTTACGGAGATGGTCGATGGCCGCAAGGATTCTCGTTATCGATGATGAAGAGTCAATGTGCAACTTCATGGAAATCATGTTGTCCAAGGAGGGGTACCAGGTATCGACGGTCGACTCGGGGAAAAAGGGTGTGTCGCTTCTCAAACAGGAGTATTACGACCTGGTCATTGCCGACCTGAATATGCCCGAGATGACGGGCATTGAGGTCCTCAAGGAAATCCGCACTTTCAAGCAGAACCAGGACCTGATCGTGATGACGGCCTATGCCTCGGTGGACACCGCCATTGAAGCCATGAAGCAGGGCGCCGCCGACTATGTCACCAAGCCCTTCAAGATAGACGAAATCAAACTGGCCATTGACAAGGTCATGAACCGGCGCAATCTGCAGAAGGAAAACGTGAACCTAAAGAAGCAGTTGCAGAATGACAACTCCTTCGACAAGTTTATCGGATCCTCACAGCCGGTGGTCAATCTCAAGACCCTGGCGCGACGGGTGGCCTCGTCCGATTCCACCGTCCTCGTGCGCGGCGAATCCGGCACCGGTAAGGACCTTATCGCACGAGCCATCCACCTGCACTCACCGCGTTGCGGCGGTCCCTTTATCACCATAAACTGTGCGGCTCTGCCTGAGAATCTCCTCGAATCGGAGCTGTTCGGACATAAAAAGGGATCCTTCACCGGCGCTATCAAGGATAAGGAGGGCCTGTTCAGGGCCGCCGATGGGGGGACGTTCTTCCTTGACGAGGTCGGCAACACTTCCCTGGCCATACAGGTCAAGCTCCTGCGGGTCCTTGAGGACAAGATCATCACCCCGGTGGGAGACACCAAGCCGATAGAGGTGGATGTTCGCCTGATCGCGGCCACGAATTCGGAACTTGAGGATGATGTCAAGGCCGGTCGGTTCCGCGCCGATCTGTTCTACCGCCTCAATGTTATTCCCCTCTATATACCACCCCTGAGGGTGCGCAACGAGGATATCGATTTACTCGTGGATCACTTCATGAATATGTATTCTCTAAAGGCTAACGAATCACCCAAGGGTATTTCCGCAGAGGCGATGGAACTCCTTCGGAGCTACGACTGGCCGGGCAACGTCCGGGAACTGGAGAACACTATCGAACGGGCGGTCCTGCTCAATCGCGAAGACACCATTGATACCGTTGATCTGCCTGAGAAACTAAGCCGGCCGGACCGAATCCACGTTGTGCAGGAGGCGGAACCGTCCACCCCGACCCTGGAGTCCATCGAAAAAGCCTATATACATTATGTAATGAGCCAAACTAACGGTAAGAAATCCCAGGCGGCAAAAATTCTGGGTATTGACACCTCGACCCTTTACCGGAAGCTGGACCGTTATCAATTCACCGATGACGATCCCGCGGGGTGCAAGAAAACGCAGGGGAAATGACTTTGACCGGAAGTTCCCTTTTTGAACAGCCTGCCGGAACAATTCTTGCCGTCTATAGGCGGCAGAAGACGAGGAATATTCGAAAATAGAGGACGGTATGAGACAGGAACGACCCGAAGAGAGCGGCTTCACCCTCATTGAGCTAATGATAGTAGTGGTTATTATCGGGATCCTCGCGGCCATGGCCATACCCCGCTACATGGCCGCCTCCACGAAGAGCAAGCAGTCCGAGGCCAAGTCAATCCTCAAGCAAATCTACGTCAATGAGCGTACCTACCGTCAGCAGTCAACGAACAATGTGTACTTTTTCCCGGGAGGCGCCGCCTCGGCGACCACGCCCAATGCCCTCAAGGATATATGGATTGAGATTATGGGAACGGCCCGCTACAGCTTCACCGTGGAGAAGGTCGATGAGGGTTTCCTGGCAACTGCCCAGGGGAATATCGATGATGACGACGCGCTGGATACCTGGACCATTGATGACGGCGGGATGATAACGAATACCTGCAATGATGTAAATGAAACCGAGCCGTGTTCCTGATCATAGAAGTCCCTTTTAAAGTCATGGGCGCCTCCTTCGGGAGGCGTTTTTTTTTGTGGGTCCCCATCCGATGAATCATGCCTGCTTCGACGCAATCTGCCAGAGTCCATTGCAAAATGCAAATAGCCCCGAGTTTTGGAATGACGACTGACTGGGGGAGGCCGGCCACACTTTTAGAAATATCGAGGTTATCGGCTGTGAATCAACGGGTTAGGAATGGTCATAAGCTCTACACGCCGAAATTGCCAATTGGAGCGGTTCTTGTATATATCCCGGCCAGAGAATGAAAACCAATCAACTGACCAAAGCTAAATCCGTAGGAGGATTCAAGATGTTCGCAAGGTTTCACAATCGCAAAGGTTTCACGCTGATCGAGTTGATGATCGTTGTCGTCATCATCGGCATTCTGGCCGCCCTCGCTATTCCGCGTTTCATGCAGGCGACCACCAAGTCTAAGCAGTCTGAAGCCAAGCAGCTCCTCAAGCAGATCTATACTATGGAGCGTTCGTTCCGCCAGGAAAACGGCCACTATGCTCACAATGGTGATGCTCAGGTTGCCGGTGGTTCCTTTGATTCGCTCGGTGTAGAGATTGGCTCCAACGCCAAGTATACCTACACCATAACCGCGGCCGCCAATACTTTCTCCTGCACCGCCACGGCCGACCTGGACGACGATGCTGCCGTCGATTCCTGGACGATTGACCAGACCGGTGCCCTCACGGTCGACTACGACGACGTTGTTGAAGTCGACGCGGCCTAAGCGCCGGTAAGCAGACCAACTAATGGAGCGCCCCTTCAAGGGGGCGCTCTTTTTTTTGCGTCTGGCACAATCGACCGGAGCGCCCCGGGGGTGATCCGCCGGGCCAAATTATGGTTGATTCCCCCATGCCCGCCGTCGTTATTTCACATATGAAACCCTCAATGAAAACCATGATGATAATCTGGGCGCTGACCCTGATCCTGGCCGCTCAGAGTCGCGGGCAGGTACCCGCCGAGAAGTCTCCGGAGCAGTTCGGTCTGGAACACCTTACCGAGTATCTATGCCTGCGGCCGGACGATATCTCCTTCCGGTCCGACTACACCGAGCCGGACTCTTTCCGCCTGAAAACAGTGGCCGATTTGATGCAGAAGCCTCTCGGGATGATCGACTACGCCACCGCCCTCAAGGACGGCCACGTCAAGGGCCAGCCGGAGATCCTGGCGGGAATACTCTTCACCGACCTGCTCGGGGAGCGCCAGACCTGGAGGTCGCGGGCCTACAAGGCCGACATCTCCGAGATACAGAGAGCCTATAACCTGTATTATGCCGATGTTTCCCTCAACCAGCTCCTGACCAAGGCGGCCATGTACATTGACGTCATCTTCCCGCGCTCGTCGGAAATGTCGCTGGCCCTGCTGACGTCCGACCAGAAGAAATTCCTGACGCGGCAGTTCAAGGAATTGCTCGTCATGCGCGAGGAAGAGGAGTTTTTCTCCGTCGAACAGATAGACTCCATGGAAAACGCCGAAGAGGGCTACACCGAGCAGTTCGTGGACTTCGCCTTCCAGATCGATCGCGATCCCCTCGTTGCCGCCGGGGTCGATTGCCTGAGAGAAATGATTCTGGAGTGCCGCAATCTCCGTCAGCTATTGCGATCCGGATCGGTGTCATCAGAGAAGATGATGGAGGCGGCCGGGTATTTGCCCCCCAATACCGATTTCGAATCCTACCTGGGGCACCAGTCCGGCTGGAAGATTGGTGGTCCCGGCAACGATTACTACAGCGGTGACTACAAGGTTATCGTCGATCTCGGGGGGGACGACGTCTACGACCTCTCCTACGATCCCAACCACCCCCACGGTGTTATCATTATAGATCTTGACGGCAACGACAGTTATCGCTCGCTCAGCGATTTTACTCTGGGGTCGGGTTGCCTGTCGGCCGGGATGCTTCTGGATTTCGCCGGCGATGACCGCTATGACGCCCAATCGTTCGCCCAGGGATCGGGCTTTTTCGGCTTCGGTGTTCTGTATGACGCCGCCGGCGACGATCGCTACAACGGCGACACCCACGTTCAGGCCGCGGGCAGCTTCGGGCTGGGACTTCTCATCGATGAGGGTGGTCGCGATATCTACAATGCCGCCGTGTATTCGCAGGGTTTCGGTTTTGTGGGCGGCATCGGCGTTGTTTACGACAGCCACGGTTCCGATAGCTATTACGCCGGCGGGAAATACAAAGACGTTCTCCGATATGACGACCACTACCTGTCCCTTTCCCAGGGTTTCGGTTATGGCTTGCGCCCGTGGATGTCCGGTGGCATCGGTGCCATCGTCGATATCGAAGGTAACGACAGCTACTATTCAGGCATATTCGCCCAGGCGGCCAGCTACTGGTGGTCACTCGGAATAATCTACGATTCCTCCGGCAACGACAATTACCAGTCCTTCCAGTACGCCCAGGGCGCCGCCACCCACATGTCCCTGGGGGTACTGATCGACGACTACGGCTCCGACGTTTATTTCGGCAAGGGCCTGATGCACGGCTGCGGTCACGACTATAGCGCCGCCATAATCCTCGATCGCCACGGCGATGACACCTACACCGCCTACGACCTGTCCCAGGGGGCGGGTTCGGCCAACGGCGCCGGGGTGCTTATGGATCTGGAGGGTGACGACCGGTATTTCGTCAGGCGCAAAGACAACACCCAGGGCTATGGTAACCCGCGCCGGGATTTCGGCTCGATCGGCCTGTTCATCGATCTCGGTGGTACCGATCAGTACGCCGGCAACGGTCGTGATAATGCCTACTGGCGAACTAATTCGAAATGGGGCGGTGGTATGGACATTGAGCTGTCCCCGCCCGACAGCACGGAATCAAAGCCATGAAGCTAAAATATGTGATAGCCTTTGTAGCGATTCTATCGCTTGTTTGCAGTTGGGCCGGATCGGTGGCGGCGGAGACTTCGCTCCAGCAGAAGCTGGATTCTCTCTTTATCATTGCCTCGTCCGGTGAAGTGATGTTCCGCGACATGGTGCAACCGGCCATAGACTCGATTGCCGCCATGGGGGCGCCGGTGGTGCCGCTTTTGGCGGACAAGTTCATCACCAAATCGGCCCGGGAACGACATACGATCCGGAGCATCATAATGAAGATCGGTGGCGCCGCGGTACCCTCATTGGTGTCCGCCCTTGCACGGACGGACCACCACGTTGTTGAAGGAGTCTGTTGGGTGCTGGGTGATGTCGGCGATTCGACCGCGATCCAGCCGCTGACGGGCATGGTCGGTAACGGGCGTTGGCAGACTCGCGATCAGGCCATCGGCGCCCTGGGCAAGATCGGTGATATCCGGATTGCGGCCACCATCGACGCAGCCCTGACCGATTCTATCGGACAGGTGAGAAAATCAGCCGTCGTCGCCTGCGGTAAACTGGGCCTGAATCAATCGGTCCCGGCGATGGTGCACCTTATGGGAGATGAGTTCTACGGGGCGCGGATGTCGGCAATGGAAGGGCTGCTAAAGTTGGATACCACTCTGGTCGTGAGCACCGTGATCGATTCTATCGATTCCGACAGCCGCCTTGTCGGCAATCTCGGTTGCCGGGTTCTTGGCTTGTGCGGTACCGACCGGGCGCTGGAGGTTCTTGCGAATCAGGCCCGCTCAATGGATCCCGATCGCCGGGCGCATGCCGCCGTGGCGATTGTTGCTTTCGATCCGGCCGATCAGTATGGTTTCCACCATTACCTGCTGGAACGTGAGGAGGATCCGCGCGTTCTCATGAAGATCGAATCCGCGGTTTACTCAGCCTCGCATGCCGAATGACCGACTCAAAGACCGCCTGAACCGCCTCAAGGGTCAGATTGCGCCCGAGAACAAAAGCGACACCGGCCCGCAACATTCCGATCGGTATTCTCTCATGGCCGAAGCCGTTGGCGGCGAGTTAATTACCAACTTCGCCGGGGCCTATTGCCTCAAGACCACGTTTTATTCTCCCGAATACATACACGGTGAGACGCCGGTCGCGGAGCTGGCGCCTGTCAGCCACCTGCCCCTGTCGGCTTTCACCGTTAAGGACAATCCTTCGGAGGTCGAAATTTCTCGCCTGCTTTTTGTCGATACCGAAACCACCGGCCTGGGCGGCACCGGGGCGGTGGCCTTCCTGGTCGGGCTCGGTCGTGTAATCGACGGCGGCTTCGAGGTCCGGCAGTACCTGATACCGGATTATTCCGATGAAACCGCCATGCTCGAAGATTTGCTGGCTCAGATTACAAGCGAGGTGACGGCCGTGACATACAACGGCGCGGCTTTCGACCTGCCGCTGTTGCGGGATCGCATGATTATCAATCGGGTGGCTAGAAAACTCGACCTGGGCGGGCACATCGATTTGCTCCATGCTGCGCGGCGGTTGTTCCGGCGGCGTCTGGTCGACTGTACCCTGACCAATGTCGAAAGGAACCTGCTGGATTTTCACCGCCGGGATGATATCCCCGGTTACATGATACCTTCGGTCTATTTCGATTGGCTCGGCGAACAGAACCTGGATAGGATGATCCCGGTCCTCGAACACAATCGTCTTGATATTGTCAGTCTCTATTTTCTGGCTGTCAAGATCGCCGAGGCCTTCTCATCCGACGGCGCCACACTTCGGGACACCGCCGATTTGCATTCGCTGGCCCGAGTCTACGGCCGGCGCCGCGATAACGACCGCG
Organism: uncultured Ignavibacteriales bacterium; assembly: GCA_964630485.1. Taxonomy (GTDB): domain Bacteria; phylum Zixibacteria; class MSB-5A5; order GN15; family FEB-12; genus JAJRTA01. The sequence continues at coordinate 15,617 of CAZVUZ010000062.1, forward strand.
TTATAGATCTTTACCGCCGCATTGAGGACGAGAACGTCGAACCATTGCCGGAGGATGCACTCTTGTTCCATGCCGGGGTCTTCAAGAAAAAGGGGGATCTGGACGAAGCTGTCAAAATCTGGCAGTGTCTGGCTCAGGGGCATACGCGGGAGTCATACTGGGCGAATCTCGAGCTGGCCAAGTATTACGAGCACCGGGTCCGGGATTTTGGCCGGGCGCTGAGCCATACCGAGACCGCCGACAGGATTTCGCCGTACGGCGTTAGTCACCGCCCTCACCTTGACCGGCGGCTTCGGCGGCTCAGGCACAAATTAGCCTCCCACTAGCGTTTTCCCGGGTTTTTGTCCCGTGATCTCTCAATCAACTTCCCCCACCGTCCGATATGATAGGTAAAGAAACCTCGGCGGAGCTATTTCATGAGTACTGACATATTTGAACAAATCCTGCAGGATCACAAGGAACTTTCATCGTTGCCTCAGACCCTTGCGGAAGTGCTACGGGTGGTTCGCGACGAGGAAGCATCCGTTTCCGGTCTGGCCGAAGTCCTGCTTCGCGATCCGGCCATGACGACCAAGATACTGCGGGTCGTCAACTCGCCCTTCTATGGGGCGGGCCGGGAAATATCGAATATGAACCAGGCGATCATGACTCTGGGTATGCGCGCTGTCTCCGCCCTGGCCCTTTCGACCTCGGTCTATGACATGACCGGCAAGTGGCAGGGCAGTGTCGATCGGGTCAGATTCTGGAGGCATTCGCTCGAGGTAGCTCTGGCATCGCGCCTGATTGCCGAGGCCCTGGGGACGCGTTATCCCGATGAAGCCTTTGTCTGCGGCCTGTTACACGATATCGGGATACTGGTACTCGAGAAGTCATTCCCCGAGAAATACGAGCGCATCTGGAAACAGGCCCACGCCGGCGAGAAACTCAGTGATCTGGAAGACAGCTTCTGGGGAACCGATCACGCCCGCATCGGCCAATTCCTGCTCGAGCAGTGGCAACTGCCCCGGGTAATATGCGAAGCCGTCGGACAACACCACGGTGAATTGAATGTACCCGCGGATGATGAGCACTACCGGGTGGCCCAGATAGTAGCCCTGGCCAACAGCTGTTCAAAGTTCACCATCGTCTCGGGGCGTCCCGATCTTACCATCGACATGGACCGCAAAAACTCGCTGTGCGAGGTCCTGGCCATGGATCCGGAGGTTCTAAAAGACATCGAGCAGACGATGATGTCGCGGATGCTCGGTGAGGCCGAGTTCCTGGAAATGGACATAGGTTCCACCGACGAGGTTCTTATTGAAGCCAACCGCATGATCTACCAGCATTACCTGGCCGTCGAAAACCTCCTTCGCGAGAACCGGCGTATGCACCGTGAGGTTGCCCGGGCGCAGATGGAGAAGGCGGCTCTTGATGTCCTGAAGACGATTACGGCCACCTTCCACCACTATATCAACAATGCCGCCGCGACCATCCTCGGGCGGGCTCAGCTCATCGAGATCAAGGCCCAGCAGGGCGGATTTGCCGGCGAGGGAGAGGATGCGGCATCGGCCATGCAGATTATAATCAGCGGCGTCAATACGATTTGCTCGGTCATGGACGAGTTGAAAGACCTGACCCAGTTCAAGACCACCGTCTATCACGACGATACCTATATCATCGATATCGAGGCGCGCGTCAGAAAACGCGTGGAGGCACTCTCGCACATGGTCCCGGCGCCCTGATCGAAAGGGCGAAGGACCTTACGTCTTTACTTTTAAGAATATTACCGGCTGGGGGGCGGCGAGGCAGGTGGTTGTCAGTGAGATTCGCTGACGATGACACTGCTCTGGTTGGCGCTAACTTTGAGCGTATTCGATGCGTTTCCCATGCTGAGGCGACCGAATTGGGTCGTGCCTTCATCGATAATGTTCAACGGCATGGAGCCGGAGATCTTACCCCCGACATTTTCAACCGTCAGGTTCAGGTCGGTGTCGGCTCCCAGGGCCAGGCTCACTTCCCCGAAATCGGAGGTCAGAATCGATTCCCCGGAGTAACCTTCATCCAGCATCAGGTCGGTTTTTCCATGCAGGTTGACGATGTTCACCGGACCGGTAAGTCGCAGGGCCTTGATGTATCCGAAGCTGTTGCTTGCCGTAAGGGGACCATCTACTTCGCGAACGCTGATGGATGATCGGAGGCCGCTAATGTCAACCAGGCCGCTGATATTTGCGACTGTTATCGAAGACAGCTCGGTGGTGGCCACCAGGTCACCGTCGATATCCTGGACGGTGATGGATCCCTGGGTGTTTTCGATATCGATCGGGCCGTCGAATTCGACAACAGCGGTGAGCCTCAAAGCGGGGGGATGAACCTTATTGTGAGCGGTGTTGCGGGCATGGACCCTGCGGACTTCAGTCTTGCTCAGGATACCATGAGA
>CAZVUZ010000063.1:0-1341 GCA_964630485.1 uncultured Ignavibacteriales bacterium
CATGATCTCCCCTTTCGTTTACATAGTGCGCATCGCCAAGCAGTCCGCCCGACTTCAAACGAGAGTGTTAGAACTGTGTGGTACACAATGATGTCGGTTCCCGGAAAACAACCACTGAAGCCCCGGACCCGGCCGGATTGAGCGTCATTGGTTACATTTAAGATAATATACTACTTGACAATAACAAGCCAAAAGACGGACCAGATTATCTCCAGCACGGACGGACTGCCGTAAATCTAATCACGGACGATACGCTGTTACGCATCGTCTGCGCCGAGAGGTGAGTCAGCTTCGCGCCGAAACGGCCCGCCGCCAAAGCCTTTCTCGAACCGGCGATTATTGTTGACAGAATGCCACAATTCGTTATTTTATATGAGGTTAGAGGGTAATCCCCAATTGGACTACCTCAATGATGCCGCCATACTGCAGGACTATGAGAAAATCGGACAAACCGGGAGATCGCGAGACATGAAGCACATCGCTATGTTGCTGATTTTGCTGTTAGCCGTTGTCGTGGGTAATGCTCAGGCCCAGCTGACGGCCGACGACATCGAAGCCCTTCGACAGCAAGGAGTCGAAGAGGGCTGGACATTCACCGTTACACAAAACCCTGCCACCGAGTACGCACTGAATGAGCTATGCGGCCTCAGCCTGCCCGACAACTGGCAGGAAATGGCACCGTGGGTAAACTTCGAGGAGAAACGCGACTTACCCGCCGCTTTCGACTGGCGCGCTATCGACGACGGCTGTCCGCCGGTGCGGAACCAGGGCGGTTGCGGCAGTTGCTGGGCTTTCGCCACCGCGGGCGCGCTCGAATGCAATATCCTCATCCGTGACGGCGAGGTAGTCGATCTCTCCGAGCAATGGCTGGTGAGCTGTAACAGCAACGGCTGGGACTGCGGCGGCGGCTGGTGGGCCCATGACTATTTTGATTGGCGCGGCGATCCATGTGACAGCTCCGGCGCCGTCATGGAAGCCGAGTTTCCCTACACCGCGAGCAATGGCATTTGCCACTGCCCCTATAATCATCCCTACCATATAGAGTCCTGGGCCTACATAGGCGCCTCGAACGGCACCCCGAGTGTCAGCGCCATGAAACAGGCCATTATGGAATACGGCCCGATCTCGGTCGGCGTCAGCGCCAACAGTGCCATGCAGTCCTACGGCGGCGGCATCTTCAATGGCTGCAGCGGCATCGAGCTCAACCACGGTGTGGTTCTGGTCGGCTGGGATGACAGCCAGGGTGACTACGGCGTCTGGATAATGCGCAACTCCTGGGGACCCGGCTGGGGCGAAGGCGGATATATGCGCATGCCCTACGGATGTTCGATGATCGGCTAT
>CAZVUZ010000063.1:1351-17852 GCA_964630485.1 uncultured Ignavibacteriales bacterium
GGCGCTGCGTTAACGAATTACATCGGCGGTGCCACGCTCTATGCGGACACGACTATCGGATGGGTTCCCCTTGACGTCAGTTTCGAGGGTGTGTCCAGTCTTGAGGTCGATGAATGGACCTGGGATTTTGGCGACGGTGATTCCGCTTATGTCCAGAATCCCTTCCATTGCTACGATGTGCCGGGCCTCTACAGTGTAACCCTTCAGGTCGATGCCGAGGGTGATATTCGCCAGCGCACCAAACCCGATTTCATTCTTGCCCTGGCCGACACCATGAGAGTCGATTCGGCGGTCGCAGTTCCCAGCGAGAGTATGGAGTTCGTTGTTTACGGCCGCAACAGCACATCCCTGGAGGAAATCCGCATCCCCATCGAATACGGCGGCACCATGAACCTCGTCTACGACTCCTTCTCTACCGTCGGTTGTCGCACCGATTATTTCGAAGAACAGGGCCAGGTCCACTTCTCTTCCAGCACCAAGCGGATGACATTCAAGCTGCGCACCTCGGAGCTGGAAACGGCCCCGGATCTTGCCGCCGGTTACGGTCCCATCCTGAAACTCTATTTCCATTGTGACGGCACCCCTCTTTTCGGCACCGTCGCCAATCTAAACATTGATGGTTACCTTTCCGGTTTGGAAGAAAGACTGCCCATCTTCTCCGGATACAAGGCCACGTATGTTACCGCCACCATCGATGGCGCGGTCACTTACGAATCGTGTTGCCAGGGAATCCGAGGCAACATTGATGACGACCCTGAAGACGTTATCGACATTGCCGACATGGTCTGGCTGGTGGATTACATGTTTGCCGGTGGTGAAGCGCCGCCCTGTCTCAAGGAGGCCAATGTCGACGGTGATTTCCTGCAGGAGATTGACATTGCCGATATGGTCCATCTCGTCGACTACATGTTCAACGGCGGACCCGCACCGGCCATTTGCTATTAGACCGGCATTCCGACTAAGTGTTTCTGAAAAGCGACGCCCTCAATTTGAGGGCGTCCTTTTTTTGTAGCCGGGACGAACATTCGCGGCGCATATTCGTTATGTATAATGAGACGTGTGTTTCTTTGGTCAATACCGGAGGTTTGGTTGTGAAGATACTGTGGACAGCTTGTGCCGTCGCCCTTATGGTCTCCCTGGCCGCATCGCCGGCCATTTCGGGATCAAACCGTATTGACATCTCCCCCGCCCTGATGGTCAACCTCGGCTCCGGCCACTCGGGAGCGGTGATGGGCGCCGCTGTCACCGGGGACATATTCTTCAAACGCAATCTGGCGGTGCGTACCACGGTGGGTTTCACCAAGGACCGCTATTTCCCCGAAGATCAATCGTATTCGGACGCTGACTATGGTTTCTGGCTCTCGATTGCCCCCTATGCCGAGTTGTCGGTCGGCAGTGTTGTGCGGCCCTACGTCGCTTTCCTGGGTTCTTTCTCCGTCGGGAGCAGTGGCAATTATGCCGGGGGAACGTTTGTCGACAGCCGGGCTCCGGTCAACCGCCTGCAACAGGCGGCCGGTTCTCACAACGCTTATTCGCTTGGCGCCACTGTCGTGACGAAAGTGAAACTGCAGGGGCCGTTTTCCCTATACGCGGAGGTCTCGCACCATTTCTATTCGTCACTTTCGCGGGCGCCCCAGACTTTCGATAACTGGCTCGAGGGCACCACGCTGAACTATGACTGGGATGAACACCCGACCTATATGGCGCTGGGGATAACCTACTCCCTTGCTCTCGGTAACAAGTAGGGCATCAGGCGAACCGGGAGATTATCTGCCGCCGTTTCTCAGTTACTCTTCTTCATCTCCAGAGGTTGCGCGGCATCGGTGACGGCACCGATCTTGGCTGCTATTCCCGTCTTAGTGGCTATGTCATTATCAGTTACTATATGGACATCGAGAATGCGCTCGGCCCTGAAACCGCTCAGCATGAAATTAACTTCGCCCAGACACAGGGCCCAGCCGTCCAGCCACATCAGCAATTCCTGACGCTGCCCGGGACTGCCCCGGAAGTGCAGTACCATATCGATATCGCTTCCGGGGCCGGCCGTGAGATTCTTTGTACTGCCAACGACGTAGCAGGCAACCACGCCGAACTGATTCGGATCGACTTTGGAAGCGAGGCATTTGGCCATTTGCATTCGCCAGCACCAGGCATCGCTGCGCGGTGTCACTGCCGGTCCGGCAGGCGCACCGGGTCTCGCCGGCTCCTCGGTGGACGGCTCGGCCAGTAACCCCATGGCCTCATCGAGGTCGGCATTCATCAGGATCCGCAGCACCCGGCCTCCGGTCACCCCCGATACATCGATAACCCGGATCGTATCGGACAGACGGGCGTGTCTGGGAACCAGTTCCGCCAGTATGTTTTCTGTTCCAAGAAGGAAACTCTCGCTAAAGATAATCCCCTCGTCATCAGGATACAGCGGGATATACCTGATGCCCGCTTCGACGAGATCCTGGAAGAAATGCGTCCCGAAGGACAGGTCCGGTATATAGTTTCCGGTTTTCCGGGCAATTTCTATCAGGGCGGCGGTATTGTTGATGTCCGAATATGACACGTCTACGCCCAGTTTGATGTCGCCGCGGCTTCCCCAGCGGCCGGGCCCCATGAGGACAAACTGCCGTTTCGGAAGCACTTTATTCAGGGCTCCGACGGCACGGCCGACGGCTTCGAGATCGGAACGTTGGGGCAGTTCGCTGTAGCGCTGGGGATCAACGTAAACAATGTGAGTGATATCCGGTATGCGTCCGTTGGATATATACCGATTCGCCGTGAAGACGACGTCCTGTTCCGGAACATCGCGCGGGATATTGGCCGGCAAACTCTCCGCGGAATAACTCTGGGGACGACATTGCAGGAGGTAGAAGTCGTGTCCGTCGGAGGCGAATTCGATATCGACCGGCATGCCAAGAGTGTCCTCCAGCGTTCGCAACATGGTTTGCATCTGTTCCACGAAACGGGTCCGCTGGAAAAGCCCGTGGAAAGAAATAATGGCATCGTCCTTGTCGAAATCGACTCCGATTATGCTCGGCTGCTGAATCTCTCCGTCTCGAACCACCGAGACCATGTTGGCTATGCCGGGTATCTCGTAACCGACCTCCTTGAGTAACACGCCCAGATCGATGGTTTCAAAACGGTTTTCCTGAAGGTTTATGACATCCATCTTCTGGGGTGAATAACGCAGTGTTTCCTCAGCTGTTACGTTGACGCTGAGATTGGGGCGCCCGGGAGCAATCATAACCGGGTAATCATCGCTGAGACGGTCAACCGCCCGCGTGCCGAGACCGGGGACTATGCGCACCAGCCCGTCCTCGCGTTTAATCCGCGGCGACCACCGGAATTCGTTATTGCTGAATCCCACCCCGGCCCAGGCCGGGAAGAAGTACTTGCCGACCCGGCTGCCGACGACTTCCTGAATCATTACCCCCATCTCTTCACCGAAATCGAGAAGGCCTCTCTCGGCCCGGTATTCGATGGGATCGGGGCTGAAGGTTGAGGACCAGACTTCGGCAATGGCATCCATGAGCGCGTCAAGGCGCTTCTGTTTGCTGCCCTGGTTGGCCAGGAACAGGCTCTTGTACTTGCCCGAAAAGGCTGCACCCATGCGATCTTCGAGAAGGCTGGAACTGCGGACGATCAACGGCCTGTTGCCAACATCGTCGAGCAGGACACTCAGTCCCTTGACAATGTCCGACGGAAACAGGGCGCTTTTGAAGGTATGCACGATGTGTGGATACTCAAGGCGGACCTGGTTGATGTCCTTGTACTTCTGCTCCACCACTTCGTCGAAATTGTTGTAGTGCATGAAATGCAGGACGACGTCGGAAGTGATGTGCCAGGTCTTGGGTATTTTGACGTTTTTCAGAAGATCGAAATCTTCGCTCTTTTTCTTGAGAATCTGGGCGGCCAGGTAAAGCCCGGCGCTTTTACCACCCAGTTTGCCGTGACTCTCGGCGCTGAATATTACATTCTTGAGGAGGTGGAAGAAATCGCTGACGCCTATATATTCCTTGGCGATATTGACGTACGATAGCTGATCCGAGAGAAAACGTCTTATCAGCGAAACCTGGACGCCCTTTTTCCCCGGTGACGGCGTCTGCGGCTCATCCTGCATGAGGTGGTGGTAGCGACGAATGGCGTCGGCGACCTCAGAGAGCGACAGATTACGATTGACTACCTGCACCAGGAAACTAAGTTTCTCCTCTTTCATCCACTTCTTTATCAGAGCCAGGATTTGCTCATCGGAAAGATGTTCGTTGGCGATCCTGAAAACGGCCGCGCTGAAATCGGCACTGAATCCGAGAATCCGTCTCTTGTGCGGCTGGTTGAGGTCCTCCCGCAACTCAGATTCGGCAGCCATTTGGTCCTCGCCGAACGATACCATCAACTGGCTGGCCTCTTCGACTCCGCTCCAGCAGAGGTGGTTGAGCATTTTGCGTGAAATATTGAGATAAAGCTCGCGATCGGTGTCGCGGAGCGTTTCCAACACCGTACGCCACTCGCTTTTGCCGTTACCCTTGCCGTTTTCCGGGGCCACGGATTCCAGGTCCTGCACGATCCGACGCATCCGCCGGTGCACGATGAACCGGCTGAGCCGGTCGGCGATGGAATGCAAGAGCTTGGCCTCGTCGTCCAGAAAGGGGCCCTCGTCCTCGTCTGGTCGTTCTTCCGTATAGAAGACATCGATCGTTCCGAAGACCATCCCCTGAATGACGATGTCGGCGCTCTGCGACCAGGCCGTCTGACTGAAGTGAGGCGGTACAAAGGTCTTGTCCTCGACCGTTATTTTGGCAAGACAGATATCGGAATGTTGCCAACCGGACGGAATGGTTTCAATAATCTGACCGCAAACCGTTTCCAGCGCCTTTTCGGTGGAATTAAGTATCTCATCAATCTGGAAAAGGCAATTGAGTTCCTTGGAGCGTTCCTGCAGGGACTCAAGGAATCGGTCCAATGATTTGTTGTGTGGTTTCCCGGGCATATTTACCAATTCGACTTTATGGGCCAGTACTTTGGTGCGATTGTCGAAAATCGTGTCGGACAATCGTCTCTTCAGGGATAAGGTAAGCCGCGGTTTGCATGAAAATCAAGCAAGAAACCGCCGCGACAGACAATCGGTCGCGGCGGTTCATACTATTAAATCAGGGATTTAGTCTCTGGAGAACCAGCAGCTAAACCCAGCCCCGGAGACGGCATGCTTCCGCCACGCGGGCAATACTGATCACATAAGCGGCATCACGCATGTAGAGCTTGCGTTTCCGGGCCGTATCGGCCACGGCGTGGAAGGCCGCCGTCATCTTGGTATCCAGACGACTCAGAACCTCGTCCTTCTCCCAGAAATAGTTCATATTACACTGTACCTGCTCGAAATAGCTGCAGGTAACGCCGCCGGCGTTGGCCAGGAAGTCCGGCACCACGAAGATGCCCTTCTCCTGGAGCACTTTGTCGGCATCGGGAGTGGTCGGACCGTTGGCACCTTCGGCCATCAACTTGACCCGGGCGCTGATTTTCTTGGCGGTTTCACCGGTAACCTGGTTCTCAAGGGCGGCGGGGATCAGGATGTCCACGTCCTGCTCAATCCAGGCATCGCCGGGAAGGATTTCGTAACCGAGGTCACGGGCCTTGTCCTTATCAATGCCGCCGAAGCGATCAGTGATACCGACCAGGGCATCGATCTCAACACCCTTCAGGTTGCGGAAGGTGTAGGAGGTCTGGTCCTTTTGGTCCCAGCTCGAGACACAGATGACCTTGCCGCCGAGTTCATTGTAGAGCCTGATGGCGTACTGGGCCACATTGCCAAACCCCTGAATACTGGCCACGGTGTCAGCCGGGTTTATATCGAGCTGACGGAGGGCTTCCCGCACGGTGTAGATTACACCGTATCCGGTGGCTTCGGTGCGCCCGAGGGAGCCGCCGCTACCGACCGGCTTGCCGGTAATGAATCCCGGGTATTTGCCACCGTGGATGGCCTCGAACTCGTCGAGCATCCACAGCATGTGCTGGGCATTAGTCATGACGTCCGGGGCCGGGACATCGGCCACCGGGCCAACATTGCGAGCCAGCTGCCGGACCCAGCCGCGGCAGATCTGTTCCTGCTCGCGCGGGCTGAGATTATGCGGGTCGCAAATCACGCCGCCCTTGCCGCCGCCGAGGGGGATATCCACCACGGCGCATTTCCAGGTCATCCACATGGAAAGCGCCCGGACGGTGTCGATAGTCTCCTGGGGGTGGAAACGGATACCACCCTTACAAGGGCCCCGAGAGTCGTTATGTTGACAGCGGAAGCCGCGAAAGACCTGGACCGTACCGTCATCCATGTGCACCGGTATATGGAAGTGATATTCGCGCATAGGATTGCGGAGCAAATCGCGAGTGCCGCGATCCAATTCAAGCATATCAGCGACTTTGTCAAACTGAGCTTGTGCCATCTCAAATGGATTGAAGGATTCACTACTCATCTGATCGCCCTTTCAAGCGTTGAGCTATTCATCGTCGATTCAGTGTTAGACAGAAGTTGGGTATATATAGGATAGACGCCGGCAGGATTGCCTCTCTCCCAGGGATTCAACCAACAAGAATAAATATGGTTTACAGCAAGTCCCATAGCGTCACGTTTACCAAGTCATTACATTTTGCCGCGCCAAGCATAGGGGGGATTCCCATATATGTCAAGAGGAACTTTGGAAAAGACGGCTACAACTGCGGGTTTTTTGCCGGTCCGCCGGTCCCCGGATCGGCCAAAGCGCTAATCCTCCCCGAAATGTCACCGATGTGCGATTTTTGCGCAAAAAACGGCTTCTCTGGCCAGCGATGAGAATGTTCCGGGAACGAGATTTCGCTGCTGCGGCCGGGCGCTAAAGTATAGAGGCGACGGTGACGAAATGAGATAGTATTGAAGAGCGTTATCGATAACGAAACACCTCAAGGGGTTTACTCTATGTTGTCATCAAAAATGTCATTAAGATCGGTCCTGATGACGGTTGTCATTGCGAGCGTTTTGTCCTTTCCCGTTATGGCCCAGGTTCAGGCTCCGGAACGGGCGCCGACTATCCCGGGCGAAGTGAACGAAATGCCCGACGGCCGCGGTTTCATTCCCTCAAGAATGGAACTGAGACATCTGGACGCCAGAGACATGGCGCCCCGGCTCTCATCGGCGGATCCACTGCCGGCGCGCTTCGATTGGCGCGAAACGGGTAAAGTTACATCGGTGAAGAATCAGAGCGTCTGCGGCGCTTGCTATGCCTTCGCCGCCCTGGGGAACATCGAGGCCAAAATGGAAATCGACCTCTCCGAGACCTTCGATTTCTCCGAGAACAGCGCCAAGGAATGCAATTACTACGGCACCAGCTGCAGCGGCGGAAATTTCGACAATCTCGCCAGTTATCTTTCGCAGAACGGCGTTGTGACGGAGGCCTGCGACCCCTACGTCGCCGCAGACGTCTCCTGTAACGGATCCTGCCAGTATATCAAGACGCTCCTCGGCTGGAACATTATCTCGGCCGATTTCGTCCCGGCAACCGCCTCTTTGAAACAGTACATCTACGACAACGGTCCGGTTTATTCCTCGCTCTACACCGGTGACAATAATGACAATGCCTGGATGACTGAGTACAACAATTACGACGGCACCTACACCATGCACTATACCGGCGACCACACCATCAACCACGCCATCCTGATAGTCGGCTGGGACGACAACCTCGTCCACGCCGGGGGCACCGGCGGCTGGATAGTCAAAAACAGCTGGGGAACCGGCTGGGGTGGCACCTGCGGTTACGGCGCCGAAGGCGGTTATTTCTATATTGCCTACGGTTCCGCCGGAATCGGCAAATACTCATCGTTCATGTCCGACTGGCAGGATTACAACAGCTCCGGCGGCCTGCTCCACTACGATGAGGCCGGCTGGACCAGCCAGTGGGGCTATGGCGCGACCACCGTCTGGGGCCTGTGCGGCTACACCCTTGCGGCCCAGAGTTACCTCACCCGGGTAGAGTTCTGGACCAATGACGCCACCACCGACGTCGATATCTACCTGTACGACGACTTCAACGGCTCCAGCCCGAGCAACCTGCTGGCGTCGAGCCTTGACAACAGCTTCCCCGAGGCCGGCTACCACTCGATTTCGTTGGCTTCCCCGCCGCAGGTCAATGTCGGTGAGGATGTCTACGTCGTGGCCAAATTCACCGCCGCCTCTTACACCTATCCCCTGGTTGCCGACGGCGCCGGACCAACCGAAACCGGCAAAACCTACATGAGCAGCACCGGCGGCAGTGGTTCCTGGTATGATCTCGGCACCAACCCGAGCCCGGCCGATATTGCCCTGCGTATTCGTACCTCTCCGACCCTGGTGCTCGGCGTTGATGACGACCCCGGCCCGCTTCCGGACGACTATCGGCTTCAGCAGAACTATCCCAACCCCTTCAATCCGGCCACTACCATCCAATATAGCGTGGCCGTCAAGTCACACGTAACCATCGACATCCACAACCTGCTGGGACAGAACGTAACCAGGCTCATTGACGAGACCAAATCAGCCGGCACTTACAGCGTGGAATGGGACGGTTGCGATGCCGACGGCCGCGACGTTGCGTCAGGCATCTACTTCTACACCCTGAGGACAGATGCCGAGAAAAGAACTCGCAAGATGGTACTCCTGCGGTAGGTTCTTAGAAGCACATTTCGTGGAAGATTCACAGAGGCGGTCCGTTGTTGGCCGCCTCTTCCGTTTATGTCATCGCGACGCCCGACTTGACCGTATCGAACACCGACAGCCTCTCTTCGGCCAGGGTCTCCAGGTGTGACAGGTCGTCCTTACTCAGATAACCAACCGGGCTGGCCATGACCCTGACGCCATTTAATCGAACGTCATGCGTAGTATGAGAGTGACCGAAAATGCTGTGCGTGATCAGGGGGCAGGCACGAATCGTTTTCTCCAGCCCCTCACTGCCGAGGTAGGCGGTGAAGAAATCGGCCGGCAACTCCCGCTTGTAATTGACCAGCCCCTTGAACGGTACCATATGCGTCACCACCACAATTTCCCGCACTTTGTTTTCAACCAGTTGGTCGAGGTGCGTTTTCAGAGTGGCGGTCATGCTGCGGTTGACTTCCGCATCGAGACGGCACAACCCGCGATCCCTCAGGTGGATAATCTTCCGACCGGGATTGCGGAGCCACCAGACAAAGCGCTTATCATTCCAGAAACAGCGCTCGTACATCCCTTCGGAGTAAAGCGCTCTTGAGACAGTTTCGTCAAAATCCCGGTTACGAAAAGAGTAATCGTACCATCCCATGGTACCTGCGAAACCGATATCTCCGATGGTAATCGGACCGGCCGGAAGAAACTCGAAGCCGAATTCGCTGCAGACGGCAGGAATGAGGTTCTCGTATTTTACAGTACTGTCAATCCCCTGCCGCAGGCGGCTTTTCGAGTCGATCCAGATATCGTGATTGCCCGGCACCAGCATTTTGCGCCCCGGCGCCTTTGAAAACCGGTCGAGTGTCTCGGCGATTTTCTCGAGCGACTGGGAGATGTCCCCGGCAATTATAAATACATCGGGTTTGACACTGACAAGGCGGTCGATAAGGGCATCTATCAGCCCGTGATTGGCCTCCGACATATCGACGTGGATGTCAGATGTATAGGCTATTTTCATGTTGCGATGGCTGCCTTCCCCTGTTTTCAGTTCAAATACGGGGTATCTATTGCCCAATAATTGGGATATGTCAAGCCACAAATGTCTTCCCGCCGCCCCGTCAGCACCAGCGCAGTTTTCGCAAGGCCTAAAGTCGTGACCGCCACGACCGAAAACCAAGATAAAGGTGGTATACTAATGGATAGAGATTTCATAAGAAAAGTACTCGATGAAAATCGAGAATTCTCGTCTTTGCCGCAGACCATGACCGAGGTCCTGCGCGTGGTAAAGGATGAGAACTGCACCGTCGACCAGCTGGCTGAAGTCCTCATGCGCGATCCCGGCCTAACCGGGAATATTCTGAGGATCGCCAATTCTCCGTTTTACGGCGCCGGGCGAAAAATCGGCACCATGAGCCGGGCTATCATGACCATCGGCATGCGCCAGGTTACGGCCCTGGCCCTGTCAGCGTCGGTGTACAGCATGACCAGCGACTGGCAATACTCGCTTGACCGTCTGCGCTTCTGGCGACATTCGCTTGAAGTGGCTATAGCTTCGCGCCTGGTAGCCGAAAGCGTCGGTTACCCGCGACCGGAAGAGGCCTTCATCGCCGGGCTGTTGCATGATATCGGTATGCTGGTAATGGAAAAGTCCTATCCCGATGAGTTCGGCCGCGTTTGGCGCCGGGCCGAGCGCGAAGGCAACATGACCGCCATCGAGGAACAAACCTGGGGAACCAATCACGCCCGCATCGGCCAGTTCGTTCTCGAGCAATGGCAATTGCCCGAGTCAATCTGCCAAGCGGTCGGATACCACCACACGACCTTCGAAAACGGAATAGTCGATGACGACCAGGTTTCGTGCCTGATCGTTAACCTGGCCCACCTGGTGTCCAAATTCGCGGTGTCGCCGGAGACACCGGTCAATGCCGCCCTGCTGGTAAACAGGGAAATTCTGCGCGATGAACTGAAAATCCCCGTGGAGAAGCTCCACGCTGTCGAAAAACAGCTTTTCAGCCGCACTCTCGAGGAGGCGGCCTTCCTGGAGATCGACGTCGGCTCGCCCGACGACATCATGATGGAGGCCAACCGCATGCTCTTCGATCAGTATGTCGCGGTTGAAAATCTCCTGAAGGAAATACGCGAGATGCAAAAGCAGATCGCCCTCGGGGAGGACCTGCAGTCCTCGATCGACACCCTGCGATCCAGCGTGATGATTCTCTCTCAGTACATCAACGATGCTTCGATGACCATCGACCTGCGGGCCCACTCGCTGCAGGATGACATCCACAACGGAGCCATCATCGACCGGCAGGGCAAAACCGCCCCCACGGTTGATGTTATCATTAACAGCAACAAGGCCGTCAGTACCATCGCGGACGAATTGGTGAATATCAGCCAACTGGAAAATCCCGGCGAGGCGACGGCCGAACGTATCGCCCGCGTCGAGACGCTGGTGCAGAAACAGCTTGCCGCAATCGAAGAATCCGCCGGGACCTGACAGGGTCCCGGTCTTGCCTAAGCCTCGCGCCGGAATCGAGAACCCATCACGACTCCGGCAATGATCAGGAGAATCCCGGCCAGCCCGAGAGCACCGATGCTTTCGTCGAAAAATATCATTCCGATAAAAATCGCGTAGACACTGCCCAGATAATTGAAATTGCTAACGTTGGCGGCCCGCTCGAGCTGGTATCCCTTTGTCATGAAGATCTGAGCCGCCGTGGTGGCCAGGCCAATCAGGATCAGGATCACCCACTCCAGGGGATCGGGGCTGACCCAGTTCAGGACCGTATAAACCCCGACGATTGGAACCGTAACCAGGGGGAAATAGAACACCACCACCAGCGGATCATCCTGGCCTTTCAATTTCCGGATGAAATTGTAGGCGAGCCCGGAAAACACCGCGGCCGTAATACCTATCATCAGTTCCGTTGGAGTAACTCGGGTATCGAAACCCTTGACCATGACAACTCCGGCGAACGATACCAGAAAGAACAACCATTGGATCGCCCGTGGGGGCTCGCGCAACATCAGGCCGGCTATGACGATCGTAAAAATCGGCGACATGTACTGGATCGTAACCGCACTTGCCAGCGGCATGTGTTGCAGGGTGTAGAAGTACAGAAGCAGCGCCACCGTGCCCGAAAGACCGCGCATGATCAACAGCGTCTTGTTGTTGCCCCACAGGTGAAGCCCGGCCGCCTTGATCAGGAAATAACCTACTACCAATGTGACCATCGCCCGGAAAAAGACAATCTCGTAGGCCGGTATGCAATGGAGATATTTGACACCGATGTTCATAAGGGCAAAGAACACCGTCGAAAGCAATATGTACTTTACGCCGGGCGGTATTGAATGAGCTTTCAATTTACTCATCACCTGTTACCGCAATACCCATGTCTGTGACGCTGTTACCTGACATGGACAGGAGTTTGCCGCAATCCCGGCCCGGAGTCAAGCATATTCCGGCAACTCTCCCCCCTTCGATTCTCACAAAGAGCTTGCAGGCACCGGTGTCAAATCATTTCTTCCGGTTGCGGTAATAACGAGAGCAAGTCAGACGACAGCGATTCAGAAGGATACAAGACCATGAGCGGATCCCCACTTGAAAAAAGCCAGAGTTACCTTAACGACAACCGGATCGGAATTGACCTGACCTATATTGTGAACTCGGCCGACGGCGCAGCCCCGTTCATATCGAAGGACGAACTCGAGTCGTTCGCTCCGGCCGTCGTCGCGGAGCATGTTCGTCTGAAAAACGGCGAAGGCGACTGCTTCGACGGTGATACGCCCATGCTCGGCTGGCAATCGTTGCCGGAGGAAATTACAACGGAACATCTCGACGAGGTTGTCGATGTCACCCGAAAGCTCGGAGCCCGGATTGACGCCTTTGTCTCCCTCGGCATCGGTGGATCCTACCTCGGCATCGAGGCCACCGTCAAGGCTCTCACTCACACCTGTGCCAATCAGCTTCCCCGCAACGAGCGGGGTGATGTTCCGGAGATGTATTTTCTGGGCCAGAACACCGACCCGGACTTCTTTGCCGACACTTTTGATCTGCTCAAGGGCCGGCGGATCGGCCTGAATGTCATATCGAAGTCGGGGACGACTACCGAGACGGCCATTGCTTTCCGCATATTGCGCCGCCATCTGGAAAAGCAGCTTGGCGACAGCGCCACCGAATTCATCATCGCTACCACCGACCGCAACCGCGGCGCCCTGAGGACCCTGACCGAACAAAAGGGTTATCGCTCGTGCGAGGTTCCCGACTATGTGGGGGGACGCTTTTCCGTCCTGACGGATGTCGGGCTGGTGGGCCTGGCCATGGCCGGTATCGACATCCACACTTTCGTGGCCGGCTTTCGCCACATGAAAACCCGCACCGACACCGACGAGTTCTGGGCCAACCCGGCTATGGTTCATGCCGCCGTCCGTCACCTGGCTCACCGCAAGGGCAAAAAGGTCGAGGTTGTGGCCACGAATTCTGCCGCGATCTATCAACTCACCCGGTGGATGGAGCAACTCTTCCCCGAAAGCGAGGGCCACAACGGACACGGCATGTGGGTCTCCCCGAGCATGTACTCGGAAAAACTCCACGCCAACGGCCAGATGGTACAACAGGGGGAACGCAATATCCTGGAGACCTTTCTCCGCCTGGAAAACCACAACCGCCGGGTTTCGATACCGGCCGAGGCGGAAAACCTTGACGGTTTGAATTATCTGCCCGACTCGGGGCGGGATGTGAATTTCATCAATCGGCTTGTCATCGACGGCCCGGCCTATGCCCACTTCCGAGGGGGCGTGCCCAGTATGACCATCTCCATTCCCCGCCGCAATGCCTTCAACCTGGGCCAGTTCTATTACATGATGGAGCGTTCCGTGGCTCTGTCCGGTTACCTCGCGGGCCACAATCCCTTTGTTCAGCCCGGCGTAGAGAGCTACAAGAGGGCCATGTTTGCCCTGGCCGGCAAGCCCGGCAGTGAGGAAGAGGGCCGACGCATGCTGAGCGATATTGAGCAAATGGACCGCACCGTAATTTAGTGCTGTCGATTGCTTTTCGTCCCGTTTGGCCTTATAAATAGCCCATGTTACTCGCCCTGATTGGCTTTTGCGTATCCATGGCCGCCATCCTGGTCATCTCTCGTAAGAATCTCGCCCTGGGCCTGACCTGCGGCGCTGTTCTGCTTGGTCTGTTTACGCTGTCGCCTTCGGAGATTCTGGAAGAGATCATACGCACCGTCACCGACCAGTCGATAGTACTCCTGGCTGTTGCCATGGGCATTATCCCCATGCTTGGCGGGACCATGAAAGAGAGCGGCCAGGTTGACAGTCTGGTCAATAACGTGCGCCTGAAGCGTCGCTATTTATTGCCATTTTCGGCGGCCCTGATGGGCCTTCTGCCAATGCCCGGCGGCGCTCTGCTCTCGGCGCCAATCCTGGAAAAAGGCGGTCAGGGGGTTAAGCCCGGTCTCGTTGCGGCTATTAACAACTGGTTCCGGCATCTTTTTATCCTCGTCTATCCGCTAAGTCCGGCCTTGATCGTGGCGGCCAAAATCGCCGATCTCGATGTTTATGTGGCCGTTTCCTATGCCCTCCCCTGGGCCGCGTTGGCCTACATTCTCGGCTATATCTTCTTCTTGAGAAAAGTCAACGGACGTATGGATCCCCTGGGTGCATTTTCCATGCCCGGGCTGGTGCTTCCGCTCGCGGTGATCCTGAGCGCACCTGTAATCGATTTCACCCTCAAGCGACTGTTTTCGCTGGGCTCCCTGGCCACGGTCATCGGCGTCACCACCGGTCTGGCGCTCTCGATTCTTCTCAGCCGCAGACGCCTGGACCTTGCCAGTATTGCACGCCGGATGAAGCCGTGGAACTTCGCCATGATTATCATCGGCATGTTCCTCTACCTGCATGTTTTCCAGAGATCCCACGCCTCCGACATGATTGCCACCATTCCCCTGCCTCCCGTGGTCCTGGCGGTGGCGGCCGGTAGCCTCCTGGCGTTCCTTACCGGGCGAGTGCAGTTGCCGGCCTCTATCATTCTCCCGGTTTACCTTGCCACGGCCGATGTCATCACGCCGATGGTGTTCGCCTTGATTTATTGCGCAATATTTTTCGGATACATTATTTCGCCGGTGCATCCCTGCCTCGTCGTTACCTGTGAGTACTTCCACGTACCGATCAGGGATATGCTTCACCGGCTGGCCTGGCCCACCGCTGTCATAGTGGGACTGGCCGTTGCGATAGCCCTGGCGCTGGATCTTGGCGCCTGATTACGGGGGACAACGGCATGGAATTACATGTACACGTGATGGCTGAGTTCGAGCCCGGTGTTATCGACCAACTCCGGGACCGGTTGCATAACGGTATAAACCTGACTTACGGCAAGGACTTGCCGGACCCGGCCCGGTTCGACGTGCTTGTTGCCGGCGTGGTCAAGGACGAGGATCTTACCGCCAGTCCGAACCTGAAGGCGCTCGTGATACCCTGGGCCGGGCTGCCGAAAGCAACTCGTGAGGTTGCCCGGCGTCACCGCGACATCAAGCTGTACAATATTCATCATAATGCCGCCCCAACGGCGGAGATAGCTGTAACCCTTATGCTGGCCGCGGCTAAGGATCTGGTCCCGATTGACCGGGCCCTGCGCTGTGGAGACTGGCAACCGCGATATGAAGAAAGCCGGGCCATTTTGATCGAGGGGAAAACCGCCCTCATACTCGGCCGGGGCACTATCGGGTTAAGAATCGAGGGGGCCGTAAAAGCGCTTGGCATGAAGACTGTCGGTGTGAAGCTCAACCCAATCGAATCCGACACAGAGACAGCCCGGGTCTACGGCCCCGGTGAGATCGACCGGCTCCTGCCGTCGGCTGATGTAATATTTGTCTGCCTGCCACTTACGCCGCAAACCGAAGGCCTGCTCAACGCCGACCGTCTCGCCCGCCTGCCGCAGGGAGCCATCGTGGTAAATGTTGCCCGAGGACCAATTATTGACGAGGCCGCTCTTTATCGGGCATGCGCCGAAGGTCGTTTACGGGCCGGGCTTGATGTCTGGTATCGCTATCCCCGGGACGAAGCGGCGCGCCGCGACACGACTCCGTCGGAATATCCTTTTGCCGATCTTGACGGCGTCGTTATGACACCCCACCTCGCCGGCCACTGCCGGGAGACCGCGGCCCTCAGGGTTCAGCATCTGGCCCGTTTGCTCAATGATGTGGCCGCCGGGCGTCCACTGCCCAAGATCGTGGGAGAAATTCTATTTTTATTCTGACTTTTCTATTATTCAGAGTAATTCCTCTTACATAAGTTTTATATTAAGCTATGGTGCTTTTACCGGCGGGGCTCATGGTTATGAGGTTAAGAAATCTTATAATTATGATTTAAAAAATAATCGCCCCATCACTTTAGCTGATATTTATGGAGATGATGAAGACTATTTGGATAAATTATCTCAAGCAAGCCGGCAAATGCTAAAAGAAGCATATGCTACCATAAGTGATGAAGACCGAGCTAATTCTGATCCGGAGGCCATAGAAGATTATCTAGAAAACATAAACAGTTCTATAGATAGTGGCACAGAACCAACAGAGGAAAACTTTAAGACTTTTACTTTTACACCAAGTGGTATAAAAATATATTTTGCTCAATACCAAGTAGGTCCATATGTTATGGGTATGCCCGAAGTAGAAATCTCAATTTAAGATTATCACCTCAAAAAACATCTTACCATTAATTTCGCGGTCGCGAAGTTAAATGGTAAACCAATCTTGCCTCGCTTCAAAGATTATTGTCCCAAAAAACACGGATATTTCAATACTCTCAAATTCCTATGCTCGCGCCGTCGCGCTCCGCAATGTTTTTTGAAACAACAATCTT
>CAZVUZ010000064.1:0-17743 GCA_964630485.1 uncultured Ignavibacteriales bacterium
ATCCATCGATCTCTTAACCGATCTACCTACCACCGCATGAAGCCTCTCGGGTTTGGTAAAATACGCAGGTATCGCAAATATAAACACCGTTGTAGCCAGAACAAACAGTATTCCCTTGCCGTATTCACCAAAAAAGTAGTTGAGTTGCCCCAGAAATCCGAGAGAAGCAGCAGTGCTATAGTTCGAAGCCGCGGTATCAACCCCACTGGCGACACCGTAGCGAACAGATTCACCCGTCAATGCGACGGCATTCTGTCCGCCAAGATCTCCGCTGCTACTTGTATTGTTTTCCATCTCTTCCTAACTCTGTTATCATATCCCCTGTTCCCTGCAAAGCCCTGACAGTCTGTGTGTTATTGGTCTTTGAGGATTGGAGGCTGTACTGCGATCGTTTATTAGCAAATGCGTTGCCAATCAGGCGGTTTCGACAACTTGTATTTGGGATTTTCACGTGCCGACCCATAAACGTAACGCATTAAATCACATAGAATTAAGCATATGAATAGACGAGGCATACAAGAGTGTAAATATCTTCATTTAGGGCATTCTATCGACGGTGTGTTTAACCATACTCGACATAATATCTGCAAGGTCTTGCATAGAATTGTTCAAAAAGAGCGCAAAAAAAAGACCGTCCGTAGGACGGCCTTCAATATTATATTTTAGATTGGAAGCTTACTTACCAAATTGCCAGGCTATAGAAATGCGGTGCAAATCCTCAGAACTGTACTTTTCCCCCGGAGTGAAGGCGTAGTCGAGCCTCACATTGCTGTACTTCAGACCCGCTCCCAGGGCGATACCCGAGCCGAGGGAACGATCATCCTGACCGGGGTAATAGTTGTACCCGGAGCGCAGATAATACTGGTTACTGAAGCCCAGCTCCACGCCCTGGCGCCAAACCGTCTCACCGTGCGCCTGGGTTTCAATCTCCACGGAAGTCAGAATCGTCTCACCAAAAGGGCGTACGGCGACACCGAAACGCGCGAGCGCGGGCAAGTCTTCCTTGACATCATCAAACGTCATCCCTGACCCGAGATTGGCCACAACGGCTCCCACAGAGATCAACTCAGTGCTGAACCTCAGGCCCAGATCGGCCGCAAAAGCCGTCCCGCTGACATCGTCCAGCTTCTGATTGATAAACTTCCCGGTCACTCCCAACGATATATTGTCGGTCACGCGATAACCAAACGAAAGCGCCCCACTCCAGTCGTAGGCGCTGATATTATCGCCGCTGGCGCTACCGTCGATCTCAAAGGCCTCAATGTCGCCATAGCCGAGAAAAGTCAAGGAGGCCGCCATCGAAACATTGTCGTTGATTCTGTGCGCGAAGGACCCGTGGTTAAGATTAATGTCCTGATACCACGAGAAGTGACCAAAAGTGACTTCTCCGGCCGACAATTCCGCCAGGCCGGCAGGATTCCAGTACGATGCATTGGCATCGGTTGAGATGGCCGAGTAAGCTCCACCCAGCCCTGCAGATCTGGCTCCAAGGCCAATATTCAGGAAATCTGCGGCGGTCCGACCCGAATTAGGCTCGGCAACAGTCACCCTGCCAAAGAGAGCGACCAGTATCAGCAATAGCACCCACCCCAGAACGATTTTCTTAACAGCCCGGTTGTACATAGCTTCCTTTCGTCGTCGTCAAGCTCAGCAAATCTAATTGCAAGCTCAATGCCGGAAAAGGCAGCTTATACAACAATCAGGACACGGAAAAGCCGATTTTCTCCCGACCTTCAACGGCATACCCCACAGCGACTTAGGTTGACTCTTCTCTCGCTAAGATGGTCAGAACAGGCTATGTTATTGGATTCTTTCGGGACCCTGCATCCCCAGACTGGTGGCTTTTTGAACATCCCCAATCTAATTTCCATCCCTGGAGTCATTAACGCAGTGCCACCTAAACACTTGCGTTACGTGTCCAATTATAGCAACATCTCCATCCATATGTGGGAGAAGTGACCACATTTCGCCGAAGCTATGGCAGTCGAAATCTCCCGTTTCCCACCCCTATGTATCACTACTAATACAGGTAGTCAACTAAAACTTGGAAATTAAGGAAAGTTTTTCCAGAAGAGGTGTTGGAAGTTTTTACAGCCTCACTCAACAGACTGGCCAACAATGCAATACGAGCGGGAACATGTCCGGAAAGAGATTCTATAAGACCCTATTTACCGCCGTTCAGCCCCCCCAGATCGCCCCTGCCTTGTGATCAATTTCACTAACATTGATCGTCAGGACGCCGTTTAACGGGTCTCGAACGCTCGCTTCAGGCCTGCCGGTATAGGTAAACACCTACACCAAAGACCGGAACTGCGGTGTGTGGACAAATTCAGTTGTGATTAGGGTGTCTGCTTGTCAGGCAACCGACGGAGCATTTGCTGATATCTTGCCTCGTTGAAGGTCAAGCGATCAGGCAATTGGCCCATGTCCCGAATCTGCTGTTCGGCGTTGGCGATGCGCTCCTGAGTCTGGGGATGGGAGCGGGCCAGATTCTCAAAGACATTCGAGCCACCGTCACCGCCAGAGAGCGCTGCCAGCTTATCAAACATGCCCAGAGCTCCCCTGGGATTGTACCCCGCCTCGGTCATATAGATGATTCCGAAGGCATCGGCCTCGCGCTCATTGTCCCGTGAGTAATCGGCGAAGGCCAGGTTCATACCGAGTCCGATGGCGGCGTTAAGCACATCGCCTGCGCCCTCTTCGCCAAAGGCCAATTCATAGGCGGCGGCAATGCCCAGCGAGGTCTGGAGTCGCTTTATTCCGTGGCGGGCGACCACGTGTGATATTTCGTGGGCGACTACGGCGGCCATCTCAGCCTCATTGTCCATCTCCCGGAGAAGGCCGGTATAGAAGTAGATATATCCGCCGGGAGCGGCGAAGGCGTTAACCTGGTCGGATTCGATGACGGTAAAATGATACTCGATGTCTTTACGATCGGACACGGCCACGATTTTCTGTCCGATTTCGTTGAGGTAGCTCTGCCATTGCGGATCGGCCAGCGCCTTTTCGGTTTGCTCCACCTGCTGGGCCATACCGGCGCCAATGGCCACTTCCTGAGAAGTTGGTATTATTATAAGCGATTTTTTGCCGCCGGGTCCGGTGGTGGCGCACGAAATAAGGATACCCGTCAGCAGTATCACGACCAATGTCAATCTGGATAATCTCATATTGACTTACTACCCTCTCTTTACAACGGGGGTTCCCACCATGGCGTCATGCGGCCGAAAATGCCGGGGTTAGAGCTTGGCTTTGTCGGCCAGATCGCCAATCACGGGCAGTTTGTAGTTCTTCCCCTGCACGGCGAAGATAATCCCGGCCACCGAGAGCGCCAGAGCAACTATCAGGAGGCCCTTGAAAACAAGGTCCGAGATGGCATCGATGAGAAAAAGGACCGCCACCAGTTCAATCAGAAAAAGCATGACACCCTGGCGGGCATGGAACCGGGCTTCCTTGTTTTCTCTCATACTGAGCAAGGGCACGAAGCACAGGAAAGGGATGTATGCCAGTATGGCCGCCATCCGGCCCTCATCCGTGGTGAACGCGCCCATCCCTTCTTTAGTGCTCTCGTCGGTGGTCGCACCTTCGTCGAGCTCAGGCACACTTCCTGTCGGCTTATCATTCTCATCGTGTCTAAAAAACGAATCGCTCATGATACATCCCTGCCAGGGTTTGGGGTTCGGCTAGGTCGGCCAGAACATCTCCATGTCTTTCTCGGGCACCTCGACGTCGATCGGTTCGTTTTCTGGCCATTGCTCGATCTTTTCGTCGCCGTCATTGAGAGCCACGGTGAAGCCGAGGCGACCGAATTTTCCGGGCCAGAGAAAACTGCGTTTTACGGCAATTTCCATCATGTCGGCGACACAATATTGATAAATCCCCGGTTCTTTTCCCTGTCCCGAGCCACCGGGCACGGCTATGGAAATAGCTTTCGGTTCCGGCAAAAAGAAACTGAGGTTGAAAACCGGCTGCTTGAGCAATTCTAAGTCTTTTCTATTGATGAAGTCAAGGCGAATGTAGAAGTACTCATGATCGTATCCGAAGTGGATTTTGGCGAGGTGGCGATCGACGCGATGCATGGCTCCCCCCGCCTTGAGGCAATCGAAGTAGCCGGCTCCCGCCCACTCGTAGAAGTAGGTTAGCCGGCCGTCGATCTCGGCCGACATCAGGGAATCCGGCATAACCGCCCTGAGACCGGCACCGGCGCGATATATCGGGCTGAGCAGGTCCAGAGGGACATCAAGCCCGAGAAGTTCGTAGACGGCGACCAGGTGGTGTCTGAAGATGGCATCGAACTGCTCGTTGTCGCCCCCCCG
The DNA here is from genome assembly GCA_964630485.1 of uncultured Ignavibacteriales bacterium. Taxonomy (GTDB): domain Bacteria; phylum Zixibacteria; class MSB-5A5; order GN15; family FEB-12; genus JAJRTA01. The sequence goes on from CAZVUZ010000064.1 coordinate 4,314, forward strand.
GTGATCATCGCCGTACCACCAGCACCAGTCGGATCCCTCGCCGATGTAAATCTGGCGCCAGGCCGCGGCGAGCCTCTCGGCATCAAAGTGGGGATTCTCCGTCTCGAAGTCGACCAGAGCCTGACGGGCGGCGGAGAGCAAATCCCAGGCGGCGTTATCTTCGCTATGGCCGATCCAGATGCGGAAATTGTGGTTTATCCATGACCCCGCAAAGACCGATTTCAGGGGTTGCGGCTTAATCTGTGTGGTCGCCTCGGTCATGGTCACGGTCTGGATTTCGGGATCTTCATCGAGCCGCCGGTATAGTTCGTGAAGGAATTCGCGGCCGTCGTTTTCGAAGTACTCCCAGGCGTTTTCGCCGTCCAGAATGATCGGCACCACGGCCTCGTCGATACGGTCCAGAAGCAGCCTGCGGAGGTTTTTGAGGTGATCGACAAAATCTCCCACGGCCCGGTCGGTATCCCAGCCCGAGTAAACGAAACCGATCCTGTCCGACAGGGCGTGGTCCCGAAAAATCATTTTCAGCCCCGGCCCATAGTCGTAGACGGTGTGCATGAGGGTTCGGCCGGGATCAATGCCGGCCTTCTTCTGCGAGAAATAAAGAATTTCCTCATCGGTGGCGATCCACTTGATTCCCATGTCGAGCAGGATATCGGCGACTTCCTGCGAAACGGAGCCCTCGGACGGCCACATACCGGTCATGGGGCGATCAAAGACTTCCTGGTATTTGTCCATGGCCATCTGGATTTGACGCCGGGCATCCTCGGGATGGCTGAAGGGCTTGCGCGGCAGTTCAATCCTGGGATTAGCCTCCCGGGCCGAACGCACATCGCAGAGCAGGGGCAGGATCGGGTGGTAGTATGGCGTGAAAGAGACATCCACCTTGCCCCGGTTGAGATAATCACGGTAGGTCGGGACAATTCGCCCGATCAGGTTCATTTGCCAATCGAGGAGACTGTGCTTCTGCTCCTCCGAGAAGTGAGCGCCCTGGGCCAGGAGAGACTTGATTGGTGCCTCGTCCCGAAAAGTGGGATCCACCCACGCGAGATTCGACCAGACCTGGAGATCGCGCATTTCGGAGCTACTGAACAGCGCAGGCAATACCGGCGTGCCAGCGTTGGATTTTATCTTCCGGAAGAGATTATCGTACCTCTCGTAGGGTTCGATCATGTGGGTTGCGTTGGCGCCAAAGAAGCTATCGAGGATAGTGGCTTTCTGGCCCTCGGTCAGCTGATCGGCGGGAAGGCGCGAGAGATCCAGATGGGGATCACTCCCACCGTTGATGTAAAGATCGAACTGGTCCAGGAGCGACGGAACGAGGTTGAAGGTTACTCGCAGCCGTTCAAAGTCGTCGACCGCCAGCAACATATCAAGATAGTCCTTGATGGCATGTAAACGCACCCACGGCAGGACCATATTCCCGGAGCCCGGCTCCTGGTAATTTGGCTGGTGCATGTGCCACAGGAGGGCAAGTCTAAGAGGCCTGGGATTTGACAAATCGCCCCCTGGATTGTGCGTTGGGAGAACCTAACCCTGGCTCTTTTCGGCAAACAGCAGGGTCGCCCGGTTGACCAGCTCCGTGCCCTCGTACTCACTTTCGATGAACTCGAGAATTTCCCTGGCCTGCTCGGTCTCCCCGGCCATGAGTAAGTTCCTCATGGCGGAGTAGCGGTAGTCACCGGTCAGGGGGCCGTCGGGATAAGCCTCGTAGGCTTCGTTGAATTTGGCGGCCGCCACGGTGTAGTTACCCTGGTCCTGCTCACAACCGGCAATTCCGGCCATAGCCGCAGAGCGCATCAGCAGATCGTCGCGATACTTTGACAGGTACATGTCAAAGTAGCGGATGGCCTCGGGGTAGTTACGCATGGAATAGTGTAGTTTTCCCAGCAGGAAAGTGGCCTGCTCGGCTACCGACGTGCCTCCGTATTCCTCGAGTATCTGCTGCATTCCGAGAACCGCCACCTGGTTGTTACCGCGGCGAAAATCAGACAGCGCCTGGGCAAACTTGGTTGACGCCTCGGCCCTGTCCGCCACTCGGGAATTGGAATAATAGACGCCGGCCACAACAACCAGTATCAGGGCTACCACGCCGATTACCGCAAACTGCCAATTCTCTGCAAACCAGCCCTTGGACCGGAGCATGAAAGAGGTAAACTTATCTTCCTTGAGCTGCCGCCTGGTTAATTTGACCTTCTGGTGCATTTAGAACTCCTGCATTAAACTCGTGCCGTAATATAGGTTGTCGGCACACCGGCCCGACAGGTTAGACCTGATCCGGGCCGGATTCTGTATTTCGTTATCTGCTGTTACTGATCCCGAAAAAAGAAACCATCTCTAAAAATAACCGGTGAACATCACCGAAAACTGGTGATCTTTAATCTCGGAGACCACATTGGTCATGGAAAAATCGCGGTTGATGGCGCTGTAGGTGTATGCCCATTCCACGAAAATCTGACTCCAGCGTATTCCACTGCCAACCGACATGGTGTAGGTCAGCGGCGTCTCGTCCTTATTCAAGGCCTTCACTATCGGTTTCAGTATCAGACTGGGAGCCGTCCCCACCGATGAAGGTGAGTCGACATCGCCCTCGTTGGGACTCGGAAGCGGGATAATGCCGGCCCCGAAACGAAGCGGGACGACACCGATACCCGTATGCCAGAGATACTCCAGTCCGTACCGCATCACGAAAACATTGTTCCACTCGGGATCAAATTCTTCGAAGACTTCTTCGTTATTGCCGGAAGGATCGATGATAAGCGAAGTCCTGGTCTTGATATTCGATGACCCGAAACCGCGGTATTCTATATCCAGAGCGGCCGTGAAGTTTTCGCCGCGATGGTAGGCGAGACCGGTGCCAATCATGAGGGGCATGGAGTACTTCGTCAGCAGGTTGTCGTAGAAGGTCGTGTCGGTGCCTTCTTCACGAGGCAGACCGTTGATACTCAGGACCGTGTACTGCGAGATTCCCGTCTTAGTATTGAGAGAGAATGGAGTGCGGACGACCAATCCGGCATCCCAGACATCGCCTTCATACTTGAGTCCCAGTGTGAAATTCACGCCCGAGTACTTGAGGGTATCGACCTCAAGAAAATCGCTGAGGAGAGTCACTTCCTGCTCACCGGGGTCGATCGGGTACTCGAAAATGGTCTCGACGCGTCTGGTCTCAATCGTCGACTCACCGGTGTAGATATTCACGGCAAGACCGGCCGACACCTTGTCGTACACACGGGTTCCAAAAGAGAAATTGACACTTTTGACACCGCCCTCATCAACCAACTGCGTCTCCTGATGCAAATCGAAAGTGTCGAGCACACCCGAGATATTGTTGCGGGTCACGAAGGCCTCATAGTCCAAATCCATGGCATAGAGCGAGCCGATATAGCCCTGGAAATTGGTGGTGTAATTGAAGGAGCCGACAAACGGGTGTCCCTTGAGCCTGAAAGGCGCCACAAAGTTCACGGAGTTCATGGAGCTGAGGGACCCGTCGTGATCATAACGAAACATGTTGCTTTGCAGATCTACGTCAGTAAAACCGCGCGGCATCATGGAACCATAGGTGGCCCCGAGAATCAGACCATCAAGCCCGTCGAGGCCGGCGGGATTCCAGGCCCCTGCGGTAACGTCATTAGAAAGGGCCAGATATGCGTTGCCCATAGCGGCTGCCCGGGCGCCCCCTCCGACAAAGTCGAAGTTTAGAAACTCCTGCACGGACTGGCCATAAACTGTGGTGCAAAGTACAAAGAACAAAATCGCCGTCTTCAGCAAGGACTTCATCCCATTAACTCCTTATCGTAATCGTAAAAACGTTATACCCACATATCTCTAGACGCACAAGGGGCGCAAAATAATTAACGAATATATGACCCGTGAATGATCATGTCAAATGATTTTGGGATCAATTCTGCATTCTATGTCATTAGATTTTAAGAGGTTGCCCGGTTCAACACCCTCTGAGCGCATCCTGGTAACGGTGAAGTTTTTTTAGCCGACCGCACCGGCACGCAGCCTCAACCCGAACAACTTAGCGCACAGAAGCTTACAGCACGAAACCCGAGAGCGCCCAAACAGCGGGAATGCCGACAGAATAATCCCTGCCGGGTGGAGGGCGTCATCGACTCAGAAATATACTCGAAATGAGGAGTAATATGTATCCGGGTAGGTTCCGAACTCTGACCTCAGGCAGTAGCTGGTTTCAGGAGATTTTCCCAGGCTCAGGTAGGCTCCGCCTGCCAGGTAGACGTCCTCCGCCAGATTATATTCCACGCACGGGGCCAAATAGCCGGAAGGATCGGTCACATTGCACAGCAACTGGAAACTGAGATTCAGTAGCGGGGTGATCTGTCTCGAAAAGCCGGGGGCCAGATAGTGTCGGCCGACGAGATAAACGGCCCCTTCTGTATAGGCTGGATGGCCCATACGATCGAGATAATCCTCCGCGTCATCGCTTCCGGCCTGGTTTAAGTGGTATTCGATAAAGCCGTAGGTGTTGGCGCCAAGGTTGTAGTCCACGCCCACTGATACCCGCAGGTAATCTCGAAAGGAATCGGTATCATCGCCAAAGGCATTGACGAAGACGTGGGCCGCCTCCAGCCATACCCCGGCCCCGCCTACCGATCGAGCCAAGTCGAAACCGAGCATAAGATTTTCCCTGAAGGCCACCGCCAACAGCGCCACATCGGTTCGAGCCAGGTAGAAACGCGTCCGAAGGAAGGCCGCGCTCTCGGAAAAATCGCCATCGTCGCCGAAAACGTATCCGGCATCTATCTCGCCCATGAAACCCAGGGGTTTGCGAACCCGCAGAGCATCGACGCCAAGGCGGTCTTCGGTGTCAAGGGTAGCGTAGCTATAAGGCGCGATAACGTCAATGGGGTTAACAACCCGGGCGCTTCCAAAGGAAATGGCCTGGCGTCCCACATAGAAATCCGCCAAATCCGAGTGAACCGTGATTAGTAAACGATCGAGGTTCTGGAAAACGGCAAATGAGGCGACATCTTCGTCCTCTGCAGGATAAAGCCTCGTGTCGAGATCGGTCAGGCGATAACCCCTGGCGCTCAGCGGCACGAGACTCGTGGAGGCGTAGAACAGCAATTGATCCTGCACGCGGGGGGCAAAATCATAGGCGCAATCAAATCGGACCGTGGAGGAGAGCCGCCAACCCAGGCCGAACCTCAGTCTATTGCTGACACTGCCCAGCGGTGGTGAATCGGAGTCGTAGGCATCACTCTTAAAGGACGGAAGGCTATAGACAATGAAGTGACTTTTGTAATAGCCGCCAAGCACTGGTTTTTCCATCGCGCAAATGCAACTAGCCGCGCCGGCGACTGCCAGGAACAGAATAACCACCATGCAGTACAGCTTTTTCACCGCTCCTCTACCCTCTTGCCTCGTCGGAGTCGACCCGGCCGTCCTTTAGAGTAACGAGTCTGGTTGCCCTTCTCATTATCATCCGATCATGGGTGGAAAAGACGAAAGTCATTCTCGTGGTCTCGTTGAGTTCTCGCATCATGTCGAGCAGTTCCGCGCCGGTTTTCGAGTCCAGGTTCGCGGTGGGTTCATCGGCGAGCACCATAACCGGATCGGAGACCATCGCGCGGGCGACCGCAACCCGTTGCTGCTGTCCTCCGGAGAGTTTGGTGGGCACCCGATCGATAAACTCGGCCAGTCCGAGCCGGCTCAGGATCGCCTCTACGCGGCTGTGTCGTTCCCGAGCCGTGGCTCCCTGGAGGAGCATGACATACTCGACATTCTCCCGTACCGTCAGAACGGGGATGAGATTGAACGCCTGGAAGATAAACCCGATTCGATCGCGCCGAAAATCGGACAGATCCCGCCCGCTCATAGCGCTCAGCAGCTTACCGTCCAGCCAGACTTCACCGGAAGTAACCGTATCCAGTCCGGAAATGAGGTTGAGGAAAGTGGTCTTCCCCGACCCCGACGGCCCGACGATGGCTGTAAATTCGCCGCTGCGAATGGTCAGATCAATACCGTTGACGGCCTTCACTGGGACGCCGTTATCTTCGTATATCTTGGTGACACCTTTGGCGACAATCACCTCACGATCTTTTCGGTCATCCATTGCTCTCGCTCCTAGAAAGATCTTCTCATGGCCCTGGCTGGGGTCAGCCGGACCGCGTAACTCGCAGGGTACAGAGACACCAGCAGGATAAAGACGAACACCGCCACCGGGAAGACAACAAACTGACGCCACTCCAGAACCGGATACAGCATTTCGCGAAACGTAACCCCGGCAAACTCGATACCGCTGTAATCAATGCCGATGTGTGCCATGACAGCGACCACGGCATATCCGAGTATAACGCCCAGCCCGATAGCCACTGCGGCCAGCGCTGCCGCCTCGAATACAACCATCCGCCCCATGGCCAGGGGGCGGGTTCCTATGGCGCGCAGAACACCGAATTCATACATACGTTCGTACAGCGACATAAACAGGGTGTTGATGATCCCCAGGGCCACCACCCCGAATAGGATGATGCCAACCAGCAAGGTGGAGAACTGTGACAGCTCAAAAGCCGCCTCCAGTTGCGGCAACAGCACCGTCCACCCCACCGCCTCGTTGCCGCCCTGCGAATACCGGCGCCAGAAAGGATGACCCTCGTTACTGCCGATATCGGCCGAGCTGAACTTAAGGGCAATCTGATGCACGGCGTCGTTGAGGTTGAGCATTTGCTGAGCTTTGCGGATGGGGACAAAGACCATCTGGCGATCCATCTCTTTTACATTGAAAAAGAAAACACCCGTGACCCGGAACATCTCCTGGGCGATATCGCCGGTATGGGCCTGCGCCGAGGTAACGACAATACGGTCCCCGAGACCGACCTCGAGCAACTCGGCCAGCTTGCGCCCGATAACTATCTGGCGTCCGGTATCGCTAGCAAGATAGCTGCCTTCGACAATGGCCTCATCGATCTGCGAGAGCGCCGGCTCCGTGGCGGGATCGATACCGACCATGTTGACGGCGCTGAAATTGGCCGGAGAACTAATCATCCCGAAGGCCATCGTGCGCAAGGTGTAGGCGTCCACACTCGCCTCGTTTTCAAGGCTCTTCACCGTCTCCCGGAGGTTACTCACCGTTAGATCCACCTGGGCGCTCCGGCGAAATCCATCCCGGAGAATCTGCCCTTCCCCCAGGAATGATGCCGTGGCCGAATGCAACATGGTGTTTTTCATGCCGATGATCATAGCGTCAACGAAAATCAAAGAGGCCAGGCCAATCCCGATGGCAATACCTGCCACGAAGGTGCGGCGCTTATTGCGCAGGATATTGCGCCAGGCCAGCCTGATCTGCATCGACAGCGACTTCATAAGTTAATGCGTCCTCATGGCTTTTGCCGGCGATGTCCGGGCCGCCTTCACCGCCGGGAAAATGCTCACTACCACGGCCGAGATCAAGACCGTTATCCCCGGGATGACGAAACTTCGCGTGTTGATCTCGGTGTACATGGCCGAGAACTCGATCCCGCCGTAAGTAAACGCACTCGGCATTTCGATTCCATAATGGGACAGACTATAGTTGAGGATGAGGGCGATCCAGAAACCCACGAAAACCGACCCGACCGCCATAATAATGACCTCATAAATAACGAGGCGACAGATCTGAAACGGGCGAGCGCCGATGGCGCGCAGGACACCGTACTCACGCGTCCGTTCCAGCACCGTCATCAACACCGTGTTGAGCACGCCGACAGAGACAATGAGAACTATCACAAACAGCATGATCCAGGTGCCCTGCTGGTCGGCTTTCATGGCCGTGTAGAACTCGCGGGCAAATTCCTGCCACGGAGCCACGGCCAGGTCTCTCCCGCCAAGGGTCTCCTCCAGAGCTACTGAGACGTCGCGGACATTGTCGAGGTCATCGACGACGACGGCTATCTCATGCACTCGGCCGTATAGAACCAGCAATTCCTGAGCATCGACTAAACTCATGTAAACGGTTGTCTGGTCGGAGATTGCATCGTCCGCTTCGACGATGCCAACGATACTGTAGAGATCGTTGGCCAGGGACCCATCGGCTCCCTGGGTCAATATCACGAACTCATCACCAGGGTCGGCATGCAGCACCTCGGCCAGTCCTTTACCAAGGAGGACCTCACGGGAACCCTTCTGACTAAGCGTCCTTCCTCGCGTCACCTTTTTGTCAAGACGGGTGCTCGCCGTTTCCAGAAGCGGATCGACCCCAATTATTCGAACTCCGGCGCTCTTATCTTCGACCGAGGCAAGACCGGCGGCATATATTCGCGGCGCCCAGTGTTCAACGCCCTCCACGGCTTCTATCGATTCGCCGACCTCGGTGTAATCGTCAATGGTATTATACAGCGTGGGTTTGTCCAGGTAACCCATGCCGTGGACCTGGATGTGGCCGAGCTGGTTGCGGGTGAACATGTCGATGATGGTGTTGTAAGTGCCGTCGGACCAGGCAATGGATAGCGACGCCAGCGTGAACCCGCCCATCATCGTCAGGACGGTCAGTAAGGTGCGGCGTTTCTGCCTGAGGACATTGCGCAAAGCCACTTTGAGGGTAATCATTACCGACGAATCCTATTTGGCCGACCGAAGATTCCTGAGCGTAAAGATGTCGTCTTCGAGTTCAACGTTAAACTTCGCCTCCACATAGCGAATTACGGTTTTGTGTCCCTCTTTGTTCTGTGGCACCATTTCCATTACCGCCGGCAGTATTCGACCGGAGAAGGTCCTAACGTCGGAATAGGTCATTATCCGCATGAGTTCGCCCTTCTCACTATAATACTTCTGCCATAGCGGCAAGTGATCGGATCTGGAGACAGCTATGACGATGTTTCCCCACACCACCGGCGCGCTCTCATTGGGGATACAATTGAGGTAGTACATATCGGGCTCGGCGCTGTCGGTCGTAATCAGTTCGTATTCGAAATCATCGAAAAAGGACGATTCCTTCACCAGGTCATCATTGGTGAAATCCGATCCCATCCAGGAACCCATCATCATCGACGGCGGGATTTTCATCACTTTGTTGGTTTTCGGCAGATAGTTCCACATTTCATTATCGATCCGCAGTGTGGCCACGCCGTGCTCTTTCTTAGGAGACGTAATACGGATGAAGGTCTTGTCCATGCCCTCGCTCCAGCCGTACATCGACAGCGTCCGCTGCCAATGCGGTGTCACAATCTCCATTTCCAGTTCGGAATACGAGGTGGTGGCGCGGTATAGCTCGTCGAGTTCCCTCACGAGACTGTCGACATTGACGGTGAGACTGTCTTCGGCGCATAGACAAAATGTTGTCGGAAGAACCAACAAGATCAAGAGTACTGAGAAAGACTTCATCATGTTCCTCTCTATGAGAGTCTTCGTCTGCCAGACCAGGCCAGGGAGAACCGGAAGTTATACTCCCCGGATAAGTGCCTGCGGCCTGTCATAGCACCGACTGCCCGCGCCGACAAGAACGCGTTTGTTTGCCCTGTTGGCGAATCGGTTCTTAATTCTCAGTATTCTTGTGCGGATTGTCAAGGAGGCTTTTTGCCGCAAAGGTCAACAAGCCGCTGTTTTCGCGAACCGGCAAATTCTCCATAACAGACGAAACCGCCGGCGGAAAAATGCTTCTTCCCTAATTGGGAAGCCCTCAGGCCCACTTCGGCGGTTTCGATACATGCCCTTGCCCGCGTTGAAAGCCACGTTGACAATAGCGTCGCCGGAGAGCCGGGGGGATGCGGATGACCCTTTCAAGGCTCCGCAACCACTCGTCCATTGGCGCATGTCCTCACGCTGAGTGCCCGACGGTTTTGAGGCCGGGCATACTGCGGCTATCCTGCCGGCAACAGCACGTTTATTCGAAGATATTCAACTCAAAATCATAATATGCCGTGTGCACAACCTCCGGTTACTCCGGCGGTCCCCCCCGTCGGATCGTCTTTTAATATAGGTCTACCAGTCTTATATGTCAAGGGAAATCTGTCGGGAAAAAGACGTGTAAATACGGCGGGCGGCGTCATTACAGCGCCAGACAAGAATACGAATACGGGGCAGAAAAAAGCACCCCCGGCAGGATTCGAACCTGCGGCCCACGGTTTAGGAAACCGTTGCTCTATCCTACTGAGCTACGGGGGCATCAAAAGCCGGCCGCGGACACCTTAGTCCGGCCAACCGCAATATCTTCTCGCAAAGGTAATAAAGCCCTTTGATAAAGGCAAGGGCAAGCTACTCGGAATCGTAGGAGATCAGGTAGTTGACGTCATATTTCGTGAACTTGTCCCGCCAGGGCAGGAACGACAAATCGATAACGGCCGAAATCCCGACCACCTCACCGCCGAGCTGCTCGACGACCTTGCAGGCCCCGGCCAGGGTTCCCCCGGTGGCGATCAGGTCATCGACAATCACCACCCTGTCGCCCTTGTTGATGGCGTCGGCGTGGACCTCAAGGCTGTCGGTGCCATACTCGAGATTGTATTCGACCCGGGCCGTTTTCGACGGCAGTTTACCCGGTTTGCGGGCCAGGGCCACCCCGATCCCGAGGCGGTCGGCCAGGGCGGCACCGAAGAGAAATCCGCGGGATTCTATGACCAGGAGTTTCTGCGGATTGCGCGAGCGGACATACTTCTCCATTGCCTCGAGGGCGGTTTTGAACCCAACCGGATCCAGCAGCAAAGTGGTAATATCATAGAACCTGATCCCGGGTTTCGGAAAATCAGGCACCTCACGGATATATTTCCTGAGTTCGTCCACGTCAACTCCTGTCAATAATGCACGGAAATCTCGAACGAGTCGAAGTTGCCGGTGTACGGAGTCCACTTGACGCCGACATCGGTAACCGAGGCGCTGGGCGGTCCGGCCTTAAGATAATCGATATAGGCTTCGATGGCCGACCGGTCGCCCTCGGCAACGACGAACACCGAGCCGTCAGCCTCGTTCTTGACCGACCCCTTCACCTGCAGTTCCGAGGCCCGGCGATAGGCGAAATAGCGAAAGCCGACCCCCTGAACAACACCTCGGACGCGAAGCTCAGCCCCCACCAAATTCATTCCGGCTCACCTCCCGCCAGTTTCATGGCCAACTCGGCGGCTTCAAGCGGCGTCCCCACCTGATGGATCTCGTCTCCGAGTTTCCAGGCATTGACGGCGATCACCGGCTTCTTCGCGTGCAGGGCGAAAGCCATCTCCGACAGCGTACCGTATTTGCCGGGAAAAGCCACGACGGCATCGGCCGTGCGCACGACCATGATGTTCCTGGCTTCACCGAATCCGGTTGGAATGGGATAATCAATAAATTCGTTGGCGTCCTCTTTGGAATCCGTAGGAAGGATACCAATGGTCACGCCGCCTCCGGCTTTGGCGCCGCGCGCCGCACCCTCCATGATGCCCCCCATGCCCCCGCATACAACAACACCACCCTTTTCCGCAACGTACTGCCCAACTTCAAAAGCCATGTCCCGAAGTTTCTTTGAGCACTTTCCAGCCCCGACAACAGCAATCACCGGCTTTCTGGCAACAGCCATTATGGTGTCTATCCTTTCTTGTTGCAGAACTCACTAGCAGGCCAAAAGATGTCACGATGGTCATCTGGATCCATAACAATCCAAGAAAAAAAATCGGGGCGACTGGATTTGAACCAGCGACCTCTTAGTCCCGAACCAAGCGCGCTACCAACCTGCGCCACGCCCCGATGATTCAAATGTAGAGCACTCAAAGTACGGCTTTTTGCCGGCTTGTCAACACTTTTGTGGGATCCAATGGGCCGATGAGGAAACTAATTACCGCTACCGGAGGGGGAACCGCGACCAGGGATCAAATCTTCGGGTTCAGTTCATTCAGTCGGGCCAGCGAAGTCGGATCGGTGAAATTAAGGCTCAGCGGCGATATCGACACAACACCGCGATTTACGGCTTCGAAATCGGATCCGCGCGTGGTTTTCCACGTCGGTCTGCCGCCGATCCAGTAATAGGCCTTGCCCCGCGGGTCGGTCTTGTTGATGACGACATCTTTGTAGAGCCGGGCGCCAAGACGCGTAAATTCATACTGCCGATAGGGACGGCCGGTGTCCAGGGGCAAATTGATATTCAGGAAAACTGAGGGCTTCAGATCCAGGCCGTCGTAGACTTTTACCAACCGGCCGACGAACCTGGCGGCCCGCGTCATCGGCGTACCCGGTTCATAGTTGGCCATCGATACCGCCAGCGAGGGTATTCCGAGGATCGAACCCTCGATCGCCGCCGCCACCGTACCCGAGTAAGTAACGTCATCACCCATGTTTGCCCCGTGGTTGATGCCGGAAATGATCATATCCAGGGGCTGGTCACGAAAAAGCATATGAATGGCCAGCATGACGCAGTCGGTCGGGGTGCCGTCGGTCGTGTAACGATGCTTGTCAAGGCGATGCATGCGCAGCGGCCGGTTGAGCGTGAGCGAATGGGAACTGGCCGATTGCTCGCGGTCGGGGGCGACGAGATAAACGACGTTGTCCTTTTGGAGCTCTCGAAAGAGGGTGCAGATGCCGTCACGGTGATAACCGTCGTCATTGGTAAGTAATATCCGCCGTTTTCTTCTGGACATGCAATTCCTCCGGGACCTTTATGTGCAACAGTCTACAGCCACGGCAGGGGCAACGCAAGCGTTTGTTACCACTGCGGCCCCCTCCCCTGCGGCTCAGTACCAGAGTCGGCGCCAGATCTGCCGGATGAAGCGACCGGTTTCGCGCCAGGGATGGATGTACGACTGCGAGTCGTCGTAGACGGTGGTGATGGGTACCTCTGCGATCCGGCAACCCGCAGCCCCGGCCTTGAAGAGCATCTCCGACTCGAAGTCGTAGCTAACCGACCGAAACTGGACGGACTTCAACAGCTCGGCCGGAATCAGTCGGTAACCCGACTGGCTGTCACGTATGCGCCGGCAGGAAAAGATGGATATTATCAGCGAAGTGAGGTTATTCGTCAGCCAACGCGCAAGAGGCATGACCTTCAGGTCCATGGCGCGCACTCCGAGAATGAGGTGGTTGCCATCGTCGCCTCTCAAAAACCCGGCAATCTCTTCGGGAAGATGCTGCAAATCGGCATCAAGGGTCAGCACCGAGCGGTAGCCGCGGGCCAGGGCATAATCGAAACCGGCTTTCAGGGCGGCTCCCTTACCCTGGTTCTCGGGCAGAGAAAGATAATTGACTCCGAGCCGTCGCAGAACATCAAGGGTCTCGTCCGTGGAACCGTCATTCACATAGAGACTGTGTCGATCGGGGACGATTCGCCGAATACGGGCAACCAGTTCCTCAAGGTGTCTGGCGGCGTTGTAGGCCGGGACCAGTATCAGCACGGCACCGTCATTACAGACCTCATTCATACTCAATTATACTTTCGGGCGGAAAATCGGGCCATAAAAAACGTCCCCGAAGGGACGGTGGGAAAATGGTCGGAGCGAGCCGATTTGAACGGCCGACCTCTCGCACCCCAAGCGAGT
>CAZVUZ010000065.1:0-17698 GCA_964630485.1 uncultured Ignavibacteriales bacterium
AGTTCAAAAATCACAATCAATAATCCGGGAAGGATCAATAGAAGGAATATGCCGTTTTTTGTACCGGCATAATAAATCAAAAAACCGGCAACGGGTATGGTAAACAGCACCTTCCCAACCACATTCTCCTTCATGACCGGGTCGATATCCGGCGAATCATTCGCATCGCCTTTGGTGATAAAACCAAGAACACCGCCCTCCTTGTTTATCTGAATGATGCGATGCGTGATGGTCTTCCCGATATCGGCATCATACTTGCGGACAGGCGATTGCGGAATGTGCGCCGCGGCCCCCTTTGTGGCTCCCCCTCGGACCAAAATGTCGCCTCATCTCCGCAACTATGCCGAACTACCCCGATAGGACCTCTACCCCGGCCCCTGCTCGGCGATGCTGTGCATATATCGTAATAGACTGGAAAACAAAAACTTATGCATCGAAGGCAATGGCCATCACAAGCACCCGGCAATCGCTCAGATTGTGAAAAAAGTAACAACAATTTCTTGACAGCCGTCTCTGCCGTGAGTATTTTTGTCACACAGAAGATGGGAATAGTACGGGCAGTTCCAATTGTCCGTTCCTGGCTATTCAGAAAGGAGATATGCAATGGCCGAAGGGCGACCGGTACAGCCTGACCTGGATTTCATTCGGGAAGTAAAAAAGGCTGGGGGGGACACCCTGAATAAGTGTTATCAGTGTGCCACGTGCTCGACTGTATGCAACCTGTCACCGGATTATAAGCCGTTTCCCCGGAAAGAGATGATCATGGCCCAGTGGGGGCAGAAAGATCGTCTCATGAAAAACCCGGATATTTGGCTTTGCTACCAGTGCAACGACTGCACCACCCATTGTCCCCGAGGCGCCCGCCCCGGTGACGTGCTGGCGGCGGTTCGATCATACGTATACAAGAGTTTCGCTTTTCCGTCGTTCATGGGTACGGCCCTGGCCAGCCCCGCCGCTCTGCCGTGGCTTCTGCTCGTGCCGACCCTCATACTCCTGGGATGCATTTTCGCCTTTGCGCCTCAAACCAACGGCACTTTCGATTTCTGGTCCGCTCAGCCGATTGACTTCGATCTCTTCCTGCCGCACAGCAGTGTTGATGCTCTCTTTGTGGTGGGTAATTTCCTGATCTTCCTGTTTGCCGCGATCGGTTTTTTGCGCTTCTGGAAGGGTATAAAAGTACCCGGGGCAGAGAAGAAAATGTCCCTCGTCTCGGCACTCATCGCCACCATCACGGAAGTCCTGAGCCACCACAATTTCAATGAGTGCGGCACCAACAAACCCCGGGCCATCGGCCATATGCTTCTCCTCTACGGCTTCCTCGGGGCCATGGTCACCACCGGCGCCATTTTCGTCTTCGTTTTCATTCCCCACTATCTGCACCTGCTCGGACTCGAACAATGGCGGAGTTTTTTCGCGGTGCCGATCGACCTGCCCAACCCGGTCAAGTTCATCGGGATGTTCAGTGGTATCGCCCTGATGCTCGGTGGTATCCTTCTCGTTTTCCGGCGCTGGACGAACCGGGACGATGTCGGCGCCAACGGCTACTCCGATTATCTCTTTCTCTATATAGTATTCCTGGTCGGCCTGACCGGCATGCTTTCGTGGCTAACGCGACTGACGGGCATACCCATGGTAGCCTACGTCACCTATTTCATCCATATGGTGACGGTGTTCTTCCTGCTCTGGTATATG
Source organism: uncultured Ignavibacteriales bacterium (assembly GCA_964630485.1). Taxonomy (GTDB): domain Bacteria; phylum Zixibacteria; class MSB-5A5; order GN15; family FEB-12; genus JAJRTA01. Next base: position 1,693 of record CAZVUZ010000065.1, read on the forward strand.
CCGTATTCAAAATTCGCGCACATGTTCTACCGAACCATGGCCCTGGTTTACGCCCGGAGTATCGGCCGCACGGCCGGGAGCAGATGATTTCGCCGTTTTTTGCGGAATGCCCGGCTAACGACCTGTAACCGGACTGGAATGTCTGATTTTGTTTGACATGTCGACGTCATATCGATACCGTCCGGAATACCGACCGGTCGAGGGGACCGGGTGCGTATCCGGCCTGGACAGCTGCATTGGCGAAGGAAGGTCATCATGAGAGAAGGCATAAGCTCCCTCTGGAAAAATGAAGACTGGTGGGCCATATGGTTCGGGTTCACCCTTATTATCCTGGCCCTCAGCGGGGTCGTGGCTAAAATCCCGGCAGTCGGCAAGTGGTCCGACAATCCCATCGACGCCTTCCTGGTAATCAAAGACGGCGTCAGCACAGGCAACATTATCCTTCCCCTCCTGTTGCTCATGGTCGGCCTGGGCATCCTGATGACAATCGGGGTGGCGTTCATGAAGTCCGAGAAAATCGGGCAGTTTGCCACCGGCTTCGCGGGTATATTCGTTCTCTCCTGCCTGTCATACTGGATTGCCAATCAGCTCAACGTCAAGTACTGGGGCCTGAGCTATGCCATGTGGGCCCTGCTCGTCGGCCTTTTGATATCCAACACCATCGGCACCCCGGCGTGGCTCAAATCCGGGGCCAAAACCGAGATGTATATCAAAACCGGCCTGGTTCTGCTCGGGGCGGAAATACTCTTCAAGAAAATTGTGGCGCTCGGCGCGCCCGGACTGATGGTGGCCTGGATCGTAACCCCCATCGTCGTCATCTTCATGTACAAATTTGGCACCTCGGTATTGAAAATGGCCAACAAATCCCTGGTCATAATCATTGCCTCCGCAACTTCGGTATGCGGCGTTTCGGCGGCAATCGCCACCGCGGCCGCCTGCAAGGCAAAAAAGGAAGATCTCACTCTCGCGGTCGGCATGACGCTGATATTCACCGTCCTGATGATGTTCTTCATGCCGCTCTTCGTGAAATATGTCGGGATGAACCATATTCTCGGGGCGGCCTGGATGGGCGGCACCATCGATTCCACCGGCGCTGTCGTCGCGGCCGGATCCATGCTTGGCCCCGCGGCCGAACAGGTCGCCGCCGTCGTCAAGATGATTCAGAATGTTCTGATCGGGCTCGTCGCCTTCTTCGTCGCCATCTATTGGGTGTGCGTCGTCGAACGCGAACCCGACTGCCCCCGCCCCTCCCTCATGGAAATCTGGTATCGCTTCCCCAAGTTCGTACTCGGCTTTGTGGCCGCGTCGCTCCTGTTCTCGTTCGTAATCGTGCCGGCCTCCCAGGGCGACTTCAGCGTCGTCGAGGCCGACTACATCAAACCGATCACCAAAGTACTGCGGGGGTGGTTCTTCTGCATGGCCTTCGTGGCCATCGGTCTGGAATCAAACTTCAAGGACCTGGCCAGCAGGATGGAGGGCGGCAAACCGATGATCCTCTATGTAATCGGGCAGTCGTTCAATATTGTCCTGACACTCCTGGTGGCCTGGCTGGCGTTTTTGGTCCTCTTCCCGAATGCGGTGTAACATGGGTATGAGCAGAGACCCTGTGAAAAACAGAAAGACACAATGTGTCCCCTCCCGCCGCGGCGCATGGCTGCGCTTCATCGTGGGACTGGTGGCGCTCGCGCTGTTCTTCCTGTTCTTTGCTTCCGGCTATTCGTTGCCGGGTATATTTGGAGAGGTCCTGCGCCACAACCAGGCTAATGCCATCGACGCCTCACCGCTTTTGTATATGGAAGTCGAGCACATGGCCGACCTGGAGGCGGGGGTAAAGAAGATGCGTGAGGAAGCCGGGCATCAAACCGAACCCGACCGGCCCGGGACCCAGGTCCCGAACGATGGGAATCCCAAAGGGGTATAGTCGACAGGGGCTGTCGCGGAGAGCAAGGGGCAATCAAAGTTAGTCTTTTCTCGAGGGGAAGGGGATATCTGCAGGAACTCAGATACTGCAGCAGTGTTGTAGAGCATAACCAACAATAAACGCAATGGGCTAATAGAACCACGAAGCCATAACGGCCAAATACATTGAGGAGAAAGACGCATGTCGACAAAGGAAGTACAGGAAGCAATCGTCTCTAACATGAAGCGCTGGCAGAAAATCGAAAACGCTTCTGTTGCCTCTACCGGCAAAATCATCGAGAAGACCGACAACCCGGTCGTGCGCCTGATAATGGAAATCATCCAGCGCGACTCCCAGATGCACTATCGCGTCCAGGAACTTATCAGCGACAGCCTGACCACCAAAACTCTGGCTATCAATCCTGATGAACTCAACGACATCTGGGACATGGTGGAACAGCACATCAATCTGGAGAAAAAGACCGTAGAACTGGCCGAGGAAGCTATCGCCGCTCTCAAGGGCACCAAGATGGTCGTCCAGGAATACCTGCTGGACTACCTGCTCATCGACGAGGAAAAGCACAACAAGATCCTCGAGACGCTGGGAACGATCAAGAAGGGTATGTACCCTTACGGTTGAGCCACGATTGGTCTGCACACCATTTCGGAAACAGCTACCGCAAAGCGCCCCTCTGGGGCGCTTTTACTTTGGGGAACATTTTGACTAAAGGGAAATGAACCGGGCGGATCAGAGTCCGGCCAGGAAGTTGTCAACGGCCGCCAGGGTCAGCTCGCGATGCTCATCAGTATGAGCCAGGCTCACGAACCAGGCCTCGTAACCGGAGGGCGCTATGTAAACGCCATCATCCAGTAGCGAATGAAACATCGCGGCATACATGTCCATGTCCGAGCCCCCCGCCGATGCGAAGTCGGTCACTTCATGCTCGTTGAAAAACACCGTGAAGAGGCTTTCCACTCGTGAGATTTGGACAGCGCGGTCGTGTTTGGCAAAGAGGTCCGCCAGCCCCGCCGTGAGTCCCTCGGCATAATCTCGGCATCGCTCATAGACGCCGGGCTTCCCCAGTTCCTCGAGCGTCGCCAGGCCCGCCCGGGTCGAAAGCGGATTACCCGACAGCGTCCCGGCCTGATAGACGGCTCCAAGCGGCGCCAGGTTGTCCATGAGGTCCCTGCGCCCGCCGATGCCGCCGATGGGCAAACCGCCACCGAGGATCTTCCCCAGACACACCAGGTCCGGTTTGAAATCGAACAACTCCGCCGCACCGCCGGGAGCAACCCGGAATCCGGTTATGACCTCGTCGAAAATCAGAACGGCGCCGTGTTTCGTGGTCAGGTCCCGCAATGCCTGCAGGAAGCCCGCTTTTGGAGGGACCACGCCCATATTGGCCGCCACCGGTTCCACTATCACGGCCGCAATGTTTGACCCGTGCTCGGAGAAACAGCTTTCTACCGCTTCAATGTCGTTGTACGGTATGGAGAGCGTTGTTTGCGTGACCGCCGCAGGGACACCGCCGCTGGCCGGAAGTGATCCCGTGGCGAGGCCGGAACCGGCCTTGACCAGGAACAGATCCGAGTGACCGTGATACCCACCGTCGAACTTGACGATCAAATCCCGACCGGTGGCGCCACGGGCAAGCCTTGCCGCCGTCATGCAGGCTTCGGTACCGGACGAAACGAGCCGCAGTTTCTCGATCCACGGCATGCGCTCGGCAACCATCGCGGCCAGATCCATTTCATCGCGAGTAGGTACCCCAAATGAAACCCCACCGGCCGCCTTGCTTTTGATCGCCGCCACGACCGAGTGATGAGCATGCCCCAACATGAGCGGCCCCCAGGACATGACATAGTCGATATATCGATTGCCGTCGATATCATAGAGCCAGGCGCCCTCTCCCCGGTCGGCTATGAAGGGTGTTCCCCCAACCGATCCGAAGGCCCGGACCGGGCTGTTGACGCCTCCCGGAACCAGAGTTGATGTCTTTTTGAAAATCTCCTCGGAACGGGTTTGGACTCGATCACGGTTCGCCCCCATAAAGTCCCCTTTTCTAAACCAGCCACTCAGCCACGCGCGGCGCGTGATAGGTAATTATGATATCGGCTCCGGCCCTCTTAATGGACCTTAATATTTCGAGTGTCAGCCGTTTTTCATCGGCGTACCCGGCCTGCGCGGCAAGTTTCACCATCGTATACTCGCCACTCACATTGTACGCCGCAATATGCACCGGAAACAGCTTGCGCGCCTCAGCGATTATGTCCAGGTAGGACAGGGCCGGCTTAACCATGACGATATCGGCCCCCTCGTCGATGTCGAGCTGTATTTCCCTTATCGCTTCCACAGCATTGGCGGGATCCATCTGGTAGGATCGACGGTCGCCGAATTGCGGCGCCGAATGGACGGCTTCCCGGAAAGGCCCGTAAAAAGCCGAACAGTATTTTGCAGAATATGACATGATGGCCGTGTTGGGATGGTTGTGCGCATCAAGAGCGGTGCGTATCGCCGCCACGCGCCCATCCATCATATCCGAAGGCGCCACCATATCGGCCCCGGCGGCGGCATGGCTGACGGCCTGCTGGGCCAGCACGTCCAGGGTGGCGTCGTTGTCAACGTCGCGATTCTTGATTATCCCGCAGTGACCGTGATCAGTATACTCGCACAGGCAGACATCGGTAATCACCAGGATATCCGGATCCTGCGACTTGATTTCGTGAACCGCCTGCTGAACGATACCGTCTTTCTTCAGCGATTCCGACCCCGTAGCGTCCTTGGTCTTCGGAGTGCCAAAAAGGAGAACACCCGGAATACCGAGTTTGAAAGCACGCTGGGCCTCGCGAGCGGCCTCTTTGACGGGATAGTTGAATATTCCGGGCATACTGGCAATCGGCTCGGGATGGTCAATCAATTCGCTGACGAAAATGGGGTAGATGAAATCGGCCAGTGTCAGTCGCGTCTCGCGCACCAAACGACGCATGGCCACCGACTGGCGCAGCCGCCTGGGTCTCGATGCCGGAAACTTCATGACTACTTCTCCGATAATTGCGGGTTATAGTGTTTCACAATCGCCTCCACCAACCCCGGGACCGAATGCAATTCGGCCTCGATGGCCGGTGTGATGCCGTACCCGGCCAGAACCTTCGTGGTCATCGGCCCGATAGAGGCCGCGTCCGCACCGGAGATGATCTCCCGGGCTTCCTCGGGACCAAGGATCTTATGAAGACCTTCGGCGGTCGATCCGCTCGTGAAGGTTATTATGTGAGGCGGCGTCTCAAACAATTTCTGCTTTATGCCCTCCGGCCAGGTGGGATGGAATGTCTGGTAGACCTCAAGATCGAGCACTTCGGCCCCGGCCTCTGCAAGGGACTCTTTTATCTTTTTGTTGGAGAGATTGCCCTGGACCCGCACAATCGCGGCACCCTCGAGGTCATGCTTTTCGCATAACTCAGAGGCCAGGACCTCGGTGGTGGCTTTGCTCGGGACAAAGTCGGATTTCAGGTTAAGGCTCCACAGGGCGCGCGCCGTACCGAACCCGACGGCGGCGATCTTGTAATCGGCCAGCCGGCGGATATCGCCGACGATCTCCGTGAGTTGGTGAATGAAATAACGGACCCCGTTTTCGCTGGTGAAAATGAGCCAGCGTTTGTCGCGATCGATCTTGCGGAATTTCCCCCAGGCCTTCAGATCGACATTTTCCCGCGTGGCGATGGTCGGATAGGGCATCACCTGTGCCCCCCAGAAACGGAGCGAATCGTAAAGATCCTGCGCCTGGTCCGCCGGACGGGTTACCATAATCCTCTTGCCGTACAGGGGGCGACTTCCGAACCACTCGATCTGACCGGCGAGCTCAACGACATTGCCGATGAAGAACAGAGCCGGCGGCTGGACGTTTTCCCGTTTCACCAGGTCCGGCAAATCACCCAGCGTGGACACTATTCGTCTTTGCGTGGAATGAGTGCCGCGTTCGACCACGGCCGCCGGGGTTGAGGCCTTGCGCCCCCCGGCCAAAAGCTTACCCACGATACTGGCCACCTCGCCGACACCCATGTAAATTATGAGCGTCCCCCCCTCACAACCGGCGAATTTCTCCCAGGGCACCGTCGCGACACTGGTATCTTTGGCTTTGTGACCGGTGGCAAAGGTAACGAACGAGGCCCGGGTACGGTCGGTGCAGGGTATGCCGCTGTAGGCGGCGGCCCCCACGGCGGCCGTTACGCCCGGTATGATCTCGAAGGGTATGCCACCTTCCTTCAGAAAACGGGCTTCCTCGCCGCCGCGTCCGAAAATGAGCGGGTCAGCGCCTTTGAGACGGCCTACTTTCTTCCCCTCGCGGGCCAGCGAAGCCAGCAGAGCGTTTATCTCATCCTGGGGAAGAGAATGATGCCCGGCCTGCTTGCCGACATAGCGTTTTTCTATGCGATCAGGAAGGGTGACAACCAGTTCGTCGGGAATAAGGTGATCGTACACGACCACATCGCAGATTTCGAGGCGACGTTTGCCCCGCACCGTTATTAGTTCGGGATCCCCCGGTCCGGCCCCGATTAAGAAGACTTTGCCGCCTTCTGATTCTTGCATATTACTCTACCCGAATTAGTTCTTCCGCTCCGTCCTTGAGCAATTGTCCGGCAACCCTGTCAAGAAGGGTTTCGTCCGGCGCCTCGCAGGAAATATCGTGCATGGCAAATAACCGTTTGCGGCCGTCCTTGTCAAGCACCACAGCCGACAGAACCACCCGATCATCGACAATTCTGGCCCATCCGCCCACGGCGGCCGAGCAACCCGCGTTCAAACGCCGTAACAAAGCCCGTTCGATAGAGAGACAGCGGCGGCTCTCGGCGTGGTTGATCATGCGGCAAAACTGCCTTACGAAATCATCATCGGCGCGGCACTGTATTAACAGCGCTCCCTGCCCCGGAGCCGGAATAAACGTCTCGGGATCGAAAATCTCGCCAATCACCTCATCCATTCCGAGTCGAACCAGGCCCGCCCGAGCCATCAACAGGGCGTCGTACTGGCCCGTCTGAAGTTTTTCGAGCCGCGTTCCCACATTGCCGCGGATGTCGGCAATTTTAAGATCCGGCCGTTGATTCAAAAGCTGTGCCCCTCTTCGAGGCGACCCCGTGCCTACCACGGCTCCCGTCGGCAGGTCGGCCACAGATGATACTTTAGCCAATATGGCGACATCCTCGACGGGCGCCCGCTTGGGGACGGCGCCGATGACGAGTCCCTGGGTCATGGCCGCCGGCAAATCCTTCGCGCTGTGAACCGCAACATCGATCTCACCTGACAGCAGTTGCGTCTCGATAGTCTTCGTAAACACGCCCATCCCCCCCATTGCCGCCAGCGAGGTGGCGCGATCGCGATCGCCCTCCGTCCTCACAATCTTGATATCGATGGCGAGGTCAGACCGAACGGTCTGTATAAGTCCCTTGACATATTCACTCTGCCAAAGAGCAAGCCGGCTGCCCCGGGTTCCTATGGTTGCTTTTCTTTCAGCCATGTTTTTTCACCGGAAAAATCCCTTAGCCCTTGAGCCACTCTTGCATCTGCGAACGGATTTCCACGCCTGATTTGTCTTTGAGGAGTTCCTTCCAGTCGGCGCTGAGGAACCGCGTGAAGCATTTGGCCTTCTCGTCAGAGGCTTCCGGGCCTTCCTTCTTCACAAGTATCCTGAACTCGGCGGCGTACTTCGCAATCTTGGTCCACCGATCTGGGAAAATGTCATCGAGAATCAGCCGCAGATAACCTGACAGAAACGGCGCCCGGCCGTCCGATGAAACCGATACCGTCAGGCAATCGCGTTTTGTCACGGCCGGGAAAATGAAGTCACACTGCTTGGGCTTATCGACCACATTCACCGGCACACCGGCCCCCATAGCGTCATCGTACACCTGGCCGTTAACCTCGCGGTCGTCACTGGCGGATATCACGAGTCCGAAAGTTGCGGCCTCGGGAGACTTGTATTCGCGCTCTTTCAGTTCGATACGGTTCCGCTCGGCATAGTACTTTATCTTCGGGTCGACATCGGGGGCGATAACCGTGATTTTGGCTTCGTATTCGAGAAGGTTATCGACCTTGCGCAGGGCGACGGCGCCGCCGCCAACCACCAGACAATGTCTGTTGGCAACTGATATGCCGATCGGTAGATATTCATTGGCCATGCTTGTTGCTCCTATCATGGGCACCATTGAGGGTTCTCAGTTTAACCTGAACCAGTCTTCTGGCCAGGTTTCGGGCCGATTTCTCGGCTTTTTGCCGCTCGGCCTCCGGCAGGGCCTGCCACGTCGGCTCAAGTTCCTGCCGACAGATGTCTTCGATCATTTCGAGCAAACCGTCGAACGTCAGTTCGCGCCGGGCGTGATCATACCAGTAGGCGAATTCCGTTCGCCGGTCGCCTATTATTTTCTCCGCCTCGGGTATGGCCGCCTCGCGCCGCCGCTGGCGTTCCCTGACAAAGGCCTTGACATCATCGAGGTCATAGATGACCACCATGGCATCGTAGCCACTGTCAATTTCCGTGTCGCGCGGAATGGCCATGTCCATTATAACCAGACTTCGACCGGGATGGTTCGCCAGGTATTCGTCAATTGTCGTCCGGGTTATGATCGGTTGTGTCGCCCCGGTACAGGTCACGACTATATCAGCTTCACCCAGAAGCTGCGGCAAATCTGTCAGCGGGTAGCCTTCGGCCTTGAATTTAGCGGCCAAAGCCACTGCCTTTTCCACCGTGCGATTCGCAAAAAGCAGTTTCCGGTGGTGCAGTTTGCTCCAGCCGGAAGCGGCCAGCTCGATCATCTTGTTAACACCGACGAAAAGCACCGTCGGTCGGGCGTCGGTTTCAAGACCGTCCTTCAGTAATTCCAGGGAGGCGCTGCTGACACTGCATGCCCCCTTGCCCATTTCGGTGTCGGTGCGTACCGCCTTGCCAACGCGAAATGCCTGGTGAAAAAGCCGATGAATCACCTTGCCGGCCGACTTGATGGCGCAAGCGCTGCTGTAAGCCTCGCGCACCTGCCCCGCAATCTGGTTCTCCCCGAGAACCATCGAATCCACACCGGCGGTCACGGAAAAAAGATGTTCGGCCGCATGCTTTCCGCGCCTCACATAGAAATTCGATTCCAGGTCGGCGATGTCGACGTCATTGAAGTCGCGGTAGAATCTCCGCACGAGGCCAAAGGGATCTTCGGAGCGATCCATCACCAGATAAAACTCGACGCGGTTGCAGGTGGAGACGATGGTGGCCTCGAAAACGCCCGACTGAACCATGATGTCGGCGTGGGCCGAGGCCATCTCGTCATGGCCTATTTGCAACGGCTCCCTTTGCTCAAGGGTCGAAGTCTTGTGGCTGATTCCGCAAACCACCAGCGACCAGTGTACCGATGACATACTCTCAAAAACTCCTGCAAACTACGTCAAGGTCGGTGAATGTTCATCACGGCATGGCGGCCGTGGTGCCTCCGCCGAGAACGTGAACATCTTTGAAGCCCGCAGTTTTCAGGATCAACGCCGCCTGATACGAACGCGGGCCGCGGCGACACACTATAACCATCTTTTTCGAGGGGTCAAGCTCATTTATGCGATCTTTCAGATCGTCCAGGGGAATCTTTACTACCCCGCCCCGGCCGTCGGGAGCCGTCCACGGTGAATTCTCCATTTCGGCCGGTTCCCGGACATCAAGCCAGGTGCACTCACCGATCGGATTGGGATTGACACCGGAAAGCGGGCTGACAAAATCGATACCGCTCCGCCGTGCCTGGGCCACACCGGCCATGTGATGTAGCGGATCAAGCGCCTCCGAGTAAGGCGGGGCATAACCGTGCTCGAAGTCGAGCAGGTCATCGAGCGTGCCCTGCCTCTGGAGCAACAACGAGAAGACATCAACCCGGCGACAGACATCTCCTTTGCCCACCGCCTGGAGCCCATAGATTTTACCGCCCGTCGGGTCGTAAACCATTTTGAGGACGAAACCGGCTGCCTCGGGATAAAATTCTGGTTTGTCGGTGAAGGCTCCCCAATCGGCCGTGGCTTTAAGCCCGACCCGCTCGGCGGCGGTCTCCGAGAGTCCCGTTGTTCCGACATTGACATCGAACACCTTGACGAAAAACGCTCCCACCACACCTGGGAACTCAACCGGGTTACCGGCTATGTTTTCGGCAATCACCCGGCCGTGGCGGTTGGCCAGCGAGCCCATCGGCATAAAGACATTCCGCCCGGTAATGACATTGTGATTTTCTACACAGTCACCGCCGGCATAGATATCCTCGTCAGATGTCTGCATGCGGGAATTGACCGCGATGGCACCGGTACCGCCGATCTCGAGCCCGCAATCTTTCGCGAGATCCACCAGTGGATGCACGCCCATGCAGAGGAAAACATAATCGGCCGTGATGGGATCCTGTCCCTGAACCGACACGACCGGGTTGCCCTCGGCGTTAAGCTCGATCTTCTCCACGGCGGCATCGGTGATTACCGTTACCTCCTGGCGTTCCATCTCGGTCCGGACAATGCGGGCCATGTCGGCATCGAGCACATACGGCAGGAGTTGTGACTCCCTTTCGATGAGTGTCGTCTCTATCCCCCACAGACTGGCCGTGGCCTCGGCCATTTCACAACCAATGAAACCGCCGCCGATGATAACAGCCTTGCCAACCTCTCCGGTCTGGGCCGCCTGCCGGAAGTTGATAGCGTCCTCGGGGCGGGTAAACGCACGCACTTTCTCCGAATCGGGCACGGGAAAGGGCGGCTTGTTCGGTACGGCCCCCGTCGCAAGGACCAGCTTGCCGTATCCGTGTTCAGAGGTCTCACCGGTGGCCAGCATTTTGACCGCCACGACTTTGCGTTCGCGATCAATGGCCGTCACTTCCGCCTCGGTCACCACGTCGAAGCCCTTGGTCGATTTGAAGAACTCGGGCGTGCGGGGAACATCGTAAGACGTCGTGGTCAGTTCCAGGAAACTGCCGACATCACCGGAGGCGAAATAGGGCATACCGCAGGTGCCATAGGAGACACGGGTCTCTTTCTGAAACAATGTAATTTTGGCACCCGGCATACGTCGGGCCAAAGTGGCGCCGGTTTTCGGCCCGCAGGCGACGCCGCCGATAATTACTACATCCGATTTTTCTATAGTGTCACTCATGAGTACAGATAAGTTCGGGGTTGTTCAAAGAACAACCCCGCCTCCATGTCTGGTATCTATCGAATGCGAGCCGGCCTTGCCGATTCGCGTACATGTCTTGTGTCTTAGCGAGCACTTCCTACGGCTTTGTTCTCCTCCTTGACAATACGGCTGACACTGACATCACCGCGCACCGACAGGGCGATCTTATACAATACGGTTACAATCAACAGCCCTAGGGAGTAAATCCCCAGCGAAATCAGCAATTCCGTCGCTGTCGGCAAATAGGTCGGGATGGACCCGAGCACTGAGGGAATGAAACCGGTGACGATCAGGGCCAGGCCCTTGTCAATCCAGAGCGAAAGGAAAACCATGACGCAGGCAACGGCCAGCATTGACTCTTTTTTCCGCATCTTCGGGATCAACAGCACCACCAGCGACAGCACCGCCAGGATTGACGACACCCACATGAACGGCACCAGGGTAGTATTGCCCTCCAGTCCGAGATACATGAACTTGAAATGCTCAAGGTGTTCGGGTATGTCGCTGTAGGCAGCCGTGAACAATTCCATCAACACGAAGAAGACATTGACGCACATGGCGTAGGTGACGATGATGCCCATTTTCTGGATAGGCTCACGGCCGGCGTCGAATTTGGTCGTCTTCCGCAATATCAGGCAGAATAGGATCAACAGCGCCGGACCGGCGGCGAAGGCCGAGGCCAGGAAGCGCGGGGCCAGGATGGCCGTTAGCCAGAACGGACGGGCCCCGAGACCCGAATACAGGAAGGCCGTAACCGTGTGAATGCTGACAGCCCACGGGATTGACAGGACGATAAAGGGCTTGATCCACTTCGGCGGCGCCATACTTTTGCGCTCGGCATCGAGAGTGTAGTGACTGATCAGGACATTCAAAAACAGGTAGCCGCTCAAGGACACGGTGTCCCAGAACATCATCGAATTCGGCGACGGGTGCAAAAACACATTCAGGATGCGGAAGGGCTGGCCCATGTCGACGAAAATGAAGGTCATACACATAATGACGGCGCCGACGGCAAGGAACTCACCGAGAATGGTGATCTTGCCAAACGCCTTGTAATTGTGCAGGTAATACGGCAGGACAACCATCACCGCCGAGGCGGCCACACCAACCAGGAAAGTGAACTGGGCAATGTAAAAACCCCAGGTGACGTCGCGGCTGAGACCGGTGACCGTCAGGCCTTCGTTGTACTGCCTGAGATACGCCAGCGTCCCGACCCCGATGAGCACCATCAGCGAGATCACCCAACTCCAGTACTTTTTATCTCCAGTAAGAGCTTTCTCTAGCATAGGGACCTCACACTAAATAGTAAACTTCGGGGTTCGTACCGAGATTCGGCTTACGCCTTATGGAGTAGTTTTCACTCAGCAACTTGCGCACCTCGGACTCGGGGTCTTCCAGGTCGCCGAAGTGGAGGGCTCCGTGTTTGCAGGCTTCGACGCAGGCCGGCATCTGGCCGCGGGCCAGGCGTTCTTCGCAGAAGGTGCATTTTTCGACCACCCCGCGGGTACGAGTCGGGAAATCCGGTTGCATGTCTTTGATAAACGGCCGAGGATCGCGCCAGTTGAAACTGCGCGAACCATAGGGGCAAGCCACGACGCAGTAACGACAGCCGATGCAGCGGTGCCAATCCATCATCACCACCCCGTCCTTATCGCGCTTGTAGGTGGCCTTCGTCGGGCACACGCGGACGCAGGGCGGATTATCGCAGTGATTGCAGAGCACCAGCGTAGGCAGGTGCTTGAGTTTTTCGGTTTGGAATTCGTGCTTCTGGTCGTGAAACGCATGCCCGAAGGTCTCTTTCCAGATCCACTTGATTTCATCCTTGGGATTTCCGAAATCGGGCACGTTGTGAGTCAGGTGGCAGGCGTTGGTGCAATCGTTGCAGTTTTCCTGCTCCATGCACTTGCGAACGTCAATCACCATCGCCCAGCGACGCGCCGTCAGCGGCGCCCGGGGCGCATCGGGAGCCAGTTGCAGGGTATCTTCATCGGAGGAAAACACCTTACTGACCGAGCCACCCGCGAGACCGACGGCCGTCAGTCCCGAAACCTTCAAGAAGCCTCGTCTGTTGATACCCATCACATAATCTCCTTCGGGACGATATGACAGTCCCAACAGTAGGGATCTACACCCATGTAATTGTGGCACTGGTCACAGAATTTGTCCTTGTTGACATGGCAGTCGAGACAGGTGTTGGTAAGGCTCTTCTCCATCCTCTCGCCGCCGGGACCGGTGAAGAAGCGATCGCCGTCGCGAACGACTTCGTCCCGCCAGTCATTCAAAAGATCCATATGCTGACCGGTCATGTATTCGGTATCCCTCACGCATTCGTCACCCCGGGCCGCTTTTTCAAGCTCCGGCCGATAGGTGGCCGTCCCGCCCGCGACATTGTACCAGATCGGGAAGGTGATCAGGACCAGGAAAATGACCAGGCCGAGAATGACTTTTCCGGAATCATGCATCGTCGTCACCCTCCTCGCTTTCGTCGTTGTAGGGTGTGCCCCTCAAGTCGGTCGTGCGCTTCTCCCCCTTCATGATCAGGGCATTACCGACCATCTCGTGAATGCCGCCGACCTCGGTGCCGGGCACCCAGTAGTCCATCAGCGGCGGCAAGGTTGCCTTGTCGATAGCACATATGCACAGGAGCATATTCACATCAAAGGTGTCGGCCACATACTTGACGGCGTTCGCCCGGGGCATGCCGCCGCGCAGGCGGGCTTCCATATTCTCGTCGGTGCCAAGACCGGCGCCGCTGCCGCAGCAGAACGTCTGCTCCTTGATGGTGTTTTCCGGCATCTCGTGGAACTTGTTGCAAACGTTGCGAATCACGTAGCGCGGCTCCTCGATCAGGCCCATGGCGCGGGCCGGGTTGCAACTGTCATGGAAGGTTACGTTCCAGTGGTCGTTGCGTCGCGGGTCGAGCACCAGCTTATTGTTGCGAATCAGGTCCGAGGTGAACTCCATGATGTGCACCATCTTGGTGCCGGTGGTGTTCTTGAACTTCGTGCCCGTGATCGGCGAAACCGGTTCTTCAAGGAAATCCGCAGGGCCGTTGAGCGTATCCATATACTGGTTAATGACGCGCCACATGTGGCCGCACTCACCGCCCAGGATCCACTTCACGCCCAGACGTTTGGCCTCCATATAGATCTTGGAATTCAACCGTTTCATCATGTCGGCCGAATGGAAGAGCCCGAAATTGCCGCCCTCGGAGGCGTAGGAACTCCAGGTATAGTCCAGGCCGATCTCGTGGAACAGGGCCAGGTAGCCGAGCAGCGTATAATAGTGCGGCGAGGCGAAGTAGTCGGCCGACGGGGCTATAAAGAGTACCTCGGCGCCCTTCTTGTTTATCGGAGCATCGACCTTGATGCCGGTAAGTTCTTCCAATTCGTCAACGGCAAAATCGATACTATCCTTGAAACCGTGCGGCAGGATACCGAGATGATTGCCGGTGCGGAAGCAATTGGCCGCCGGCGTACCGATCCATTCGATACTGAGGCCGACAAGGTTCATCAGCTCCCGGGCCATCATCGTGATCTCGGCGGTGTCGATGCCGTACGGGCAGAATACCGAACAGCGACGACACTCGGTGCACTGGTAAAAATAGTAGAACCATTCCTTGAGCACCCCCACCGTCAGCTTGCGTCCACCGGCGATACTGCCGAGGATCTTACCCGCGGTGGTGAAATCATTGCGGTAAACCGAGCGCAGAAGCTCCGCCCTGAGTACGGGCATATTTTTCGGATCGCCGCCGCCGATGAAAAAGTGGCACTTGTCGGCGCAGGCGCCGCAGCGCACGCAGACATCCATGAACACTCTCAGTGAACGGTATTTCTGAAGACGGTCCTTGAACCCCTTCAGGATGATCTGTTCCCAGCCATCCGGCAATGTCCAGTCGTCGTCCATAGGGTTCCATTTGCGCGGGAAAGGCTGGTCGATGTATTTCTGTTTTTCCGGATCGGCGGCATAGTTGTAAAAACCTCGCTTGAACTCCACCGCCGGGTCCATCCACTTCTTCGTTTTCGGCGGATGGTAATTTATCTGCGCCATTTCTTCCGGTGTTTTGATCTTCTCTGCCATAGCTATTCCTTATCCAGCGGCATGTCGGCAGCCTTCATTACATCGCGGAACTCGTCTTCATACTCCTCGTAGGTGTGGAGCTTAACCGGATAATCCCACGGGTTGACATGCCGGCGCACACGATTGTTGTTAGCCAGATTTCTGGTCGGACTGAAGAACACACCGCCCAGGTGCATGAGCTTGCTGAACGGAAAATACACGAACAAAACACACACCAGAAAAAGGTGAATGTAAAAAATCGTCCCGATGCCGTCCGGAACAACCGGGTGGAAACTGATTAACCCCATGCCAAGTTCCTTGACGCCGACGATATCGGTTTTGGTGAAGTAGCGCGTCAGGATACCGGTACAGGCGATACCCAGGATCAACAGCAGCGGGAAATAATCCGCGGCCAGAGAGATATAGCGCAGCTTGGCATCGAAAAGCCGGCGTAGAAGCAAAAAGCCGACGGCGGCGACGATGACGACATCAGTCAAAAACAGGATCGGCAAACCGACCTGGAAGAAACCGTCGAGCGACTCGATAATCATAACGAATTGCGGTACCGGCTCGGCGAAGAACTTGAAATGCCTTATGAATACGATGAGGAATGTCCAGTGGAAGGCCAGTCCCGCCGCCCAGAGCCATTTGCTGGGTGTGTAGACCAGTCTCGGCCCTTCCTTGAGCTCAGATCTGGTGTTACGAAACAGCGACCGGAAGAATAACACCTCGAGGGCCATTCGACCGAGGACTCCCCATATATTGTGGGGACTCTCAAGTTTACTGGATTTGATCCACGGCAATGATTTTTGCTGGCCGCAGGTTGTGCATATACGAAACGGCACCGGCACCCTGGCCCAGCTGAGGATCTTTCTGACAAA
>CAZVUZ010000066.1:0-17559 GCA_964630485.1 uncultured Ignavibacteriales bacterium
CTGTACCGTAATCGGCACTTCAACACCCTGGTCGGCCGCGAGCCGGTAGCCCGAGCGGGTAGTCTCGACACCTTCGGCCACCATGGTCATTTGCTCCAGGACCTCAGTCAGCTTCAGACCCTGGCCGATTTTCTCGCCGACATGCCGGTTGCGGCTGTGCCGGGAAGTGCAGGTGGTAACCAGGTCTCCGATACCCGAGAGACCCGCAAAGGTCTCCGGACGAGCTCCCAGAGCTACTCCCAGGCGGGCGATTTCGGCCAGGCCGCGCGTGATCAGGGCCCCGCGGGTGTTGTCGCCCATGCCGAGACCGTCGGCAATTCCCACCGCGATGGCGATGATATTTTTGAGGGCCCCGCCCAACTCCACGCCGATGACATCGTCACTGCGGTATACCCGAAAACTACTGGTGCTGAACAATTCCTGCAAAGCAACCGCGAACTCGGCGCCGCTGCTCGCCGCCACCACCGTGGTGGGCATATCCCGGACAACCTCTTCCGCATGCGACGGACCTGACAGGGTGGCTATCAATTCCGGCGGATGGTCCAGCTCTTCCCTAATAACCTGCGACATGCGCTTGAGCGTTGTCGTCTCGACACCCTTGGCCAGATTGACAATGCCTACCCGCTCCTGCAGAAGACCGGGAAGTTTTGACAGTACCGACCGCTGGACCTGGGACGGCACCGCCATAACTATCAGGTCCGCGCCGGCGACCGCCTCGGGCAATTCGTTGGTCAGGGCAATCTCGTCCGGAAGGCGGAAATCGGCGAGTTTGTCAGGGATACCCCGGTGCTCCTGCAATCTGCGAAACTCCGAGACATCGAACTCCCACAGGGTCACGCCGGCACCGTTGGTTGCCAGCAGGCGCGCGATCGCCATCCCCCAGGAACCGGCCCCGAGTACCGCCACACGGTTAAACATCGATGCCTCCTCCCCCGGTCCGGGACGAGAACGAGAAACGGTTTTCCCGACCCCGCACAAGACGGCCGATATTATGGCGATGCGTCAGGATTATGAGTATCGCCAGAACCAATGTAACGTAGAAATAAACCGTATCCACCGATCCCAGCTCAAAGCCCCTTTGCAAAGCGACCACGGCAAACAGGGTCACGGCCGCCACCACCGATCCCAGAGAAACGTAGCGCCATACGGCGAGGACGATGGCGAAAACGACCAGGGCGATCAAGACCTGTACGGGGAGCAGGGTGATCATCGCCCCCAGACCGGTGTTGACTCCCTTGCCGCCCTTGAAACCAAGGTAGACCGGAAAAACGTGGCCCAGTACGGCGGCGATAGCACAGCTAACCAATAGCAATTCGCGCGACATCAGGGCATACTCGAAATGATTCGTGACGTAGAGGGCCAGCAACACGGCCAGAACACCTTTGCCGATATCACCGAAAAAGACCCAGGCGGCCGCTCCCTTCCCTGCCACACGCCAGACATTGGTGGCGCCGACATTGCCGGAACCAACCTTCCTGAGATCCTCGATACCGTGAAGCCGGGCGACTATCAAAGCGAACGGCACGGCGCCGATCAGGTAGGCGAGTATTACTGCTGATATTGTTACCGACATATTCTCAAGCCTGGCATCCCCGAACAAAAACCACGCCGGCCGCCGCCTCTGACAACCCCGGATTCCTGCCGGACATACCCTGGTTCGGTTCTTCCTGCAGGCGAGTTACTGTTCTTCGGGTACCATTGAGTCAACCATGGTGCTGTCGATGACCGCTTCCGGCATCTCATCGGGAACGGCTAGCGAATCCAGTTCCGGGAAGTATTGAACCATGGACTGAATCATGTCTTCCACTTCTTCCGGCTCAATCACCTTATCCTGCATGACAGCCTGGACTTCCTGGGCGAAAGCACCGTATTTCTGCAGGTCGATGTCGGTGGAATCCATGCGAGCCATGAAAGCATCGGCCACGCGGTTAAAACGCTCCGCATCGGCGCCCTCGACCGGGTTGCTCTGGAGTTCCGTTTTAATGGAATTGATCATGGCATTGGTGCCGGCTTTGAGCAATTCGTCTTTCTTCCAGTAACAGACGGCGACGGCGGCAATAATCATAACCAGCAACACCCCGACCACGATCAAAGCTACAAGACAGCCCTTGGACATCCCCTTTTTCTCCGGCATACCCGGAACATTGACTTGTTCAGACATAACCCCTCACAACGCGTTAATGATCATAAATTGTGTTACTCTCCTTGTAACGCCAATGTGTGCAAGCGTTTCATAGCAACATATAAAGCTTCGGTTCGCCTCTGTTTATATAACAGATTGAAAACGCCGGCACAAGGATTTGCTGACTGGCTGTTGGCAAAAAAAGAGATGCGGGCGGGGATAGCAGCAGGCAAAATTAAGGGTCGTCGCCCTAAGCGCCGACCCTTGAATTCGAGAGAACAGGGAAAACCGCGAGGTCGCCGGCTATTTGGCGGCAGCAGCCTTCTTTTTCTTCTTGGCTTTCTTGTCCTTGGTTTCTTCCGGCTTCTCGGTCAGTAGTTCCACCACCGACAGAGAGGCGCCGTCGCCGCGCCGGACACCAAGCTTGATAACTCTCGAGAACCCGGATGTTCTTTCACCGAACTGGGGTACGATCTCGTCGAAGAGCTTCTTGAAGACCTGTTTGTTCTTGACTGTTCTTGCCACCTGGCGGCGTGCCCCCAGGGTGTCTTGCTTCGCCGTCGAAATCAAGCGATCCACAACCGGCTTGAGGGCCTTGGCCTTGGCGTCGGTGGTCTTGATTATGCGGTGCGTGAAGAGCGACATGGCCATATTGGCCAGCATTGCCTCACGGTGTGACCGTGTGCGTCCGAGTTTGTGTACTTTATCGCGATGTCCCATGTTGTTCTCGCCAGATACCTGCTATGAATTTTCGTTTTCAATGTACGATGAGATATCCATCCCGAAGGAAAGACCCATTTCTTCAAGAATGGTGGAGATCTCGTTAAGTGATTTGCGGCCGAAGTTACGATACTTGAGCATATCGGCCTCGCTCTTGGTCACCAGGTCCTGTATGGACTGTATATTGGCTGCCCGCAAGCAGTTAGAGGAGCGCACTGAAAGCTCCAGTTCGTCCACGCGGGTTTTGAGCATACCGCGTACGCGCAGAGTTTCCTCGTCCTCTTCGGGCTCTTCCTCCACCATGACTTCTTCATCCATATGGATGAATAGCTGCAGGTGGTCCTTGACCAGCTTGGCGGCGTAGCTCAGGGAATCCTCCGGCGTAATGGCGCCGTCGGTGGTGATTTCCAGGATCAGACGATCGTAGTCGGTGCGCTGACCGACGCGGGTGTTTTCAACGTTGTAGGAGACCTTGGACACCGGTGAAAAGAGGCTGTCGACAAAGATAGTCCCCACCGGAGCATCGGGCCGCTTATTCTGTTCGGCAACCGAATAACTGCGACCGGAGTCGAAATCGACCTCCATCTCGAAATCGATATCCTCGGTCAGTTCACAGATAGGCTGATCGGGGTTAAGGATTTCCACCTCGGCATCGCTTTGCAGCATGCCCGCCGTGATCGCCCCCTTCGAACTGGTCTTGATCGTCAGGGTGCGCATCTCGTCGGCGTACATACGGGCGCGGATACTCTTGATGTTCAGGACGATGTCGGTAACGTCTTCAAAGACGCCCTTGACGGTGGAGAACTCGTGAAGCACTCCTCCAATGCGCATTGATACGGCGGCCGCCCCCTGGATTGAGGACAGCAACACCCGGCGCAGACAGTTGCCCAAAGTGTGCCCGTATCCCCGCTCCAGAGGTTCGATTACAAAGCGAGAATAGTTGTCCGTGGCCGAAGATTGATCGTTAACAATCTCCTTGGGCATAGTCAATGGCTTCCATTTCATATTACTGGGAACCTCCCACAGGGATTAAGTGCCTACTTGGAATACAGCTCGACGATAAGCTGTTCGTTAACGCTCAGGGGGATGTCCGCCCGCTGTGGCACCTCAAGCAACTCACCTTCAAGAGCCGCCTTGTTGAGACGCAGCCACGGTATTTCGTCACCCCGACCAACTTCCTTAAGAGACGCATGGATCAAATCGAGATTCTTCGACTTGTCCTTGATCTTCATCACCTGCTTCGGCCTGATCAAATACGATGGGATATCCACGATGCGACCATCGACCGTCACATGGCGATGCCTTACCAGCTGACGCGCAGCTTTGCGCGACGGTGCGAAACCGAGCCGGTAGACGAGATTATCCAAGCGCGACTCCAGGATCTGAAGCAAAATTTCACCTGTCACGCCGGATCTGCGATCGGCGAGTTTAAAGTAGTTGCTGAACTGCTTTTCCAGCAGGCCGTAAATGCGGCGCAACTTCTGTTTTTCGCGTAACTGCAACCCGTACGACGAAACTTTACGACGCATGGTGTGGCCGTGCTGACCCGGGGCATACTGGCGCCGTTCAATGGCGCACTTTTCGGTCATACAGCGGGTGCCCTTTAAAAAGAGCTTTTCACCTTCACGGCGACATAGTTTGCAGTTGGCATCACGATAACGAGCCATCAATACTCCTGGTTAACAAAAATAATAGTCCAAATCATACACGACGGCGCTTCGGCGGACGACAACCGTTGTGTGGAATCGGTGTCACATCTTTAATGACCGACACATCAAGGCCGGCTGCCGAAAGCGACCGGATCGCTGCCTCGCGACCGGAACCGGGTCCTTTGACCCAAACCTCAACTCGACGCAGTCCCATATCCATGGCCTCTTTGGCGCAGTTCGACCCGGCGAGCTGTGCCGCAAACGGAGTTGACTTCTTGGAACCCTTGAAGCCCACCTTTCCGGCACTGGCCCACGAAATGGTTTTGCCCGTGCTGTCGGCCACCGTGATAATGGTATTGTTGAACGTGGCCTTAATGTGTACCACGCCGTTGGCATCGACTTTGCGTGCCTTCTTCTTGGTGCGTCCTTTTTTCTTAGGATCCGCCACTCAACACCTCTGTACTTTAAATCGTTGTTTACTTCTTACCCGGAGGTTTTCTCTTCAGGCCACCAATAGCCCGGCGCGGACCCTTCCGCGTGCGAGCGTTTGTCTTGGTGCGCTGACCCCGGACCGGGAGACCGCGGCGATGCCGCAGACCGCGATAACTGCCGACATCTATCAAACGCTTGATATTCATCGAGATCTCTCCGCGCAGGGTACCTTCAACGTTGTAATCGTTTTCAATAACACTTCGCAGACGAGCGACCTCGTCATCGGTCAGTTTGTTGACCCGGGTATCCGGGCTGACTTTGGTCTTAGCCAGAATCTGGCTGGCAATGTACGGGCCGATACCATAAATGTACCGCAACCCAATTTCTATCCGCTTATCTCTCGGCAGATCTACACCGGCGATACGAGCCAATTGCAACTCCTTGATCTATCAACTAACACAAATATTCTTTAGCCCTGGCGCTGCTTATGATTCGGGTTCTTCTTACAGATAACCCGCAGAACACCTTTTCGTTTCACGATAATGCAGTGTTCGCAGCGTTTTTTGATTGCAGAACGTACTTTCATTTTATCTATCCATCTTGGGTCAATGTCACTTGTAACGATAGGTTATGCGTCCTCGGCTCAAATCGTAGGGGGAAAGCTCAAGCGTCACCCGGTCGCCGGGCAGGATCTTGATGAAGTGCATACGCATTTTCCCGGATATATGCGCCAGCACAACGTGCCCATTGTCCAGTTCAACTTTGAACATTGCGTTCGGGAGCGGTTCAATAACCTTTCCCTCTACCTGAATTGTTTCCTCTTTGGCCATAAACTCCTATCAGGGTATACTCAAAAGATCCGGTCCATTTTCGGTAATAGCCACCATATGTTCAAAATGGGCGGACGGCTTGCCGTCAGAAGTCACATACGTCCATCCGTCCGGCTTGGTGTAAACTTCATGGGTGCCCAGATTGATCATCGGTTCGATAGCCAGGACCATACCGATTTCCAGTCTCGGCCCGGCACTGGGCGACCCGTAATTGGGCACCTGCGGTTCCTCGTGCATTTGGTGGCCGATGCCGTGTCCGACGAGGGCTCGGACGACACCATATCCCTCGGACTCCGCAACCTGCTGAACGGCGGCCGAGATCTGTCCCAATTTATTGCCTTTTCTCGCCATGTCAATACCGGCCTGCAAACTACGTCGGGTATTATCCATCAGCTGCAGCTTGTCATCGGAAACCTCTCCGATGGCAAAAGTACTGGCGGAGTCGCCGTAATAGTCATCAAGTATGGAACCGACATCCACCGACACGATATCACCTTCCTTGATGACGCGTTTGCCGGGAATACCGTGAACCACTTCTTCATTTATCGAAATACAGGCTGAAGCAGGGAAACCATGGTAACCCTTGAAGCCGGGCACGGCGCCGAGAGAACGGATATACTCTTCAATGATACGGTCCAGCTCGGCGGTGGTCATGCCCGCCGCGATGGTTTCACCCACCATGGCCAGGGTCTTGCCCACCACGCGACCGGCGCCCCGCATGAGTTCAATCTGCTCTTTGTTCTTCAGCTTAATCACAACTCAATTCTCCACTAACTCAACACCTTGACAATCGCTTCAAACACGTTGTCGGGCGTGTCCTCGCCCCGCACTTCGGCCAGGACCGATTCGTTGCGGTAAAAATCCTCGATCGGCTGGGTCTGCTTCTTGTAGACTTCCAGGCGATTGCGCACCACATCTTCCTCGTCATCGGGACGGCGCATCAGCTTGTCACCATCGTCGTCACAAACGCCTTCCTGTTTCGGAACGTTGGCGGGGTAGTTGTACGTCCGCTGACACGTCGGGCAAAACCAACGACCGGAGAGACGCTGCACAATTTCATCGTCCGAGACGGCGATCAGAACAGCGTTATCCAGCTTCATAGTATTCTTTACGAACATAGCCTTGAGGCTTTCGGCCTGCGGCACCGTCCGGGGAAAGCCATCCAGGATAAAACCGTTTTTGAGCGCGCCGGCGGCGATTTTGTCTTCGATCAGGCCAATGATCAGGCTGTCGGGGACCAGTTCGCCCTTCTTCATGTAACCTTCGGCCTGCTTGCCCAGTTCCGTGCCGTTCTTGACCGCATCGCGGAGAAGATCACCGGTGGACAGGTGCACGATATTCATCTTTTTCGACAGGCGCGCCGCCTGCGTACCTTTGCCGGATCCTGGAGGACCCAAGAAAACCAAATTCATTCTACATTGACCTCCCGCGAATCTTACCCTTCTTCATGAAGCCGTCATAGTGCCGCATGAGCAGATGCGATTCGATCTGCTGAAGAGTATCCAGAGCCACACCAACCACGATCAGAAGTCCGGTACCGCCGAAGAAGAAGTTGACGTTCGCCCGGGCAATGAGTACCCATGGCAGAATGGCGATAGCGGCGAAGAAGATCGCGCCCGGGAGCGTGATTCGCGTCAGAATTTTCTCAATATACTCCGAGGTGTTCTTACCCGGCCGTATGCCCGGTATATAGCCACCGTTCTTGCGCATGTTGTCGGCGATCTCCATCGGATTGAAAACAATGGCCGTATAGAAATAGCCGAAGAACACGATAATCAAGCCGTAGATGATCGAGTACCACAATCCGCCGGGGGCAAGCCATACCGCCACCAGGTTCTGGATCCACTCCGTACCAGGGAACAGCTGGGCCACCGTCGATGGCAGAAACATGATCGACTGGGCGAAAATGATCGGGATAACACCGGCGGAGTTAACCGACAGCGGCAGATGCGTCGTGGCGCCGCCGAAAACTCTGCGACCGACCACCTTGCGCGGATACTGCACCGGCACCTTGCGCTGGGCGCGAGTAACCAGGATAACCGCCGCGATAATGGCCACCATCATGACGACCATAAACACTTCCAAAAGGAACGAACGGCTGCCGTGCCAGACCATCAGCGACTCCTCCACCACAGCGTCCGGGAAGCGGGCAATAATACCGATGAAGATGATCAGCGAAATTCCATTGCCGATCCCCCTCTCCGTAATCTGCTCGCCGAGCCACATAATGAAAATACAGCCGCAGGTAAAGGTAATAATGGTCAGCGGTATAAAGGCCGCCGTATTCATGTGAACGGCGGATACACCGCCGAGATTAATCGTGGTCAGGAAGCTGGCCGTACCCCATGCCTGCAGGGCCGCGATGGCGACCGTGAGATAACGGGTGTACTGGGTGATCTTGCGCCGGCCTTCCTCTCCCTCACGCTGCAGTCGCTGCAAGTATGGCACCACGGCGCCGAGCAACTGGAGCATAATGGAGGCGGAGATGTACGGCATAATGCCGAGGGCGAAAATAGTCGCCTTGGCAAATGCACCGCCGGCAAAGAGATCCAACAAGCCGAAGATTGAATTTGACGACAGGGCCTGTGTGAGAATAGTGCCATCGACGCCTGGGGTTGGGATGTGACCGCCAATCCTGTAGACGACCAGCAATCCGAGCGTAAACAAAATCCTTCTGCGAAGCTCTTCAACCTTGAAGATCGACTTGAATGTCTCTAACACTAAACCACCTCAGCTTTTCCGCCCGCCGCTTCGATTTTGGCGATAGCTGATTTGGAAAAGGCGCTGGCTTTGACGTTGTATGCCTTCTCGACATCGCCGTTTCCAAGGACCTTTATTCGCAGGTCGAGTTTTTTGACCAACCCGCCCGTGTGCATCGTCTCACCGGTAACATCACCGGGTTCGAGACGAGCCAAGTCAGCGACGTTGATGACCTGGAATTCCTTCTTGAAAATATTGGTAAAACCGCGCTTCGGTATACGACGGTGCAACGGCATCTGTCCGCCTTCACGGCCGCCTTTGCTCCTGAATCCACTGCGCGATCCGGCGCCCTTATGGCCACGTCCGGAAGTCTTACCTTTGCCACTGCCGGTGCCTCGGCCCACGCGCATACGTTTCTGGGTGGAGCCCTCGGCCGGCTTCAAATTGTGCAGTTCCATAAGTGCCTCTGTTACCCTCAGTCAACCTCTTCTACCGTCACCAGGTGGCTGACGGCACGAACCATTCCGCGAATTTGCGGGGTGTCGTTGTGTATAACAGTACGATTGAGCTTGCCGAGGCCCAGGGCCTTGATGGTCCTTTTCTGGGGCTCTTTACGATCGATCGTACTTCTGATCTGTGTTATTTTTAGTCTGGCCATTAGTTCCACCATGATCTAGTCGACGTCCTCAAGCCTCCTCGCGGAAACTGTCTTCCTGTTCTCTGGTGCGCAAGCTCTGAAGGCCATTCATCGTAGCCTTCACAACGTTATTGGGATTACGGCTCCCGAGCACCTTGGTCAGGATGTCCTGGATACCCAGAGACTCGAGAATGGCCCTGACGGCTCCGCCGGCGATGACACCGGTACCGGCCGAGGCCGGTCGCATCATTACCGTCGTCGCGCCAAAACGACCATCGACCCGGTGCGGGATAGTGCCCCCGGAGATGTTCATCTTGGTCATCGTCTTCTTGGCCGCCTCGGTCGCCTTGCGGATAGCTTCCGAAACTTCGGGAGCTTTACCGTGTCCCAGACCCACCTTGCCGTTCTTGTCACCGACGGTAACCAGTGCCGTGAAGGAAAAGCGACGTCCGCCCTTCACCACTTTGGCGACGCGGTTGACATTGATCACTTTCTCCTCGAATTCGAGGCCTTCCATTTCAAACCTTGGCAATCTGTACCTCTTCTCGATAATCTATTACAAATACTTCTATTCTAAAACTTCAGCCCGCCCTTGCGAGCACCGTCGGCCAGGGCCTTGACCCGGCCGTGGAAACGATACTGGTTGCGGTCGAAGACGACCTGCTCGATGCCCATTTCTTTGGCCAAACGAGCCAGAATTTCACCAACCTTCGTAGCGATTTCCGTTTTCTTTAACCCCTCTTTCAACTCCCCAATCACGATTTTGGAGTTGGAGGACGCCCCGACCAGGGTGGTCATTTTTTCATCATCGACGATCTGGGCCGAGATGTTCTTCAGGGACTTGGCCACCGTCAGGCGGGGCCTTTCGCCGTTGCCATGAACCTTGCCGCGAACTCTTCGCCGGCGACGCTGGGCCCTGAGGGCTCTCACAATGTTCTTATCTGCCATAATTATTCACCTACCGTGATTACGCTCCGGCCGACTTACCGGCCTTGGTGCGCACATATTCATCGACATACCGAACACCTTTGCCCTTGTAGGGCTCCGGCTTACGGAAACTGCGGATCTTGGCCGCCACTTCACCGACCAGTTCCTTGTCGATTCCCTCGACAATGATACGGTTCTTCTTGGGCACGACGGAGATATCCACGCCGTCGGGCGGTATCACAAATATGGGATGCGAGAAACCGAGATTCAGGGTCAGCATTTTGCCCTGCACTTCTCCCCGGTACCCGACCCCAATAATGTCCAGTTCCTTCTTGAATCCCTGACTTACGCCAACGACCATATTATTGACCAGAGCCCGGGTCAGGCCGTGCAGGGCCCGATGCGGCTTCAGGTCGGTCGACCGGGTTACGACCACGTTATCGCCGTCGATGGCGACGGTGATGGCGGCATTAACTTCGCGGGTCAAAGTACCCTTGGGTCCCTTAACACTCACGACCTGGCCATCTATGGTCACCTCGGTCTTTTCCGGTATCGGAATCGGCATTTTTCCTACGCGAGACATTCTAACACCCTTTCACTACCAGCATCTCAGGAGGACTTCGCCGCCGATGCCTTTTTGAGCCGCCTCGAAGTTGGACATTACTCCACTGGAGGTGGAGACAACTGTCATGCCGCGCTGATTAAAGGTCGACTGCCGAACTTCCTCGGAGTCGAGATAGCGGCGCAGGCCGGGGCGGGATACCCGCTGGATACCCTTTAGAACCGGCTCGTCTCCCCTGCTGTAGCGCAGGTAGACACGCAGGATACCCTGCTTGCTGTCCGGTAACTCCACGATATCGCGGATATAGTTCTTTTCCTGCAAAATGCGGACGATCTCGCGCTTGATGTTGGAGGCGGGAACGTCCACCGCGACCTTATGAGCCTTTGAGGCGTTCCTGACCCTGGTCAGGAGGTCGGCGATCGGATCGGTCATACTCATTATATAATACTCCCAGTAACCATTCAGCCTACCAACTAGCCTTGACAACACCCGGCAGATCACCCGCCAGAGCCATTTGTCTAAAACAGATGCGGCAGAGGCCGAAGCGGCGCATGTATGCTCGCGGCCGGCCACAACGGCGGCAGCGGCTGTATTTGCGCACCTTGAACTTCGGTTCGCGCGCTTGTTTCTCTAAGAGGCACTTCTTAGCCATCGGTCTCCTACTTGCGGAAGGGCATCCCCATTTCGGTCAGAAGCTGACGAGCCTCGTCATCGGTCCTGGCCGTAGTTGTAATCGAGATGTTCATACCGCGTATCTTATCTATTTTATCATATTCAATTTCAGGGAAGATCAACTGCTCACGCAGCCCCAGATTAAAATTCCCGCGCCCGTCAAACGACTTGGGATTGATACCGCGAAAATCGCGGATACGCGGAATGGCGACGTTGACGAGCCGGTCAAAGAACTCGTACATAGCCTCACGCCGAAGAGTAACGGCGCAGCCAATGGACATCCCCTGGCGCAGCTTGAAGTTCGAAATGCTCTTGCGAGCCTTCGTCAACACCGGTTTACGTCCCGTAACCTTGGTCAGATCCTCCACGGCCGCTTCCAGCGCCTTGGCGTTTTCGACGGCTTCCCCGACACCGATATTGATGGTGATCTTGCTGATCCGGGGAACTTGCATACTTGATCGGTACTGGTACTGCTTCACCAGTCGTGGTACCACTTCTTCGAGATACTTTTTCTTCAACCTGGCCATATCACAATACCCTTAAATCTGCTCACCAGTTTTGCGGCAAGTGCGCACTTTGGTCACTTTGCCACCTTCGTTAATACTACGGGTCGATATCTTAGTAGGGCCACCGAGGGTCGAACTGTAAACGGCGACGTTGGAGAGATGAATCGGAGCCTCGATGCTGATGATTCCCCCCTTGGGCTGTTTCTGTGTCGGCCGCTGGTGGCGTTTCTTCATATTGATGCCCTCGACGAGGATCATCTGTTTTTTGACATCGACATTAAGCACGCGCCCGGTCTTACCCCGGCTGGCGCCGCTTCGAACATATACCGTGTCACCTTTTTTGATCCGCATAAAATAATGCTCCGTCTCTAGAGTACCTCGGGGGCCAGGGAAATAATCTTCATGAACTGCTTCTCGCGCAGTTCTCGCGCAACGGGGCCGAAAATGCGGGTCCCGCGCGGCTCCATCTGGTCATTTATTATTACCGCGGCATTGTCGGAGAAACGGATCAGAGATCCGTCCTTGCGCCGCAGAGGAGCTTTGGTTCGCACGACGACAGCCTTGCAAACTTCAGACTTCTTAACCGTTCCACCCGGGATAGCTTCCTTGACGGTGACGACGATAACGTCACCGATGCTGGCGTACTTCTTACGCGACCCCAGGATACGGAAACACATGGCCCTTTTAGCTCCCGAATTATCGGCCACCGACAGCTGTGTATATTCTTGAATCATCTCTCGAACATCCTTAAAATACAGTCACATTGACCGATTCGGTTACTTGGCCTTCTCCATAACTTCAACGAGACGCCAGTGTTTCTTGGCCGAAAGGCGGCGCGTTTCCATAACTTTCACAGTATCACCGGTGCAGGCCTGGTTGTCCTCGTCATGCGCATACAACTTTGAATAACTTCTGAAAATCTTCTCGTAGCGCGCATGTCGATATGTACGATCCACACGTACCACCACCGTTTTATCCATCTTATCAGAAACGACCCGGCCCACGCGGACTTTTCTGCGATTTCTTTTGATCTCGTCAGTCATTCATATATCCCTTATTCACCCTCAGATTTCTTCTTTTTGTCCGACGCGGGCAATATGCTCGTGGTGCTTTCGGCCAATTTGCGAATGCCCTGAACATCCTCGTTGAGGACAGTCATGATGCGAGCCATGTCGCGGCGGATGGTTCTTAACCGCAGCGGGTTATCCAGAGCCTTGATCGATCTGCGCATATTGAGGTTGAACAACTCATCCTCCAGGTCGTGCTTCCTCTGGATGAGCTCGTCCTTGGTCGATTCCCGTAGTGATTGCAGCTTCAACATTATCAGACTCCTTCGGTGTCCATGCGGGTGACGAACTTGGTCTTCATCGGCAGTTTGTCCCCGGCCAGGCGCAGGGCCTCGCGGGCCTGCTCCAGGGTGACACCTTCAATTTCAAACAGAATGCGTCCGGGCTTAACCACGGCCACCCAGTATTCCGGGGCGCCCTTGCCCTTACCCATGCGGGTCTCAGCGGGCTTCTTGGTGACCGGTTTATCGGGGAAAACACGGATCCAGATCTTACCGCCACGTTTGATATAACGGGTCATGGCGATACGAGCGGCCTCGATTTGCCGATTGGTCAGCCAGCAGGGATCAAGCGACTTCAGCGCGAATTCCCCGAAACTTACCGATGAGCCGGCGTAAGCTTTGCCGGTCATGCGACCGCGCTGCTGCTTACGATACTTTGTCTTCTTTGGCATCAACATCGTTCAAGTCTCCAATTACAGTCGGCTATCAGGCCTTTGGCTTATCGGGGGTGTCGCCACCACCCGGTTTGTTGCCGGCGGATCTGTCGGGAGCCGGTCCCGAACCAGCTTGCGGTTCCCTGGGTTTGCGAGGCGCATCGGGACGACGACCCTTGGGCGGCGTACCGTCACCGGCTCCGGCCGGTCGGCGCACCCGTCCGCGTGGACGACGGCGTCCCTTGTCGGCACCACGATCGCGACGACGACGCGCACCGGCGCCACCATCGGGAGGCCCGCTCGGACGCTGCGGTTCTTCGCCCGCCTCGGCGTCGCGGTAAAATGCGTTGGTGTCGAGAATCTCGCCGCGGCAAACCCATACCTTGACACCAATCGTACCGTAGGTGGTATTCGCCGTCGAAGTGGCGTAGTCAATGTCGGCGCGCAGGGTATGCAGAGGGACACGACCTTCACGGTATTTCTCGACACGGGCGATTTCCGCACCACCGAGACGACCACCGCACTGGATCTTGATGCCCACGGCACCCATTTTCATACTCGCCGCGAGAGCCTTCTTCATGGCCCGTCGAAATGATACGCGGCCTTCCAGCTGACGGGCAACGGAGTCGGCCACCAGCTTGGCGGCCAGTTCCGGACGCCGCACCTCGACGATATTCAACATGATGTCTTTTTTGGTCAGAAGCTGAAGCTCCTCACGCAGCTTATCCACCTCGGCGCCTTTTCGACCGATAACGATACCGGGACGCGAAGTGTGAATGTCAACGCTGACCTTTTTGGGCGCGCGGGAAATGCAGATATTAGCAATCCCGGCATTGTCCAATCGACGATTGATATACCTCTTCACCATCATGTCCTCGTAGACGAGATCGGCGAAGTTTCGACCGGAAGCAAACCACTTGCTATTCCAAGTCTTTATGATCCCGAGGCGCAAACCTATTGGGTGTGTTTTCTGTCCCAAATTCAGTTCTCCCAGCTAGCCAAACAACCGTGGTTGACTTATTCGCTGTCTTCCTTCTTGGCTTTAGCTTTAGACTTCGGCGCTTTCTTAGCCTCCGCCTTAGCTTCAACCTGTGCTTCAGCCTTATCTTCTATCGTACTGTCCGCCGGCGCTTTACCTACGGCGGCTTTCTTGGTCTTGGTCTTTGCGGCCGGCTTCTTCTTCGGAGCCTTGGTGGCCTTCTTGACGGCTTTTTCGCCGGAAGCTTCATCCGCCGCCTTCTTTTTGGCGCGAGCCGCCCGCTTCTTCGACTTGGGCTGCTCATCCTCTTCCATATTCCCTTCGAGGACTATGGTCAGGTGACAGAAACGCTTCCGATACCTGAAGACACGTCCCATCGACTGAAACCGAATCCGCTTGGCGGTGGGAGCGGCTTCGACGATGATGCTCTTGACGAACAGGTCTTCCGGTTTGAGGTTGTCGGTTCCCTCCAGCGACAGGGCGTTGGCGGCGGCCGACTTGAGCGTCTTCGCGAGGTGGTGGGCGGCAATCTTGGGGGTGAAATTCAGAATATCCAGAGCTTTCTGAACCGGTAACCCCTTCACCGACCCGGCCACGAGACGCATCTTCCTCGGCGGGATGCTCACGAATCTGAGTCTGGCAGTAGCATTAACAATCATGATCTCACCTTACCCCTTCACCGACGAACTGCGCTCGGCCAATTTGCCGCCGTGACCACGAAAGGTCCGCGTCGGGGCGAATTCACCAAGCTTGTGACCGACCATGTTCTCAGTGATGTAGATAGGCACGAACTTGTTGCCATTGTGAACCGCCAGCGTATGTCCCACAAACTCGGGCGTGATTGTTGAGCGCCTTGACCAGGTTTTGATAACCTTTTTATCGCCACTGGTGTTAAGGCCGTCAATCTTCTTCATGAGGCTGACTTCAACAAATGGTCCTTTTTTCAACGAACGCGGCATTTGCCAATCTCCGATTATTTCTTCGCGCGCCGATCTTCGACAAGATGATCGGTCGGCTTGCGTTTACTTCGTGTCTTATAGCCCTTGGTCGGCTTACCCCACGGTGTGCAGGGATGACGCCCTCCAGAGCTTCTACCTTCACCGCCCCCCATGGGGTGATCAACGGGGTTCATGGCGACGCCGCGCACGGACGGGCGCCAGCCACGCCAGCGAGAGGCTCCGGCTTTACCCCAGACAAGATTCTTGTGGTCGATATTGCCGACCTGGCCAATGGTCGCATAGCAGACCTCGGGCACGGTGCGCACTTCCCCGGACGGCATTTTCAGGGTAACGCTTTTGCCTTCCTTGGCCACCAACTGGGCCAGGCTGCCGGCGGAGCGACATAGCTGGCCGCCTTTGCCGGGGCGCAATTCGACATTATGGACAGTGGTGCCGAGAAGCATCTTGCCCATCGGCATGGCATTGCCCACGCGATTTTCGACATTATCGCCGGCGACGAGACGATCATCAACCTTCAGGCCGTCGGGGGCCAGAATATAACGCTTTTCGCCGTCCACATAATGGAGCAGGGCAATTCGCGCCGAGCGGTTGGGATCGTATTCGATGGACGCCACGCGGGCCGGAATATCGCGCTTGTTGCGCCTGAAATCAACCACCCGGTAGTGCCGCTTGTGGCCGCCGCCGCGGCAGAACGCGGTTACGCGACCCTTGTTGTTTCGTCCGCCCGACTTCTTCAGCGGCCTGAGCAGCGACTTTTCGGGGACCGTCGAGGTAATCTCCTCAAACGTCGGCACCGTGCGAAAACGCTGCGACGGCGTAACTGGACGGAATTTCTTGATAGCCATACTAAGTCATCTATCCCAGGTTAAACGTTATCAAAAATGCCTATTGCGTCGCCCTGCTTCAGGCGAACGATGGCTTTCTTCCAGGTCGAGGTCTTGCCCTCGTTGCGACCCATGCGACGCATCTTGCCGGCGACAATCATGGTCCGCACCGATTCAACCTTGACCTTGAAGGCACTTTCAACCGCCATCCGAATCTGGTACTTGTTCGAGTCCTTGTCGACTTCGAAGACGTATTCGTTGTTGCGCTCGCGCAACTGCGTCGAGCGCTCGGTGGCGATGTGCGTTTTCAATATGCGGCGCAGATCAGCTTTCATCCGAACACCTCTTCCACTTTCTCCAGACCCGCTTTGGTCACCACGAGCCACTCGGCATCGAGAAGATCATAACCGTTGGCGAGGTTCGCCCGGGTGTACTTGATCTTCCTGAGGTTGCGGCAGGAGAGCACCAGGTTATCGTTCTTACCCTCGTCACTGAAGAGGCATATTTTGCCTTCCAGGTCGAGACTGGTGACGATTCCGGCCATGGCCTTGGTCTTGATCTCGGCGAATTCAATCTTATCCAGGATCTTGATGCGCTCGGAGCGCGCCTTATCGGACAGGACCGAACGGATGGCCAGCCGCTTCATCTTCTTGGGCATATTGTACCCGTAGTTTCGCGGGCTGGGACCGAACACGATACCGCCGCCCCGCCACAGGGGTGAGCGTATGGTACCGGCGCGCGCCCGGCCGGTGCCCTTCTGGCGCCACGGCTTACGACCGCCGCCGCGCACTTCGGAACGCCCCTTGGCGGACGCATTACCCTGACGCTGGCGAGCCAGATAGTTGACGATGTACTGATGCACGAGACCCTCGTTGGGCTCGATCTCGAATACTTCGGGCTTCAAATCCACCGATCCGACTTCATCGCCGTTCTGATTGTATACCTTAACATTCATCTTCAACATCCACCGTTAGCCGCGGTTCGTGCCACGAATTTTAACCAAACCGCCCCTGAATCCGGGAACCGGCCCCTTCACCAGCAACAGGTTCTCTTTCTCGATAACTTCCACGACTTCCAGGTTCAACGTAGTCACCTTTTCGTTGCCCATGCGTCCGGACATGTGCATTCCCTTGAATACGCGTGACGGGTAGGACGACTGGCCAATCGAGCCTGGCGCCCGCCAGCGGTCGGACTGACCGTGGGTCTTATTGGCGCCGGAGAAGTGATGGCGTTTCATTGTCCCGGAAAAACCGAGACCTCGGGAGGTACCGGTAATATCAACGCGCTCACCCGCCTTGAACATGTCCACCGTGATGAC